>CANJZW010000006.1 GCA_947479475.1 Chthoniobacteraceae bacterium
GCCAAGGCGGCGAAGACGGCGACGGAAGAGCTGGCTCGCGAGAAGGCGCGTCTGGTGGAACTGGAGACGGAACGGGAGGCGGCCAAGGCGCGTGTCCTCGAGGTCGAGGCTTCCGCAAAGGGGCCCGCCAAAGAACTTGCGAAGGTACGCGCTGAATTGGAGCGGGTCAGCGCGGAGAAGGCGGACCTTGCCAAGACGGCGAAGACGGCGACGGAAGAGCTGGCTCGCGAGAAGGCGCGGCTGGTGGAACTGGAGACGGAACGGGAGGCGGCCAAGGCGCGTGTCCTCGAGGTCGAGGCTTCCGCAAAGGGGCCCACCAAAGAACTAGCGAAAGTACGCGCGGAATTGGAGCGGGTTAGCGCCGAAAAGGCGGACCTTGCCAAGTCGGCGAAGACGGCGGCGGAAGAGCTGGCTCGCGAGAAGGCGCGGCTGGTGGAACTGGAGACGGAAAGGGAGGCGGCAAAAAAAACGGCTTCTAAATCCGAGTCCAGCGCCAAAAAACCGGCGGCGGAACTCGCCAAGTTAAAGGTGGAGTTCGAGCGTTTGACTCAAGAAAAGACGGCTTTAGAGGCTGCTACGGCTTTGGAGGCTGTTACAGCAGCTGAGCTGGTTCGTGAAAGGGCGCGTTTTGCCAAAATGGAAGGCGAGTGTGAGGCCCTCAAGGCCCGCGCATTGCAGGCGGAGAGCACGGCAAAGAGACCGGCAGAGGAGCTGGTGGAAGTGCGCGCTGAACTCGAACGCGTGCTCGAGGAGAAGGCGGCCACGGCGAAGACTCGCGCGGAAGAACTTTCGAAAGAGAAATCCCATCTCAGCGAGGTGGAGCACGCGCGGGAAGTTGCTCTGCGCAGGGCGGAGCAGACCGACGCAGCCACCAAGGCGCTTTCCTCTGAAATGGAGCGCCTGATTGAAGCCAAAACGGTGATTGAACGGGCGGCCGCGGAAAGGCTTAAAAACGTGGAAAGCCGCCTGCATGGGGCAGAGAGGGAACGAGAAGCTGTCTCGCTTCGAAGCGAAGAGCGAGAGAAGGACGTTTTGGCGCTTCAGGCGAAGGTGGAGGAGCTTTCAAAAAAGGTGGTCGCTCAGATGGGCGCTCCCGCAAGTGCGGTAGACTTGGGTTTTGAGAAGTTACTTGAAACCAGAGAGCTGGAAATCAAGAAACTCACGGAGCAACTCGCCCAGGCGGTTAGCGCGAACAGAAGCGCGAACAGAAACTTGAGCCAGAGCGCGGACCAGAGGGCTTCCGGTTGGCTTCCGCAGGCATTGCAACGCAGGGAGGCTGTCGCTGCGGTCTCTCTCGCGGTGGGGCTGGTGGTCGGGGTCGGCGTTAGCCGTTTGGTCTCACCCTCGGATTCCGCGCTTCCCTCACAGGGGGCGAGTGTCGCGGTTGCGCCAGCAACTCAGGTCAAGGAGGTGCCCGCGATGGTTTCTGAGGCGCCCAAGGAGGTGCAGTCTCCGCCCCCAAAACCCACGCCCGAACCAGGTGTGACAAGCGGGAGCGCTACGGTGGCAGGGCCAAGCACCACACCTGCGCCCATGCCCCAACCGGCAGCCCCAACCGCCCCAACCGCCCCTCCCTCGGTGCCCGCCCAGTCGGGAACCTCGGGTTTTGCTTCTGGGATGCCCAGCCGTTTACCCGACACTTTTTTGGGCATGCGCTTAGGAACCTCCCTTTCAGACTTGGTGAACCGCGCACAGTGGCAGGAGACGGCAGGAAAGTTGCATCGCAAGGCGGACCTTCTGGGCACGCAGGTGGAGGCCGTTCTTTCCCAAGATGAGGAAGGTCGTTTAATCATGGGAAGCTACGTGCGGATCGTTCCACGGCTGTCGGCTGACGTGGGGCCCTTTCTGGAATGGGCGGTGAACTCCCAGGATGCGGTGAGTGCCCTCTATGGAGAACCAAGCCGCATGCATCAGGTTGAAGGAGCCACCGACGAGGCCGAGGTCGTCCGCCGGATTACCTCGGGTGACGACTTTTATGCCGCCGGTTGGGAAAGGGAAGGGGAGGACACCATGATAGACCTGAGCATCCGCGTTTTTAACGATCGGAGCGTCGTCTTCCGGCTGGAATACCGGAGCCGGGAATTGGTGAACGCCTACGCTCAGCGCCTGGAAGCGAACAAGGAAAAGGCAGCCCAGAAAAGTGCTGACGAAACGCCGAAGTAAGGCCGCTGGATTTGAAGGGGTAGCCGGTTGGGGCTCACTCCTTAATTCTCTCGAGCACCCAGCGGTATTCCTGAGCGATGCTCTCCACCATATCTCCGGGATGCACCTCCTTCGGGAGCACGTCAAATGTGTACGTTTCGATCTCCAGATGGGGACAGACCCCGGAGCGCACTTCGCTCCAAAAATCAGCGTCCAGGGCGTCCGCAGTGGAGGCGAGTGGTGCGATGGGGGCGACGAAAAGTGGGACGTGAAAGTGCACACGCACTTCCTCCAACCCCGGAGCAGAGGGGAACCCCTCAATGCCTTCGGGAAGGTCGGGCCAGGATTGGACGGTACCGTCGGCTCGGCGGGCCTTGACTTGGTGAAGATAGGTGGGTTCGCGGAACTGTTTGAGAGCCTCGGCTCCTTCGGCGCTTGCCGGAGTGCGCAGGGCGGCGCTGAGCTGGATTTTTGAAAGGCGAATCCCCGCCTTCCGATAGGCTCGCAGGGAATGCGCCAGATTTTCGTACTGAAGCGCCACGTGGCAGGTGTCAAAACACACACCGATGTGGCGGCGGAGCAGTTCGAGTGCGCGCTCCGGGCCTACTTGGCGGAGTCGCTGGATTTCGGGGACGGCTCCTTGCGGGAGAGCCCCCTCAAAAAAGGCGAGGGTCTGCGCGGTGGTCTCCAAAAAACAATCGGGCTCAGGCTCTAGTCCGAGGTGGAGCAGACGTCCTGTTTCGGCTTCAATTCTGGCGAAATCGGCGGCTACTGCACCGAGGTTGCGGGCCATGCTGAGTTCGTCCTCCTTGGATCGGATCCAGGAAGCGTAGGAACCTGGGACGGTGCTGATGCTGCCTTCCACCTCTTCCGGGAGCCAGAAGGCGAGGGCTCGGCCCAGTTCGAGGGTGTAGTGCAGGCGCTGGGGGGAGCGCCAGTCCGGGGCGTAAACATCGGCTTTGACCGGGCCTCGGTGAAATTTACCGAACGGAAAGCCGTTGATGGAAAAGGGGTAGAAGTTGTGTTTTTTAAAAAGCTCGCGCCCCTGCTCCAGCTCTGAGGGTTCGAGTAGCTCGGATGCTGCGGTGGCACTCAGGCGGAGTCCTAGTCCGAAGGGTTCGGTGACGTTGAGCGCCTTTTGCACTCCGGTCGTTTTGCTGGCGATGGCCTCGTAGTGTTCCGCCCAGGTTTCGCCGGGGTGGATGTTCTGGCAGTACGTTAAATGAAGGGAGGCGTTTTCAGAAAGGCGCATGGAGGGGCGGGGCTGGGAGATGTGGCTATTCACCTTGGACGCCGCTCTGGCGTCTTTGTTCAAGGATCAGTGCGCAGGGAGGCCTGTTTTTGGGCGGATGCGTGAGAGTTTAAAGCGTTCGTCGTAGTGGCCTGAAGCGTATTTACGGCAGCACATCATGCAGGCTGCAGGGCGCCGGAAGGCCCGCACCCGTTCAAGAAGCGTCTCGCAGTGCGGGCATTGGTAGACGAAATCGCGGGCCAGTTTCCGCCGGGGCAGGGGCAGGTCGTGGCAGCGGGCCTCGTTGGGCAGGCCCAAATCCTGGCAGGCTTTGCGCCATTCCGGACCGTGCGGGGCGATTCTTCGGCGACCGCACCGGTGATGGGCCACGAGGTGGGCGAGTTCGTGGAAGAGCGTGCGCTCCACTTCGGCAGCCCCAAAACCCAGCAGTCGCGGGTTGAGGACGATTTGAGCCGTGGACGGATAGGCGAGTCCGGCGGTGCTGCGCATGCGCGGGTTCCAAGCCACGGTGAGTTTTTTTGCAAGGAGATCCATTCCGAGCTTTAAAAGCTTGGCATTCGCCAGGATATGGAGTTCAGGGGCGGGCTTGTAGTTGGGATTGAGGCTGGGATTGCCGCCACCCACCGCTGCAGGAGTCGAGGTCTGAGGGGTTTTAAGTTTTCGAAAAGCTGCAAAAACATTCATGAGCGTAGTCGGTCCCACACCCTTCTCACCTTGCCAATCGCGGCTTCAATGTCTTCGGGAGTCAGGGACCTTCCCAAAGAGAATCGCACCGCACTCCCTGCTCGCGCGGTGGGAACTCCCATCGCCTCCAGAACGTGACTGGGCGTCATGGAACCCACCATGCAGGCGGAACCGCTGGAGGCGCAGACTCCCTCCAAATCCAGCGACATAAGCAAACTTTCCGCATCGGAGGCAGGGAAACTCACGTTGAGCGTGTTCCACATCCGCGGAGCCCCAATGCCGTTGACCAAAACTCCCGGGCAGGCCTCCAGCACCCCGGCCTCCAGGCGGTCTCGCAGGGGGCCGATCCGGGCGGCATCCTCCTCCATCCGAGCCACGGCAAGTTTTGCGGCGCTCGCCATCCCAACGATGGCCGCGGGGTTTTCCGTTCCGGGGCGGCGTTGTCCTTCCTGATTGCCCCCGCGCTGGACAGCATCCAGCACGATGCCGCCTTTAAGGAAGAGGAGGCCGGCGCCTTTTGGGCCGTAAAACTTGTGGGCGGCAAGGCTGAGGGCGTCGAAATCGGCCATTTCGAGAGGTTCTTTGCCAAAGGACTGCACCGCATCTGAGTGAAACAAAACGCCCGCTTTCCGGCAAATTTCACTGAGCTTGCGAACGGGATGGCGCACGCCAGTTTCATTGTTGGCGCTCATGATGGAGACTAGGGTGGTGTCCGGGCGCAGCGCGGCCTGAAGGGTCTCCGGATCGAGAAGGCCGGAGGGGCTCACCCCTAGTTTGGTGACGGAGAAGCCCTCCTTTTTCTCCAAGTGTTCAAAAGCCTCGAGGACGGCGTGGTGTTCCGTCTGGCAGGTGATGAGATGGCGCCCCTTACGCGCGTGGGCGCGTGCGAGGCCCAGAACCGCAAGGTTGTCGGACTCGGTGCCGCCGGAGGTGAAAATGAGTTCGTGGGATTTGCAGCCCAAAACAGAGGCGAGTTCGTCGCGGGCGGTGTCGATGAGGGCCCGCGTTTGTCGGCCGGCGAAGTGGCTGGAGGAGGGGTTGCCGTAGTGGAGGGAAAGGGAAGGAAGCATGGCCTCCAGCACCTGGGGATCCAGAGGAGTGGTGGCGTTAGCGTCTAGATAAATCATGCAAAACAGAGAGGCGTCCGCATTCGTTCGCGCGCCGGGAAGCCTTAAGCAGAGGGAGCAGGGGCTGGGGCGACGCGGATCTGGATCTGGCGGGAGAGCAGCCAACGCACGGCAAACATGTCCATGGTGGCGCGCAGTGCGCGGTTTCCGAACCCATACTTGCTCACCCCTGCGACCCGGGGGCGGTGGTTGACGGGCATTTCCGTGATCCTGTACCCCATGCCCTTGATCAGCGCCGGGATAAAGCGGTGCATCCCGTTGAAGGGCAGCAGCGCTTCGCGGCACTCACGCCGCAGCACCTTCAGAGTGCAACCGGTGTCGCGCACGCCGTCGCGCGTGAAGCGGGAGCGGATGCCGTTGGCGAAGCGCGAGGTAAGGCGCTTGGAGAGGGTGTCTTTGCGCGAGGCCCGGTAGCCGCACACCAGGTCGTATCCCTTGTTTAACTCGGAGAGCATTTTTGGGATATCCGCGGGGTCGTTCTGGCGGTCTCCGTCCATAAGGATGAGCACATCCCCGATGGCTGCGTTGATTCCTGCGTACATCGCGCCGCTTTGGCCTGTGTTCTTGCCAAACTCAATCACGCGGATCTCTGCTTTGAGGGGAATTCGCCGCAGCGTTTCATCTGTCGATTTATCGTCTACCAAGACAATTTCGTAAGGCTGGCCCGCCAGAACCGTGGCGATTTCCTCGCACAAGGGCGCGACATTGTCTTCTTCGTTAAATAGCGGAATGACTACAGAAAGCATGCGGGAGATATCTATTCCTTAAAACCAGGCAGAATGCCAAAAAAAGAATAGTTTTGTTCCCTCTGGCTACAAAGAACGGCTGTGATAATTGGTGCATTCGAAAATTCGAATCTGGCGCACCCGCCACCCCCGCCGCTCCAGATCAAAGCAGGCGATGAGTTCCGCCTTCTCAAAACCACCGGTGATGGCACTAGGGGCGGAGTCGTCGTCGGAGTCGGAAATGAACAGGGCGCTGCGTCCGTGGAAGGGGTTGAACCCGCCCTCTTCTGTGAAAAGGGAGTCGACTGGCCGCTGGCCGGGTTTGAAGGCCACAAACTGGTCGTACTTCGGCCAGAAGGCAAACTGGTCTTCGATGGCCTGGGACTCCGGGGTGTAAATGGGTGGGTGCCCGGGGCCTTCCATGCGTTTTTCCTTCAGATAAAAGCCGACGCTGGAGGCGACACCCCGGCCGTTGGCTATCAGAAACAGCGGCGCGCCGAGGGCCTTTTCGCGTTCGGCACGGACTTTTTCCACCGCTTCCGCCGCCGTCTGCCATCCGCGCAGGCGCGTGGTTGGGTCCCTTCGGTAGGGGTAGGGGAGGCCGGCAGAACGCAGCAGGTCGATGTTCATGACCAGAACACTCAGGACAAGCCCGAATCCCAGTCCGATTCCCAAAAAGCGGCGCACGCCTGCACTGCGGCGCGCCCGTTCGTACCAGTCAGCCGTGGCCAAAATCCCAGCCGAAACCATGGCGGGAGCCGTCCAGTTGGCTTCGCCCGCTTTTTTCAGAGAAAGAAACAGATACAGCAGCAAAAGGGGCAGGGAAAAGGCGAGCAGGAAGCGGGGTTTGAAGTGATCCTTGGCCCGGGGAACGGCCCGCCAAAGAGTCATTAAAATGGCGATAAAAAGCAGCGGCGAATAAACCCCGGCGTGGGCGCCCAAAAAGGCAAAGGGTTCGCCGATGTGGATTCGAAAAGGTTCTTTCAGACCGCCCCGGTGGGTGAGATGCTCAAAGGTGATCCACTGGTGCTGGGCATTCCAAAGGAGGGGCGGCAGCAGAAAAACAAGGAATACCAAAAGCATCAGCCAAAAGCCCGGTTGGAAAAAATGACGCCTCAAGCGCCGCCCCGAAAGCAGCACCGCCAGAATGGAAACCAGCTGCATGGCATTCGTCCATTTGCACAAAAAGCCCGCGCCAATCAGAGCCCCCGTCGCCAGCCACCAGAAGCTCCAGCCGGCCCCCAAGTTTTCGCCCTCCTCGGGATGGGATTTTTCGATTGCCAGCCAGAACGTGAACATTGCGGCAGTCCAGAAAAAGATCGAAAGCGGGTCGATGGTCATCACGACGCTGCCGACCTGAAGGATCGGGAGGAAATTCATGGCCAGGGCGGTCCACACGGCGACTTGTTCGGAAAAAAGACGGCGAGCCATCAGGAACATGAGCAGGCTGGTCCCGAGTGAAAGCAGCGGGCTCAGAAGCCGGACCCCGCGTTCCGTGGGGCCGATGAGGTCGGTGCCGATCCGGATCGCTGCGGCGACACCGGGGCCTTTGCTGAAGTAGCAGATATCGGGGTGCTGGCTCCAAAGGTAATAGTAGGACTCGTCGGGGGCGAGTTCCATGCAGCCCGTCATCCAGACGCGCAAGAGGGTGAGAATGGCGAGGGCGCTAAATAGCCAGCGTTTCGGGTTCATGGAGAGTTAAAGAGGAAGTCAATCCATCTTGGATTGGGGCAAGGGAAAGGAAGGTAACAAGAAAAAAGGCCAACGGCCCGTCCATTCTGGCCGAAGCCGGCTCAGGCGTCTGCGCCAAAACCACTCGGCGCCCCATATCAGCCCCCCGTTGATGAAAAGCCCCATCATGACGGATGCGAGTACGTCGCTCGGCCAGTGCGCGCCCGTGTACACGCGGGACCAGGCCATCAGAATGGGGAGCAGCAGCCAGAGAGGTGCTCGAAAAAACAGCGCAAAGGTGAGACCCAGTGTGGTGGCGTTGAGTGTGTGGGAGGAGGGGAAAGAGCGTTTATTGGGCTCGGCGGGGTTGGGCGCACCCGAGAAACTGATCTGCATCGGGGCAACGGCCGCGAGGATCTTGGGCTTGATCGGCGCCACATCCACCCGGCGCACTCCCTCCAGACTCTGATGGGGGCGGGGCCGGGCCGTCCACTTCTTGAGCGGTTGAGACACCCCCTCCTCGTTGATTAAAACCGCCAGTGCGCAAAACACCAAACAGGCCGCCCCCCGCACCCGGTATTTCCAAACGAGAAAAAACGCCCCCAGACCGAACACTGGAAACCAAAATTCCATGCAGGAGAGAATCCCGAGGAAGCGGTCCAAAAAAGGGTGCGTCCATTTGCTGTTGAGCAAAAAAAGAAGGTGGCTGTCCATCGGGATCGTGAAAGGGTAGGAGAAGCTATGAGTGATTCCATTTGTGTGAAATCGAAAACTGCGGGAGGGGCGGCTAGGGCTCTGAAGGCCGCCTTGTTCGCGGGCGTGACTTTGACCTTGGGCGGCGTGGCTGTCGACCTTTGTGGAGGACGGGTCCAGGCTGCGGAAACAAAGCCGGCCGGTAAAATCGACCCGGTTGCCCTGCTCGAGGGGGTGCGGGAGGCACAAGCCTCCATCAAACAAACGCTCCAGGGCAAGCTGCGCAAGGGAC
This sequence comes from Chthoniobacteraceae bacterium, assembly GCA_947479475.1. Classification (GTDB taxonomy): domain Bacteria; phylum Verrucomicrobiota; class Verrucomicrobiia; order Chthoniobacterales; family Chthoniobacteraceae; genus Chth-196. The sequence goes on from CANJZW010000006.1 coordinate 8,587, forward strand.
CGAAATCCATCTTCTACCGAATGGTCATGGACGGCCCTAGAGTGCGCTTTGAATTTCCCAACGCCACCCCCCCAGCCCCGCTTTTGGTGTCTCTTCACTTTGGGGAAAAGTCCTCGACCCTCGAAGTCGGGACGGCGGCAGGCGTTTCCCAAAAGATTGATTTTGCGGATGAAATCTCAGGCATGGGGGTCTGTTACGAAGACCTCGCTCTGCGTTTTCTCTACTGGAACGAGGCGACGTTGGAGGGTGAAGAGAGCCTGATGCTGGCCAAGTGCTGGAAAATCAGGGTTCGCCGTCCTGCGGGGGTGCGTTCGCCCTATCGCGAGGTGCTTGTGTGGGTGAGTCAGTCCGACGCGGCTTTCCTCAAAAGTGAATCTTATGGCGACGACGGCACTCTGTTGCGCCGCCTAACCGTGCGCCAAATCCAGTCGCTGGATCAAGTGACGACCCTCAAGCAGTTGCGCATCGAATCCCCGGGGAAAGATAAAACGCCCACCTATTTGGACGTGGACGGCCAATCCTCCGCAAGACCCGCGAAGTAGCGAAGTAGCGAAGGGGCAGGGGAGACGGAAGGGAATCGGTTGCAAGCGCCCAAGGCGAGATGCCGCAAGCCGACTCTCAGTTCTTACAAACGGCACCTTGAGCGGCAAGACACCGCCAAAAGGTGACGAGGAGAAACCCAACCAAAAGCATGGCCCCGCTGGAGTCACCGCGACCAAGGGGGGCACGCCATTTCGACTCTGAGGCTACGCCTTCGGCTCAGAGTCGTGCATGAACAGCTTCTTTTGCTCGATCGTTTCAACAACCTCCGGAGGAACCATCGTCTTCCATGTTGGATCCCGCCGCAGCATCGCGCTGAGCACATCTTTTGGATAAATTGAAAGCAGACTGGGATCCGCCGCGTCCAGGCCCACAAACGAACCGCGCTCGTTCAGATACTCGTAAAGCTTCTGCAATCCGGCGGGAACCACGAGGTTTTCCACCGTACGGATCGTCGCTGAATCCTTGTCCAGAGCTGGATACACAAAAAGCTTAAGCTGGTGTTTAAGGAGTCGGCCAAAAGATTCCAGAAGGCCGCCCGGCAAATTCGCGTAAAAACTCTCGTCAAAAAGATTCAACAACCGTGTGACACCAAGCGCGATGCCGATCGGTTCATGGGTCATCCGCGAAAGAAACGCGCTCAACCGGTAGTATTCGGAAAAGTCCGAGACGAGCACCGGCAGTCCGCAGGCAGCCAGCACGTCGGCCCGGTCTAGAAAGTCCTGCGGGTCCACGGCCGTCTGGTCTGAAAGAAGATTCCGCATGGTGATCTCCATGACCTCGATCACAGGCGTATTGGCATTCTTAACCTCGGGAAGCGCCCTGAACTTTTCAGAGGCGCTTTTGAGCATGTCCATGTGCACCTTAGTGACCGGATGAAACGCCCCGCGTTCGACAAGAATTGCCTTCCTGTAGAAGACTTCCGAGGGCTGTAGAACCTCACCGTGTGGCCCAAACATGGCGGCCCCGGACAACCCGAGTTGCACCAGCTTCAAGCTCATCAAGCGGTTGTCTACCTTTGAAAATGCAGCCCCAGAAAATTCGATCATGTCGATCTCAATGCGGCCCACGGACAACTGGTCCAGCAATGAAAGCAACAGCGATTCCGGATCCTGGTGCAGAAAACCGGCCCCGTACACCAGGTTGACGCCCACCATACCGAGCGCCTCCGCCTGGGCCGCATTCTCGACGTCCAGCATCCGAACGTGGATCAAAATCCGGCTCTCGGGAGCCCTCGGCGCGTGCTGAAAAGTGATCCCCATCCAGCCATGGCACTCTGATCCACCGCGGAAAGAACGTGCTGCCACGGTGTCTGCAAAAGCAAAAAAGCAGGTGTGATCGCCGCGCTTGGAATCAAGCCTCTGGACATTGAGCTCGAACTCGTGGGCCAGCATCGCCTCCAGACGGCTCCGTGACACGTAACGGTCGCTTGTCCCGTAAATGGCATCGGAAACCGTCATATCGTAAGCCGACATGCTCTTGGCAACCGTCCCGGCGGCTCCGCCCACGCGGAAAAACCAACGCACCACTTCCTGACCGGCGCCGATTTCAGCGAAGGTCCCGTAGAGGCGAGGATCCAGATTTACAAGGAGGGCTTTTTGGCGGGTATCAAGGGCGGTGTCGGACATAGAGCAGTTTGTTAAAAAGTTGGCTGGCGTGGGACGGTTGCCCGTGGATGGGAACCGGCGAGCGCCGGCAGGAGCTGGACATTGAGGGAGGTAAACGAGTGCGCAGCAGAAATCGAGCCCGTAGATTGTCTTCGGATTAAAACGTGGGGTTCGTGCGCGGGCCCGGGCTGGCGCGCGAGGATCGATGGAGCGCTGCCGGATCAGGATTTCGCGGCGGGGCGGAGGTTTGTGCGGTTTGGGAGGGCCGTTGGTTTTTCGCGGTCGGTTTTTCGCGGTCGGTGTTTGGAAGTCGGTGTTTGGAAGCCGGTGTTTGGCGGGCTCTGTTTTTTTTGGGCGCTCTGTTTTTTGGATCGGGCGCGGGCTTGGGCAACGAAGGGCCTCCACAAGTTATTCACAGCACTGGAAAAACTTCGCCCGCAGACCCTAATCTATAACTTAATACAATGTATGTCATATGGAGTGGCTTTCGGTACGTGGCAGGGTCAGTCCGTGCCGGCCCTTCCTGCTTCTCCGACCCTTGCTCAATTGCTCCCAACCCCGGCCAACGAAACCGGCCCTCCAACAAGGAACAAGGCACCGCACGTTCCCGCTCAACTCCAAATCTCCGACCACCCGCGCCCAAACGCCGAAACAAAGACAGCCTTGCTGCTCTCCCGGCCCGCACTCGAACGGACGATGCACGCAGCAAATCCGTCCAAGCCGTCCAAGCCGTTCGATGCGCCCGCACCTGAATCTTCAAACGAGCCTTCTCCATTTAGAAGGTTCACCGGCGCTCGTGAGGCGCTCCCGCCGCCGCTTTCTAAAGGCCGGCGGTTTGAGCCCCGGCACCCGAATGCCCCACATTTACCCCCGACCCCCATCCCTCCGATGCCCGAAAGCAACGCGCGCCACTGCACCCGCCTCTCAAGCGACCCTTGAAACTGCCGGGTTCCTCCCCCAGATCCTCTAAATTTCTGCTCTCGCCCGCACCCCCCCGCGAAAAAGAGCACCTCAAACAACCAGCATGCAGTCTCCATAGCTGAAAAACCGGTACTCCTCACGCACCGCATCCGCATAAGCGGCCAGCACGAGTTCCCGGCCAGCCAGAGCGCTCACGAGCATCAGCAAGGTGCTCTTGGGAAGATGAAAGTTTGTGAGCAGCGCGTCCACCGCCCGGAATTCGTACGGCGGCCGGATAAACAGATCCGTCCGTCCGGGCCCCACCCGCAATGAGCCGTCCTGCATAGCGCAGCTTTCGAGCACCCGCGCCGTCGTTGTGCCAATTGCAATAATCCGTCCGGCATCCGCCACCGCAGACGCGGTTGCCGCAGGAAGGTCGAAGCGCTCCGAATGCATGGGATGCTCCTCCAGAACTTCCGTCTGCACGGGGCGGAAAGTTCCTGCCCCGACGTGCAGGGTTAGGAACGCATGCGGTATCCTGGCAAGGAGACCCTGCGTAAAGTGCAGTCCGGCCGTGGGCGCCGCCACCGATCCCTCCGCTTTAGCGTACACGGTTTGGTAGCGTTCCTCATCCAGAGCCACCGCTGCCCGCTCGAAATACGGAGGTAGCGGCAACTTTCCCACGCGGGCCAGATCCAAGGGGGCGTCAAACTCGATCCGTCGGTCCCCGTCGGCATAAACTTCCCTCACCACACCGGTCGAGCCGCCCACCAGAATCAACGCACCCTCGCGCAGTTTCCTGCCTGGTTTGACCAAACATCTCCAGGAAAGAGGCCCCAGCGGCTCCAAAAGAAGCAATTCCAAGCGGCCATCGTCGCTGAAGACCCGGGCGGGAATGACTCGTGTATCATTAAGCACCACCAGGTCGCCGTCTCTAAGGTAGGATTCAAAATCGGCAAAAAGCCGGTGCTCCCAGCGGCCCTCGTCCTTGTAAACCACGAGCATCCGGGATTGTTCCCGCCGCTCGGGAGGTTGAACAGCGATCAGAAGCTCGGGAAGCGGGTAGTCAAAATCTGAGGTGCGCAGGCTCATGGGCCGAGCATCGTCTCACAAAGGAGGCTGTTCACAAACGCCGCGTTCGCAAAAAAAGCGACCAGAGCGCGTGGGAACGAAGGCGAAAAACGCACTCAACGCCCGCTCTCTTTTCATTTTTTGAATACATAATGAATAAAAAGTTCAATCTATTCATTTTAAGATTAATAAAAATGCACTTACCTTATAATTCGAAAGTCTTTTCTTTGGTTAAGTATTTTGCATAATTCCGGCTTGTGAATTCGTGAATTCTAGGCGTTACACACTTCAAAACCCAGACAACGAACCCTCCCCGGAAGAGCGCCCAGGGGAACTGCCCCCTGCCCCACGTGGCAATGCCACAAACAAAGACCGCTCCCTGCCGTCTGGGTTGGATCAGGGCTATCGCATCCTCACTCATTCTTTGGCTTTTGCGGTAGATTCCGCAGCCCTCTCGCCCGTCCTTAAAGTCGCCTGCTTGAATCCAGCATGGCGACGGAAGGCGGGTCTAAGATTGCACAGAGGAACGCAGACGGGAACACGCAAACTTTCGAGGCTTCACCCTAGTCGGCCGTCGGTTATTCGCTTTAGGGCAATGGAATGCAGGGTTTTGTGAGGCGCGGGAAAAACTTGGGAGGCATTCTCCCCGGCGCACTCTCCTTTCCGTGCACAAAAGAAAGCCCCGGATCACGCAGTAAATGACTGCCACAAGAAGCCTAACCGGTTATGTTTAGTGAAATATGATCCGCCTAGTTTCCGAACGTCCCGACGCGCGCTTAAAGGGTTGCGGCAAAAAGATGCATTGCGTGTTTTCCTGATTGAAATTTGTGTATCAATCTAGTATTCAATAATTTAATTCCGACCCTAAGGGAGGCGACGTTCAAGCCTCTGAGCCTTTCTCAGCGGTGGCCAGATTTCTGCGGCAGAGCCTGACTTAGGACGCCCCGCCTACGACGGGGCTCTGCGACGCGGCTGTTTCGTATCTTCAGTATGCATAGGGAGGATCCGACAGGCTTCATAACTTCGGTAAAAAGAGCCTGACTTACAGAAATTCAGGCATGTTTGCTACGAGTGCATGCCGGGAAGACTTCAAAAAATAGCCACGAATGCCTTTTTGGTATAATAACTGCTTCGAATAAATTAATTTATTTAATACTATTGGTTTACAGCCTAGAATTTCTCCGCTAATCACTCACAACCGGAGCAGATGGCTCCAAAGCACAACCCTATCAGAGCACCTTCGCAGAAAATTCAGTCAGAAGAGCCTTGGCTGTCCGATAAGCTTATTAAGGGCACCACCGGCCAGACTGTTTTCCGCGTTTCCTCAAACCCTTCTTATACCTCACACTACGATGCACGAATTTCGGACGCTTCTGGCAAATTTTTTAAGGCAAAACCATTGGACGCAACAGCACCTCGCAGGTCTTTTGGATGCAGATCAGGCTACCGTGTCCCGCTGGTTGAGCGGGCGGGTGCAAATGGGCGGAGACACGCTCGCAAAGCTTCTTTCTCTCGTCCCGGATGAGCAGAAAAGTGTGCTTTTGGAGACTTACCTACGGGACCAGATCCCCGAAGGCTGCGATTACCTTGTGAAGCTGAGCGCAGTCGGAGTAGAGAATTCTCGGTTGAAGCCGCAGACCATACCGGAACCCGATTTCCCCAAGGCGATGGAGCCGCAGTTAAAGCGCCGGTTGGTGTTTTTTGCGCACCTTGCCATGGGCTCTCCTGATGTCCGGAAATTGATCGACGTTGTTTACAAACTTGTAAGCAGGGGAAAATCTTTGTAGAGCTAGGGTTAGGACCCTTGGAACCCTGAACGGATCTAAATGGTTTGTTACGCAAAGACCTTCACTTCGGTGCGGGTCCTTTTTGTCGGCCGCCAGCCCTCCCGCACAGCCTTGGAGCGCCCGAACCGCGCGGCCCTCTGTGCGCTAGAATCGGGAGGCCGGAACTTTAGCTGATTTGGGATATCAGATGCTGTCTCCGGCTTCGATCATCCATTCTTGGAGCATTCCGTAAAACTGGATTTGGAAAAGAGCCAAGCCCTCAAGCCCGGGCACGAGCGACCCCTCTTCCAAGGCTTCCTCGCTGACGCTGTGGCGGGCCACCAACGAAAGCCGCGCCTGATTGAGCGCATGCACCCATGCAGGGACGTGTGCCTGGAGGATCTCGATGGTAATTCCCCGTCTTCCTTCAGAGCGGAGTCCTTTGAGGTCCTCCGCCACCACATCCCGGTTCCAAGAAAACTGGGACTCCAGTTCGGGACGTACAAACTCCTTCCAGTCGGCATCCATCTCGGGCTCGCGTCCGGCGCTCAGGGGTGGAAAGAGGCGTGCGTCTGAATCAGGATGCGGAGCGCCAGCCTCGGGAATTCGGCACAAAATATCCGACAGAAAGTCGTCCAGGCCGGAGAGGACCAGCGTCTGGGCATCTTTCACCTGCAGCGTGAGTCTGCGGCTCATAGGCTCCGCTCCAAGGAGGCCAGTAACAGGGCGCCGTGTAATTGTTGGATGTAGAACTCCGCCTTTTCTCTTTCCCCGCTCCAGACGATGGAACGGCCCTTCTTGTGGACTTCCATCATGTGCTGCTCGGCTTTTTCGAGAGAAAAACCCAGTATTTTCATGAAGATTTTAGTCACGTAGGACATCAGGTTCACCGGATCATTGTAGACCACCACGTTCCACGGGGTCTCCAGCCCCTCTTTGGTTTCGTCCTCGAGTTCGGGGAGCGGGCTGGAGACTCCGGCGGACTCCACCCATTCACCCCAAACGCCTCCAAACACAGGCGCTGCAGAAAAAGGAGAAAGCCCCCTATCCCGTCCCCCGGCAGGAAACTCTCGCAGGCGGGCGTCATCCCCCACCGCACTCCTTTGGATCTTCCCGTTGGCGTTCATTTTTACTTTTGATCCGCTAGATTCACCGCGTCGATGAACTGCCGGAATCTTCCGAAATTTTTGCGCGCTGGGACGAAGACCAGGCGTGGAAGCGCCGCGATTTCAGGCTCGTTGCTTTCTTCCGGCAGCTGGACGGTTTGCTCGAGGGCGTTGGCCCCCAGGATGTCAGCGAACTGGACACGGATTTTTGTGAGAGACTCCTCCCTTAACGGGTGATGCATCCTCAGCACAAACCGGTCCCCTACCCAGCGGTATGAATGGAAGTTGCTGTAAAAGCGCTCAATTTCGGCAATGGCCGTTTCCAGGGAGTCGGTGACCTTGAAGAGATGAAAATCCTCTGCGGAGATCAATCCAAGTTTCAGGAGATATTCGGCGAGGAAACTGTTCCACGTGTTCCAATAGGCGCCGTGCAATTTGTCGACCATGATCACGGGAAGGATTCGCGCCTTGCCCGTTTGCATGAGGGTGAGCACTTCAAAGGCCTCGTCCATCGTGCCGAAGCCTCCGGGGAACAAAACCACGGCGTGCGACTCCTTGACGAAGTTCAGCTTTCGCGTGAAGAAATAGTTGAAGTTAACGAGCTTCTGGTCGCCGTTGATCGTGTCGTTGGCCTTTTGCTCGAAAGGCAGGCGGATGTTTAGCCCAAAGGAGGCTGCGCGCCCGGCTCCGCGCTGGGCGGCTCCCATGATGCCTTCTCCTCCTCCTGTGATGATCATGTACCCCAGATCTCGGATGCGCGCTGCAAACTGCTCGGCGGCTTGAAATTCAGCCTCACCCTCCGCCGTGCGTGCCGAGCCGAAAACCACCACCTTGCGCTTCTCCCGGTAGGGCGCGAACATCCGCGAGGCCGTGCGCATTTCGCGCAGGGAGCGGTTGAAAAGCTTGAGGTCCGCGATGCTCGCGTGATCTTTGGACAACTTGAGCGCCGTCATGATCATCTCTGCAACCAGACTGCCGGTTTTTTCATCCGCCCCCCAGTCTCCGACTAATTCCCGGATGCGTTCGTCAAATGCCGGGTCGCCGCAGGACCGGGTGCTGCGGTTGGGTAAAGCGTGAATCCCGCCTCCAGTGAAGTCTTGCACGGTATTGGTTAGGGGTGTGAGTTAGGGGTGTGAGGGCGTTGCGAAGGCGATGCAGTGGGGCTGGGGCAACCGGGTATGAACACGGTTATTCCCATGCCCCCCCTGCAGAATAACCCGGAACGCCTCTTTTCTCAATGTCCAACTCCCGCGCAAAATCAAAAGCCCCTCGCAGATCCCCTCCCGATGTCGAGGCCGTCTGGTTTACCCAAATCACTTTGACTTTCGACCTCCGCGATGGTCGTTCCATTTCCGTGCCCCTCTCCTTCTACCCGGCGCTTCTCGCAGCGCCCGAATCTGCCCGTCTTCAGCATGAAATCCACGGCCCCTGCGTCTACTGGTCGGAATTACACCTCAAACTGAGCGCCACCGACCTGCTCTCGGGCAAAAAGAAAGGCTAGCGCCCCCGCGGGCACGCCCTTTTCCTCGGGCTACAATCCCCGTGGGGGCCGCCCCTGAGGCGCGTTTTCATTTTAATTCGTCGCTTTTGCCTTGTCTAAGGACCGTTCGCTGGGGGTTTATCTATACCTAGCCATGGAAACGAACATTGAAAAACTCGGAGACTGCAGATTCGTTTCCCCCCTGACACATTCCTCCTTCGAAGTCACCTTCAGGGCGGATTCGGAGCAAGTTCTTTACGACCATCTCCGGAACGATTCCGGTGGGGATACTAGCTCCGTCGGCTTTGAACTAGCCGGCCCGCGTGAACAGCTCTTTTTCGACCCTAGCAAAACAACCGCCGCGATCGTCACCTGCGGCGGTCTTTGCCCCGGACTCAACGATATCATTCGGGGGATTGTCACCCAGTGTTACAACCGGTACGGCGTGTCCCGGGTATTCGGCTTCCGCTACGGGTACCAGGGCCTGATCTCGCGTTACGGCTTCACCCCCATGGTGCTGCGGCCAGAATCGGTGGCCCAGATCCACAATTTCGGCGGCTCCATTTTAGGCACCTCCCGTGGACACCAGGACATCGGCGAAATGGTGGACCTCTTGGAGGAGATGAACGTGGACATTTTTTTCGTGGTCGGCGGCGACGGTACCCTGCGGGGCGCCTCGGCCATCGCCGCGGAGTGTCGTAAACGCGGCCTCAAAAAAGCGGTGGTGGGGATTCCAAAGACCATTGACAACGACATCATGTATTTGGACAAGAGTTTCGGCTTCGAAACGGCCTTTGCCATGGCCGTCCAAGCCGTGCGATCCACCTTTGTTGAATCCACCGGCTCTCTGAACGGCATTGGCCTTCTCAAACTCATGGGCCGGGACTCTGGATTCATCGCGTGTTACGCGGCGCTGGCTGGGAGCAATGTCGATTTTGTCCTCATTCCAGAGGTGCACTTTGAACTCGAAGGCTCCGGCGGCCTGCTTGAGGCCCTGCATTACAGGGTCGCCAAACGGCGCAGCGCAGTGGTCGTCGTCTCCGAGGGGGCCGGCCAGCATCTGCTGCCTCCAGCGGCGGCGAAGGACGCCAGTGGCAACGTAGTTTTCGGCGACATCGGAGCCTTTTTGCGTGACCGCATCACCGCTTCCTTCAAGGACAGGCGTGTTTCGACCAGCGTCAAATACATTGATCCGAGCTATTTGATCCGGAGCGTTCCGGCCAATGCCCAGGACAACGTCTACTGCTCCCAGCTTGCTCAGCACGCGGTCCACGCCGCGATGTCTGGGAAAACGAGCATGCTCGTGGGCCGCTGGCACGGCGCTTTCGTTCACCTGCCCTTAGACATGGTCACCCACGGTCGCCGCAAGGTCGATCCCCAAGGGGAGCTCTGGAATTCCGTGCTCGAAAGCACCGGACAACCCGCCCGACTCTATTGAGCCCGGCGTGGGCCTCTCAACTCGGACGAAACGGCATCAATTTACGGGATGTAGACGCGTCGAGCGGCCGTTTCAGGCGCTATGGTGCGAGTCGCTTTGAATTTGTGAGCACGGCCACGTGGGAACGCTAAAGAGAAGCCATCTGTCTCGTTCCAATCGCGGCGATGTCTTCCATCCCGATGGACTGCACCTGAGAAGTGTTCAGGGTGTTCAGTTGCTTAGGCGTAAGCGCCGCTCCCTGAGACGCGAGCAACGCGACGACTTGACTAGTCCCAAAGATAGAACCTGTGCGGGTGAAAGAGTCGCCAGTTCAGAAGTCGTTCGAATCTGAAGAACACCTGTCGACAAATCATAAACATCTCGCGTAGAAAGTAATGCGAAATCAAACGACATAAAAAGAGGGGGATTCCTGGAAACTCTTCGCAAGAGGCCCTTAAATAATCTATGTCCAGCGATTCCTTGCCATTTTGACCGGCCGGAAAGATTTCCGTTTTCAGCCTAATCTCTTCCGCTCTGGAAGGTCAGGTTCAGCGTACTTCTCCCCTTCCCCTCCTCTGCAATCCCCTGCCCGCGTGCCATGACACTCCTCCGTTCCCTCCAATCCGCCCTCCTTTTCGCCGCCTGTGTGCCATTACAAGCCGCCGACCTCACCTTAAACGAAACGCTCCAACTGCCGGAGTGCCACAGCATCGGCTGGGTCAACGCGTGGATCAAAGCCAATCCCGCCGCCAAGGGCGAAGGATGGAACGGGGTGCTCGATGAAGCAAAATGGGGCACACCCTCCCCTCAGCAGATCCTGGAGCGAAACTGGGACTGGAAGCTCACCGACTCCCAATGGGCCGCAGCCGTTCAAGAAAAGGGCGAGGGAAAGCTTCAGGACGTCAAATTTGAGTTGTGGATTCCCGAAGGAGTGGAGGTGATCAAAGGCATCATCGTGCTGTCCGGCCATGGAAGCGGCCAGTCGGTCCTCGTCAATGGAGTCCAGTCCGCGATGCTGAAGGCGGTCGCCCGGGAACTCCATCTGGCCACCTTTATGTTTCTGGGCGATCCCATGCAGCGCGGTTTCTGGCCGAAAAGTCTGCTCTACGAACGGCTCAAAGCCTTCGCGGACAAGTCCAGTCACCCCGAGCTTCAGCACGCGCCGCTCTTTTTGTACGGCCACTCCAACGGCACCGGATTCTCCGCCGTCTTTCCTTCCACCGAAGGGCCGCGCGTCTGGGCCTGGGTTTCCATGCGGCCAGGGATCACCTTTCAAGTTTACCAACCGGGTGCGGCGCAGGTTCCTGGACTTGTGATTTTCGGCGAGGACGATCCGTTTCTCAAAAGGCCGTCCAGGGAAGAAAATCTCGCCGTCGTGCCCCTGATGCGCAAGAACCACGGCGCGCTTTGGAACTTCGCCGTCGAGCCAAAGACTGGGCACGGCCCCGGCGACAATACCTGGCCCTTCGTCTTCTCTTTCCTTCGCCACACCTTCAATGCCCGCGTCCCGGCCGAAGCCGACCCGCGACAAGGACCGGTGAAACTCAATGTTCTCACCCCTGAAAGCGGCCATCTTGGCCAGAACTGGGACGTGAATCAGGGCGGATATCAAACGCTGCCTACCGGACGTCATTCGGATTTCAAAGGCGACAAACCGACAGCCTCCTGGCTTGTCAACGCCGCCTATGCTGCCGATTGGCAGGCTTTTCAGCGGGATGGAAAAATTGACTCGAAGGCGGCCGTCCAAAAAGCACCCGAAGAACGCGCTAAACCGGCTCTCGCACCCGCACCGCCCGCGCCCGCGCCCGCACGAAAGGCCACTATCGCCGAGCAACGCATCGAGGCCGCCAAACTGGGCGTCCGCATCCCCAGCTCGATGGATGCGACAGAGCAACAGATCATCTGGTTTTGTCCCGAGAACGCGGGCGCCGAAGCGTCCAGCCGCCCTGTTCCGCTTCTGGTTTTCCTGCATTCTTGGAGCGGCGGTTTTGAGCAAGGCGTCTCCCTGATCGCCCTGGCGAAAAAAAAGGGCTGGGCGCTGGTTGCTCCCGACTTTCGCGGCCCCAACAACAGGCCGGAAGCCTGTGCCTCGGAACTCGCTTCGGCCGACATTCTCGATGCGGTTGATTACGCCAGAAAACACGCCCGCATCGACCCCACGCGCATCTACCTCCTTGGCGGTTCGGGGGGAGGCCACATGTCTCTTGTCATGGCTAGCCGTGCTCCAAAGTTGTGGGCCGGAATCAGCGCCTGGGTGCCGATTTCTGACCTCGCCGCATGGCACGCGGAGAGCGTCGTCCGCAAAAACAACTACGCAAAAATGCTCGAACAATCCTGCGGCGGCGCTCCCGGAACCGCCACTGAGAGCGAATATCGAAAACGCTCGCCGCTTTTTCATTTGGCCGAGGCCAAAGACGTGCCCCTCGACATCAATACCGGGATCCACGACGGGCACAGCGGGTCGGTTCCTGTGAGCCACTCCTTGCACGCCTTCAACGCTCTGGCGGCGGCATCAGGCAACTCAAGCCTCAAGGTTGCCGAGGCCGATATCGCCTTCATGGTGAGCGAGCAGAAAATCCCCGCCGCCCTCGCCAGCCAAACACAGTCCGACCCTGAGCGAAAAAATCCTGTCCTGTTCCGCCGGACTGCCAGCCAGGCGCGCCTCAGCGTCTTTGAAGGAGGGCACGATTCGGAGGCTGCGGCTGCCGTGGAATGGTTGGCCCGCCAGCGCTCGGGCCAGCCCGCGGATTTCAGCCTGGGCAGCGCGCCCGCCTCTGCGGCGAGCGCCGTGGGGAAATAGGCGGGAATCTTAGGGCGTGTCACCCTCGACGCCTTTGGCTCAGCTCTTTTGAGCGCAAGCAGTGCGCCACAACAAGAGCCCGGGGCGCTGTGCGCAACGCGTTGCTGCCATTCGCCAAGTTGGGGTGTTCAAAAACACCACCTTGGGCATGGCCGCCTACCAGGCTTTGACTGCCGGCCGATTGCTTGCGCAAACAACCAAGTAAATTGAGAAAAAAGAATTTGCGGGTGCGTTGACTTGGCGCCTCCATTGCGGCGTCGCAGGCCCGGGAGCCCGCAACGCCAGTCTTTTTTTTCTGGATCAAAACATCTTGGAGTTTGGAGGCGCGGGAGCCGCAAGGGTGCCGCCCCTGTGCGCGTTCTTGGGCCGGACTCCCTTGATTTTCCGAACCATTTTGGCGTTTCCAGAACCAGATCGACGGAAGTTTTTTTAAATAAAACCAAATAAAATATAAATTGCGTTAAATCTCGCAATTTAAAGAACATCATGACTTTAATTCAATCGTCTTAATTATTAGACAATCATAACCCCAAAACCATGTCCAAACACGACCATCATCATCACGCCGCTCTCCACCACGAAGCCGCCGCTCACCATCACCGTGAGGCCCACACCCACCACCAGGCGGGTGACCATCACGCCGCCTCGCACCATGCCCATCTGGCGCATGGCCACACCGTGCTGGCGCATGAACATCACGAACATTCCACAAAGCATCACGCAAAACATCACTCCGCTCATCACCCTGAGCATCCCCAGCACGGCCACAAGCACTAGCTTGCACATTCACCAATCACGCGCCTAGGCGAGGCTTGGTGAATGGCAGCCGTTCGGACTTAAGAGCCAGTTGTCCCGAGGACGACTGGCTTTTAGTATTTCAGGGGTAGAGCAAGGGAGCGACCTGGGCGCGATGCGGGAAGGAGGCTCACCTTAATCTGCAAACCCACTCAAAATCCGTTCCTTTCACCGGCCCGTGGGATGGCAATACAAACGACACCCACCCGAACCAAAGCCCCTGTCTCTTTTGGGATTTCCCTTTTGAGCGACGCCGCTCCTGCGAGCAAAGAACTGCCAAAGCGATGTAAATCCCCGCGCAACCGGTGCCGGTCTCGATAGCAACGCGCCTCAACGGTATCCGTCGAAGCCCAGAAGTCCTGCAAATCTCCATCGGCACCGTCAGGGAAATCCGTCCCCCAGGAGCACGCGATCTTGATGTCTTAATCTGGAGCGCGCTAAATCTCACTAGCGCTCGATCATCTCATGTCATTTCTCTGCCCGCTTTTTCAGGCGATCTCCCCACGGCTTGGTGCTGCCATGACTTCTTTCACTAACGAACATTTGGGTGCGGGTTTGAGACCATGAGCGTCCCCTGCCCCACGCCTCCTACCCCGGATGTCGCCCAGCGTCTCGCCGCAAGGACGACGCCTGCAATGGCTCCGGTGATGTACCAGCGCTGGAGCGACCTTCTTTTTTTACACTGGGAATATCCCGCGATGTCCATTCAGGCGCTGCTGCCGGAGGGCCTGTTTGTCGACACTTACGCTGGCAAAGCGTACCTCGGCGTCGTGCCGTTCTTCATGAAAAAAATCCGTCCCCGCTTTCTCCCCGCTGTGCCGGGCCTCTCGGATTTTATGGAACTGAACCTGCGCACCTACGTGCATGACCGCAACGGCGTCCCGGGTGTTTGGTTTTTTTCGCTCGATGCGAATCAATGGCTCGCGGTAAAAATCGCACGGCAGTTTTTCCACCTGCCCTACGAACACGCCCGAATGCAGTCGCACCACTCGGCCGATGGTCGCATCTGTTTTGACTCGCTGCGCAGCGGCACGCCGTGTGTCTTTGAGTACGCAGCCGGCGTCGAACTGCCCCTGCCTGCACCGGACTCGCTGGAGTTTTTCCTCGTGGAGCGCTACCGGCTGTATTCCAGCGCACCCGATGGCCTCCGGCGCGGCGCGGTTTTTCACGAGCCTTATCCGGTGTGTCGCGCGGATGTGACGCGGTGGGATGAAAACCTGCTCCTTCTCGATGGCTTCGCCCCGACCAAGCGCCCCCCCGACCATATGCTCCTGTCGCGAGGAGTGGACGTGACGATTTTTCCGCTGGAGCGCATCAAAACCCGCTAGAACCCACACGGCAATATGGACCTCACCCACAAACTCGAAATCCTCGCCGACGCCGCAAAGTATGATGCCTCCTGCGCCAGCAGCGGTGCCGCCAAGAAGGATTCGCGGGGCGGAAAGGGCGTGGGCTCCACCGGCGGCGCGGGCATCTGTCATTCGTACGCGCCGGATGGCCGCTGCATCTCGCTGCTGAAGGTGCTCCTCACGAATGCCTGCCTCTACGACTGCCACTATTGCATCAACCGCCGCTCCAGCAATGTGCAGCGCGCGCGTTTCACGCCGGACGAAGTGGTGCAACTCACGCTCGACTTCTACAAGCGCAACTTCATCGAGGGCTTGTTCCTGAGCAGCGGCATCATCCGCAGCGCGGACTACACCATGGAGCTGGTGATCGAAGTCGCCCGAAAGCTGCGCGAGGAACATCAATTTCGAGGCTACATCCACCTGAAGACGATTCCCGAGGCGTCGCCCGCGCTCATCGAAATGGCCGGTCGGTACGCGGACCGGATCAGCATCAACATCGAACTGCCCACGCAGGAAGGGCTCACGAAACTCGCCCCCGAAAAAAACCTGGACCGCACACAGGAGGCAATGGGTCACATCCGCGGGAAAATCGAAGAGCGACACACCGAAAAGCGCAAGCCCAACGCCCCCAAGCCGCCTCCTTTTGCCACCGGCCAAAGCACGCAGATGCTCGTCGGCGCGGATGATTCCACCGACGCGGTGATCTTGCAGCGGGCGGACGTGCTTTACAGCGACTACCGTTTGCGGCGGGTCTATTACTCGGGTTTCAGTCCGATTCCCGAGCCCTCCTCGCTGCTGCCCATCAAGCCGCCGCCGCTCGTGCGCGAACACCGGCTTTATCAGGCGGACTGGCTGCTGCGCTTCTACGGCTTCAGGGTGGATGAAATCGCCTCGGCCGACGCGCCGAACCTCGACCTGCAGCTTGATCCAAAGCTCGCCTGGGCGCTGCGCAACCGCGCCACGTTTCCCGCCGATGTCAACAGGGCCTCCCGTGAAATCCTGCTGCGCGTTCCGGGGCTGGGCGTACGCAATGTGGAGCGAATTCTCAGCGCACGCCGCTACACAAGGTTGCGGCTTGCCGATCTGCTGCTCCTGCGCGTTTCGATGAAAAAAGTCCTGCCGTTCATCATTGCGGCGGACCACACGCCGGCGCGGCTTGGACTCGATAGCGATACGCTGCGGCAGCGCTTTCTGCCGCCCCCGCTTCAGACGGAACTAAATTTTGACGCGCCACCTGTGTCCGGCGAAATCGACTCCGTGCGCTCGGGCGAATTGTAGCCATGCGAACGGTCGTGATCCAGCCTGTCTTCGGAGAGTGGCGGGAGCGCGCGCGCGAACTGCTTGCGCTGCGGGTGCCGCCCGAGGAGGTGCTGTGGTCGGAGGACGGGGAGGATCCCGGCCTTTTTGACATTTTGGAAACCGCCTCCCCGCTTGGCGATGTGCCGAAAGTGCCGGCTGCATTTCTCGACCTGGCCCGCCGCGTGGCTGCGCACAGGGACGCGCGACGCTGGGGCGTGCTCTACCGGGTGCTCTGGCGGCTCACGTTTTGCGGCGAACGGCATCTCCTCTCGCTGCCGACGGACCGCGACGTGCACCAGCTCCAGCAATGGCAAAAGACGATCAACCGGGACGTCCACAAGATGCACGCCTTCGCCCGCTTCCGCCTGGTGGGTAAAGACGAAGCCTCGAACCGCGAACAATTCGTGGCGTGGTTCGAGCCCGAACACCGCATCGTTCGACTGGCTTCCAGCTTTTTTGAAAAGCGGTTCGTCGGCATGGACTGGTCGATCCTCACGCCTTACGAGTGCGCGCATTGGGACGGCAGCAAACTGCATTTCTCGCCCGGAGTCCCCCGCAGCGCGGCGCCGGATGAGGATGCGCTTGACGAACTTTGGCGCACTTATTTCCGCAGCATCTTCAACCCGGCGCGGCTCAAGGTTCACGCGATGCAAACGGAGATGCCAAAGAAGTACTGGAAGAATCTTCCCGAGGCGCCGCTCATCGCCGACCTGATTTCCGGGAGCAGCGAACGCGTGAAGCAAATGCTGCGCACAGAGGCCCGCCCCGCCAAACCCGCGCCAAAGAACGCTTATCTTGATTATCTCCGCGAACTAAACACCCCCACGCAGTCCCCTCCCGAAGCCCCGTCACAAAGTGCATGAAAGGCGTCAAAAAACAGCACCTGCCCTCTAAAATCTGCGTCACCTGCGCCAAACCCTTTACCTGGCGAAAGAAGTGGGAGCGCGTTTGGGACGAGGTGAAGTTTTGCAGCGATCGCTGTCGGATGAACAAGGCCAAGACGCATCCAGAACAGCGTTGAGCGCTTCACCGCAACAGCGCGCTGATCCGGCGTCCTGCTTCAATCACAAGGGGGGCATGCCTGTGTTCGGCCTCGGTATCCAGGCGGGTGGCCGGCGCGGTAATCCAAATGGAGGCGCAGACTTGATCTTGGGCATCAAAGACAGGGGCTCCCAGGCAGCGCAGGCCCTCCATGGTCTCGCCAAAATCCATGGAATAGCCCTGGCGCCGGACCTCTTTGAGGTGGCTTGAAAGAACCGCTTTGGACGTGATGGTTGCTGCCGTCAGCGGGCGGAGTTCCATCTCACCGAGGGCCCTCTCTAAATCAGCCTCCGGCAGCCAAGCCAGCATCACCTTCCCTGGAGCACCCGCGTGCAGCGGCCCTCTGGCTCCCGCTTCCACATAGTACTTAAAGAGACTCAACCCAACCACACGCTCCAAGACCACGCAGTCAAACTCCGAGCGAATGCCAATATGGGCAGATTCCCCCGTGGCGTCCCGGAGCCAGCGCAGCGACTCCAAAGAAATCTGAGCAAGACTGCGATCGTCCCGCCTGGGTTGGACCAGCGTCAGCAATTTTTTGGTGAGCAGAAACCGTGTACCGGAAAGATCCCTCTCAATGTACCCGTGAACGACCAACGCTTTTGTAAGCCGGAACACAAGATTGGCCGAAAACCCCAGGGCCTTCCTGATCTCCGCCGCCGTCACCCCTTCGTTATGGGCGCTGATAAACTCCAACAGCGCCAGCGCCCGGTCCAGCGCGGGAGTTTGAACCCCGGAATCACGGACTTCAAACGTCGGCAGGACGCCGTCCTCTTTTGGCTTTTTTAGCACATTCATATCGACTGAAGATCAGGCCAAATCGAGTCCGGAGAGGGTTCCTGTACTGGAGCCGAAACTCTCGCCCTCCAGCCCAAACCGGTGGAGCATGGAGACAAAGAGATTGCTCAGGGGAGTGTTTGCTTCCCGGTTGAAGGCGAGGTGCTGGCCGTGTTTGAACCCGCCTCCGGCCAGGAGGATTGGCAGGTTCGAGTTGTCGTGGGTGTTTGCGTCGCCCATGTTGCTACCGTAAAGGACCATCGTGTGATCCAAAAGCTGCCGGCCGGCCTCCCCTTTTGCCTCGAGGCCCGCAAGCAGGTTGCGCAGCAGACGCATCTGCTGGACGTCCGCGTCTTCCAGCTGCCTGAGCTTCTCAGCCACCTGCCCGTGATGGCTCAGAGTGTGATAGCCGTCGGTCGTGTTCTGGTTCTCGTGCAACTGAAATGCCGGCGTTGCGAAGGCGTCCACCATCAGGGTGACGATCCGGGTCGAGTCCGACTCAAAAGCCAGCTGCGCCATCGACAGGAGGAGTTCGAACTTTTCAAAGAACAGCTTTTTGTCCTTCACCTCGGGCGGTTCAGGCTGGGTGGCTGTCGGCTTGGGTTTGGTTTCCCATTCCCTGGCAGAATTCAGGCGCTCCTCCACCTCGCGCACCGAGGTAAAATATTGGTCCAAACGTTGCCTGTCGTTTTGTCCGAGCGAACGGCTGAAACTCTCTGTCTGCTGCTGCAGCGTATCCAAGATGCTTCCCCGCTCCTCGATGCGGTGCAATTGGCTGGCGACTTCCTTTTGATCACCCTGCAGAAACATCTTTCGGAAAACCACGAGGGCGCTGTCCTCCGCAGGCAACAACACGCCATCCCGGGTCCAGGAAAGGCTCCGATTGGCTTTGTCGATATTCACCCCGAGGTTGAGCGCGGCAAAACGCGTGGCGTGACCTGCCTTCTCCGCCGCAAACTGGTCGAGCGAAATTTGATTCCGAAACCCGCTCTTCGTCGGCCCGCGGGCCGCCGTGAGAAAACAGTTTTCCGTGCTATGCCCCCCGACGACTCCGGGATGAGACAAACCGCTCATCAGGGTGAATTTCTCGCGGAACTCCGTAAGCTCCCGGAGCGTGGGCGGCAACTCGTAACCGCGCCCGCTTGAGGCAGGGAAAAACAGCTTTGGCAGAACCCCCAGATTATTGGAGATAAGCAACATTCGCGGAGGCATACCGGCCTGGGAGGCGCGGGAAAACACCGGGCTCATGCACTCCAAAAACGGGAGTGCCAGAGTGACCCCGACGCCCTTGAGAAAGGTGCGGCGGGCCACCAGTGGGGCCGAGGCGGAGATATAGGGTGCATTCATAAAAAACGCCGCTTAGTGGCAGCCGGGGGTTCCAAGAAAGAGAGAGCTTTCAACCAAGGCGAGCAGCAAGTCGCGCCCGCGAAACCCCTCCCCGGCACAGGCGTCCAGGATTGACTCAATTTCGGGGCGGTCCGAAAAGCGCACCGGGGAGCCTGTGGCATAAACCACGAGCTGGTGGAGGAGATTGCGTCCGAGCTGTCTGGGATTGGCCGCGAGAAGCGCCTTGAGGGTGTGGATGTTTTCAAAACCGGGACCGTTTAAAAGCTTCCCGCTCGCGTCCACAGGAGCCGCGAGGGTATACGAAAAATCATGTCCGGCGCGGTCGATCCCCTTCACACGATCCCCCTCCTCCAAGCCACGGTAACGGTCCCGCCAGCCTCCCAGAACATCGAAGTTCTCCAACGCCAACCCGACCGGATCGAACCTTGCGTGACACGCCGCGCACGACTTGTCCTTTGTGTGCAGAGCAAGCACCTCCCGGATTGTCTTGGCTCCGCGGATGTCAGGCTCTACGGCAGGCACGTTCGGGGGCGGCGGCGGTGGCGGCTCGCCCATGAGTCGCTCCATCACCCACGCCCCTCGCACCACTGGGGAGGTGGTGGTGCCGTTGGTGGTCACCTTCAAGATCGCGGCCTGAGTCAAAAGACCTCCGTAGGGACTGCCGGCGGGGACGGGCACCCTTCGGAGCGTCGAACCGGAGAGCGGCGGCAACTGGTAGTGTCGGGCAAGGCGATCGTTGGCGAATACGAAGTCCGCTTGCACGAGCGTTTTTACAGGCAGATTTTCGCGGATCAACGCCCTTACAAAAGCATGCGTCTCCAATTCCATGCTCTCCACAAGGTAGTCGTCGAAGCGATATTCAGGATAGAGGCGAATATCGGGGTCGTCCCGGCGCACGTGCCGCAAGTTCAGCCAATAGGCCGTGAAATTCCGGATAAACTGCTCGAACCCCTCTCCGGCAATCAAGCGCACGGCCTCCGAACGCAGCGTTGTGCGACGACGGAGCGCTCCTTCCCTGGCGAGAGCGCTCAAAGCCGCGTCGGGTCGGGTATTGGTCAAAAAATGTGAGAGACGCGCTGCGATTGCAAAATGGTCTTCCGCACGTTTGGGCTCGCGCAGGTAGAGGAAATGCCCGGAACACAAAAGCGCCTTGTACCCGGCCAGCAGAGCGTCTGAAAAGGGATCGCCCTTCTCAAGACGGGCCAGCACAAGCGCGTCGAACATGTGCAATTCTTCTTCTGGAACCGGCTCCCGCAAAGCCAGACCCACAAAACGACGCATCAGTCGCCGGGCCTCCTCTTTGGGCTGGTCCGGTGTGGCCCCCACCGGCAATTCGTCAAAAAGAACCCGGTGTGATTGGGGCGGCCAGGAAGCCGGAGCCAGCGGTCCCTCCACCTCCAACCAGCGCACCGCGATTCCCGGCTGTCCTCCCTCGGGAAGCGGCGGATAGCGGTAAGTAGGCGCGCCCCCGTTGATGTTTAAAGCGAGCGGCACGGGCAATCCCAGCAGGCTGTATTCAAAGGTCTCCTTCTCCTTGAGCAGCACGGTGGTCTCGTACACGCCCCCCTCCGGTTGGATATCCAAAATCCCCCCGGTAGCCCGGACATCTCCCGAAACATCCGCCCCCGAGGGCTTCCGCGCGCGGAACGTCATCGCCTGAGGACTTTGGGCGGGAGTGATTTTATGGCCGGCAAGCTCCTTCACCGCCCTCGCAGAAAAACGCACCCGATACTCCCCGGAAACCTTCGCCACAAAACCTTTCGGATAACCGTAGTACGGCCAACTCGCGGAGCGAAACAGCGCCATCTCCAAACTCTCGTCCTGGTCCAATTGCAGAGTCTCCTCCTTGGACAGCTTTCCGTCGATCTTCACCGCCTCCCCTTCCCTCGCAAAAAACATGGCCTCCTTGTTGCCAAAGGTGCTCAGGCCCGGAAATAAACGCGTCCCCACCGCCCGGTAAGACTCCACCTTGGGTGGCTCCTTCTGCACCACCATCGCCGCACGCAACGCCGTCTCCGCCGCATCCAGATAAGCCGTCAACTGCACCCGGGACATGTCCAGCGTCTCGGTTGTTTTATTGAAATGATGGCCTTCGCGGTCCTCAGGCAGAATGTCCCGAATGTCCAAACGGGGCATCTGCAGGAGATCGCGCAGGTTGTTTTGGTACTCGTCCCGATTGAGGCGACGCAGCGGCCCCCTGCCCTGTGACGCAACCTCCCCACGGTCCACCGCGAGGAGCGAGCCTCCCAGAAGCTGGACCATGTCCGCCCTCTCGCGGTCGGGCAGTTTCTCTCTTTTGGGAGGCATCTCCCCCTTCTCCATCCGGTCGTGGATCCGAATCCAGCGGTCGCGCAGCGCGTGCTCCTGAAGATCCTGCGCAAGGTTGGCGAGATCCAGCCCGCCCTTGGCGTTGTCCTTGTCATGGCACTCAACGCAGTGGGTCTCCAGCAGCGGGGCAAGCGCCTTAAACACCGGCGCAGCGCTGGCGGACGCCGCCGCCAAAGGCCGGGTGCCAGAGCCGAAACTCAAGATGACGGCCAAACTCACCGCCACAGAGCTGGCGCGTAAGTACGGAGCGAGGGCGGAGCGAGGATCCATGGTGGGCGCTTCAGCGAGTCGGTTTGAGAACGTCCCCCATCCGCTCCGTATCGTAGGCGTGAACGTTGGTGATCCGCATCTCCTCCAATCCCGTCTTAGCTTCCACGACGCCCTCAATCTGATCAATAAGCTGTTCGCGCGTCACGCGCCAGACCACGTGTCCCTCGGTATCAATTTCGGCCAGAAGATCCCTCCCCTCCTCGGGCGTCTTTAAATGATAGTCGCCGCACGCCACCAGCAAATGGCCGTTCTCCAACTGCTGCGTCCCCAGTAAATACCGGCAGGACAGTCCCAGCTCCTCGGCTTTCCAAGAACGTTCCACCTCCCCTTTGGCCCCCAACCGCAACAACTGCTTGCCGGTCGAAGTGGCCACCCAGAGCACTCCCCCTTTTAGCGGAGTCACTCCAAACACGGTGTGACCCGCCGGGGACGGTTTGAGAAGCGGATCGAGTTGCCGCGTCTCCAAAATCTGCCCACTGCCCACAGCCACCTTCAAAACCGCACGCTTCCCATACTGGGCCACCCAGAAAGCGGCTTCTCCAGGAACCGCACGGATCGTCCGATAGCGAGAGTGCAAAGAATCCTCCGCCAGTTCCGGAAGCTGCGTTTCGCTCACAACCTGACCCATCCGGTCCACCACCCGAATTTGCCCCACGCCGGAGTCCATAAGGGCAAACCGCGCGCCCCCTTCCAGTACGGCGCAGCTGTTAGCCTCCGTTCCCTTGCTCCCCGCGCGCGCGGCGTGCGAGAGCACCAGTTTCTTTGCCCGGTCAAACACGGCAAGACCGCCCTTGTGAGCGTATGCAATCCCTCCGTCGGATAGCCGCCAAGCCTCATAGATCCCCGAATGCCCCTGCTTCGAAATGGAGTCGGTGACCTTCCCTTCGCGGTTGATTTCAATCACCTGGTTATCCGCTGCCAACAGCAACCGTTCCTCCGCATGAACCATTACCGGGGACGACAGAAGCCAAACCAACGCTGCGACGGCTCCTAACTCGGCCAAACGGGTTGGTGGCCCGGAAGTTTTCTGAAGTGACGGCTGAGGGATGCCGCGAGGAAGGGCGGCGGCTTTCTGGGGGAGAAACAAACGCATGACCAATCTATATCCGCGATTTCATTTCATTCATAGACTTTCCCGTGGAAACCCTTTATTTCACGCGTCTATCAGCGTAAAACTCGCACTTGGCGCCCATTTTTGGCTCCCGCATTGAGCCAAGAAGACGCCGCCCCAGCGTTCAATGGGGTTGTGAATGCCGCCCATTCCCTCGGCAACATGGAGGCCGTGGCCGAGGGTTTGCACCTGGGAGCGGAAATATATCTTCAGTGAAACGCCTCCTCTCGGAACTAGGGCTCGGTAATTGCCGCGGTATGATGCGAGCCTCAATAAGGCGGGCTTTTTAGGTGGGTGTAAGAGTGGTTCATTGGTATTCTCGGGGACTAACCGCCCTGCCGCGTGATGCCGGATTGGGGTGTCTCATTCCTCTCCCATGCGCGATATTATTCCTCCGAATCCAGATCCCAGTTATCCGGCTTTGGGCGTGCCCGCGGGCGCGTGCGAAGTGCCCAATCGGCTGCAGAACTTCCTCTACTGGCTTGCCGGCGCACACTGGGAGACGCTGCGCCTCTGTCCTGCGGCGGAACGGGAACGCGTTGCCGTACTGGGCTCCACCGTTTTGGTGCCCACGGTGATGGCGTTTCTAGGCATGTTTTTCTTCGCCCGAAGCCGGTTTGCCGAGCCGCCCTTTTTTTCTGTCCTCTTCGTCTCGCTGCTCTGGGCCTTTGTGATCCTAAATACCGACCGGACACTAATTGCCCTCTACCGCCCGTTTCAACCCTTGTGGCGCAGAGTGATCCAAGTCTTGTTCCGTCTTGGGTTGGCCAGCGTGGTGAGTCTGGCCATCGCATTCCCCTTTTGTCTGGACCAATACCGGCCTGCGATTCGTTTCCGGTACCAAACCGAGTTGCAGGGCAAACTTAACGACCTTCGAAATACAGAGGCAAAGGGGCGTTCTGAATTGAGGGAGCAGTTGACGAAACTGCGTGAAACCTCCGAAGTAGATCGCCGGAAACTTCACAGCGATGCCGCAAAGTTGCGTGACAGCCTCGCCGCACAGTTGCCGGCTTTGGAAGCGGCTCAACTCAACCCCGAGATCTTTGCCGATCAGAAGATGGAGGAAGAGCGCCAGCGCGTGACCGCCCCCGATTTTGTCGCGCCCGCCTCCGGAGCGACGCTCAACATTATCGCGCAAATCGACGTCCACAAGGAGACGACTGAGCGTCTCGGCAAACTCCTCGAGGAGCAGCAGTCCATGCACCGTCGCCTTGTGGAGGCCACCGCCCGGGAGGAGCTCGGCCAGTCCAATGAGTTTTATCCCGAGGCCAAAAAGCCGGGTGAAGGCCCCCGCCTTAAGGACATGAAATTGCGGAATCTGAGAGTGGAGGCTGAAATGCGCCGTCTGGAAATCGCAAGGCAGACTACTGGGGTGGATTTGGCGGCCTCTGAAGCTGCCCTTGCGCGGGCGCGTTTAACCGACCGAAATGCTTATTTGGACGGCATCAACGCCAAGCGGACCGCCTTTTTGGAAGAGGCCAAGGAGCGTGACAAAATCCGCCGCGACCGGCTTACGCACCTCAACGCCCAGATTGAGCAAACCGAGGCCGAACACTCCCAACTATTGCGCAAGCTGGAGAACCATACCCTCACGCGTGAAGAAGATTTCGGGAGGGCCCAGCAACGCCATGATGACACCTTTCTTCCTCACATTAAGCGCTTGGAGAGCAAGATTAACGGAATCTTTGATCCGATGGAGGAAACCATCGGCCTCTACAAGGTGATTTTCCTGCCGCCTCCGGACATGCCCGAAGATGCCAAATTACAGTACCGCTGGCTGGCTGGAGTCTTTCAGTTCTTTGTCGTCTTCGGGACGCTTTTTCTCCTGGATTTGATTCCCATTATTGTGAAGTTGCTCTCGCGGCCGGGGCCCTACGATATTTTGGTCGAACACTCTGAATTCGTAGCAAACCTCAACTGGGTGGCCTTCGAGAGTCATTTTCAAAAACACGGGAGTGCTTGGCCTGGCGAAGACTTGAGAAGTCCCGCGAGCGTGGAAGTTCTCCTGCGTCCCCATTACGCAGCGCCCCCGCCCGCTCAACCATCCGCGGAAGTGGCGCAGTCCGTGCCGCAAGGATAAAAAAGATGCCATGGAGTGGCCGACTTGCGGGAGTTCGCGCTGTCTTAGAAGCGATGACAGACTCAACGCCATCCCATCCGGAATCCCCGCTCAGCCACAGGCGCCTCTCCTATGAAATTAGGGCGCGCTCAAAAGCAGGGCCCCCGACAACTTTGGGGCTGTCGTCATCGTTTGCCCCGGCGCTGGCGGCTTGGGCAAAAGGAAGTAGCCGTACCCGTT
Source organism: Chthoniobacteraceae bacterium (assembly GCA_947479475.1). Taxonomy (GTDB): domain Bacteria; phylum Verrucomicrobiota; class Verrucomicrobiia; order Chthoniobacterales; family Chthoniobacteraceae; genus Chth-196. The sequence continues at coordinate 33,890 of CANJZW010000006.1, forward strand.
GAACGCACCGTCTGGAGTCTGCACAAGCTGACCATAGAAGATCGCCTTGCGTGCCGCATTTTGGTGCAGTCTGAAAGAGATGTCGTTATGAAAGACACCCCCGATTTTAAGCTCACCAAAAGTGATCCGAAGCCAATACCTTGGGCAAGTTTTCATCGGTAGCATTGATGCGCGGGAAGTAAGATGCGTGTAATCCCTTAAAGGCAGCGGCATCGCCGGGAGTCGTCGGCCAGACATTGCGCCACCCCTCAATGCTAACGGTGTTTGCGGATCCGTCACACAGTACCCGATAAAACATTTCCCGCGTTATCCAGAGAAACGTCCAGGGTGATGTTCGTTTTTGGAAGCACACACAAGATCTGCGCTGTTTACTGAGCCGAAGGCAATCAGGCGGGCGAGGCAATCAAACTTCCGCGGAGAGCAACCGCACTCCCACCGGTAAGCAGTTTTCCGCTGTATGCGCCCCTTCTCGTCGCTGGTGATCTGAATGGTCGACCCTAGGTTTTTATTGAGCGTGTTATTCCGTTCAATCCAACACTGGAACACGCCGACAAGCTCTGGATTCAGGGGTGCGACATTGATTTCAAAAATTAAGGGACCCGCTCCGCGACTCTTTCCTGTAATGCTGACGGCGTAAGTGCCCGCTTGAATTGGAGAACCGCTAAGCACCCCAGTCGCACCGTTGAGCGTAATTCCAGAAGGCAAGTTTGCGGTGCTGTAACCGAGAGGATCTGTGGCCAAATAGGCGGACAACGCAGGGGCACACCTTCAGTCGCTGTGGTTGCGCGCGCGCGATGAAATCCTCTTAATGAGATGGCAGACGCTTTTGAGCGTCCTGATAAATCGCCGCCAAACCTAAAAAAACAACTTCCACCGCTTTACGGTAAACCTCGGGGTCCATGCCGGACTTCACCCCCCGCAAACGGGCAAGTTCCCGCTCGAATTCGCCCCGCTTGAGGCGCTCCTCAGCGCTGAGAGCCGATTCCAAAGGACTCGCCAGCAGAAATGAGTCGCGGGAACGCAGCCCCGGCGCCCCGGAAACATCCGTCGTCTTCCCGGAATACTCGCCAAAGCGGTCGAACGCTTCCCTGCCCTGCGGTTTCCCAACCCCCAGATCCTCTAGCACGGCATGTTCTGTCACAAGACGGCCCGTGTCCTTGTAGAAAGCCTCCACAGAACCCACCGCAGCCAACCAGGCCTCGAATACAGACACCTGGCCGTCGCCGTCCCCATCCGCAGCCAGTCCCGTGATCGCTTCGGCAAAAAGCTTCGGGAAGCGAGTCCAATTTTCCTCCTCGCCAGAACGGGTCGCGGCGATGATCTGGCGGTTTGGGGCGGCAAGGGTTTTGATAAAAGCGCCCGAACAAGAAAACCCGAGCACCAGAATCGTAGGCCGCTTGATTTTAACAAGCCGCGCCGCGAGTTCATCGGCCCCCAAATCGGCCCCCGTCAATGCGAACCGAGCGACGGTTCCCTGCGCATTCCCGTGTCCCGTAAAAACAAGCCACAGAGGATCCAGACTCGGGGCTTCGAGCGCACTCAATTCAGAATGCAGCCTCGCAATTTGTGTCTGTTCACCTTCGCCAGACTGCGAGGGAATAAACTTGGTCTCGTATCCCGCTTTCTTTGCGGCTTGGACCCACCTCGTTGACGTCGCCTCGATGGATGATTCGAAAGCGGAGTCCCCCGGATGCCCCGAAACCACCAAGCAGTGGGGAGCGGCCTCCAATGGGGCTGAAATGAGAAGTGCCGAAAGAAGCGCAGCCTTGAATTGATATCCCTTCATACAACGTCCTCTTTAATCAGGCGGCTCCATGATTCCTTCGAATGAGCCACTCGCCACACAAACAAAGAAGCGCTAGCCCGAAAACGAGTCCCGTGTGCCAAAGCGGTTTTGTTCTCAATTCGTCCGTAAGATTTGGCACTTTTTTTAGCCGCTGAGGCAATGTGTCTAGTTGCTCGATATTTAAAACTTCACCCCCCGTCTTCGCCGCAAGCAATTCCATCGCTTTGCGGTCGGAAGAGACGGAACGAAACTCAATTTCCGCACTGTCCTGAACCCAGCCAAAAGAGCTCGTTCCAAGAAGCTCGCCATTAGAATTGCGTGCCGTCGCCTCGCCCACGAAGCCGCTGCGCCCCCCCCCTGGATACTCGACGGAAAAAGTCCCGGGGTCCGCCGTGGCTTCAGCCCTCAGGAGCACAGATGCGGCCGTCGCTTCCCCCACCCGGCGCACTTGAATTTCCACTTCTGCATCCTCCACCGGATGCGCCTGGGCGTCCCTGACATGCGCAGTCAAAACACTGGCAGAGGAGGTCGCGTCTCGTTTTAGGCTCAATTCCACCTGAGACGGGACATCGGCAACGAGCCATCTCGCGGTCTGTCTCCAAAACTTTGCAAGATCCGCCCCGCGCGTTGGGTCGCCAATGCCCCACCGATAAAGGTCTCCACCCAAAAGGGCACCGCTCCTGCCAGAGCCATACCGTTGCGTCACAAGCGCCGGACGTTTTTGTGTATCGCCCGCCCCCCACGCCAAAACGCTCGCCGCAGGTTTAATTCCGGCCACCCCGTTGAGAATCTCAAAAGCGGGGAGTTGCTGGATTCTTTCGAGTTCCTGCGCCTCGGCCTTCCTGCGCCGCACCCAGGGTTCCAGCAGTCCTTCCCGACTCAACTTCCACTGAAACACGCCGCCACTTTCAGCGTCCTTGCCCAGCCATACCGGCAGGGCCGCCTCCACCGGAGTGCCCCGCCATCCACCCCCTTCGAAACTTTCCATTCCACCCAACATCAGCAAGCCGCCACCACGCTCCGCGACGAAACGCTGCAGCAAACGCTGTTGTTCGGCCGTGAAAAACTCCGCCTCGACGTCGTCTAAAATGATTCCCTTATACGCAAAAAGTTCGTCTGCCGTTTTAGGAAACCCTCCGGATAATTCGTCGTTGCTCTCCACGTTCACGCGCACGAGCACGGGTTTGTCGTACTTTTGGACATCAGCATCCTCTCCCTTTTGAAACCCGCGATACAGAGGGTTGGAAGCCTCCCCTCCCCTCCCCTTGAATGCAAATTTCGGTTCGCGCTTGGCCACCCGGATCAGTCCAAGTAATTGCAATTCAGAATCCCCCTCCAAGGCCCGGCGCATGGGTCCAAACTCCCAATTCGGACGACCCGCGACGTACAAAATCCGATGCGGACCACGCGCCCGGTTTACGCACAAAAGACGCGAGTTGTTTTCCAATGTGATCTCCTTTTCCGGCCTGATTTCCGGGCTATCCACACTCACCCGATAAAAAGTCGGCCCGCTCCTCCCGGGCGAAAACTGCAACTGCACACCCGCGTGATTTTGTCCTGCTTTGAATGTTACGAAGGACTCCGCAACCAATGCTTTTTCATCGGGGACCTCCTGCGTGTCGATTTCCTCGATTCGCACGCGAACCTTACCGGTCACTCCACGCGCGAATGTTTCGACGGCAACCGTGACGGGAGCGTCCTCAAATGCCGTTGTTGTGGCACTCACGGAGCCGAGCGCGAGGTCCGGTTCCATTGCATCCCGTCCGAATACCACGGGAAAGACAGGAGGAAGGGCTTTGTAGTCAAGTTCACTCAAATCCGAGGCCACACCGTCGCTCATCACAACGACACCCGACGGTTTCTCCCCAAGACGTCCCGCGACCTGGGAGAGTGCCCCGCCCAAGGCGCTCGCACTTCCAGTAAAGCTGAACGAAGAAGATTTTCCGTACTCGCTCAACCCGTCTGCAAAAAGGAAGGTTTGAACCCGAAAAATACTTTCCAGTTCGTGTCGCCACGTCGCGACACCCTCGTTCCAAACAGCCCGTAGTCTCTCTCCCCGGGACAAACCATTCTGGGCATCTGGAAGAAGCATGCTCCGTGAATCGTCGATCAGAATGGCAACCACATTCGCCTTTTCTCTCGGCACACGCTGCAGCCACTGAGGTTCCAGCCAGCAGCCCAAAAGGAGCAGGAACCCCAGAGTTTTTAAACCGCAGGCTATGCCCCTCCACTTGGGGGGAAGTGCCGTTCGGCTATACGACCAAAGCGTCAAACCAACGGCAAACGCCGCCACACAACCGACCGCTATTAAACGATCCGGGCGGCCGATCCCGATGCTCGCCAATGTGCCGGCATAAAAGGCTAGGCCAATCACCGCCCACCTCCCAACGCTTCGTAATACCTCCGCACCGACTCTTCATACTTGCGAGGCACAGGGTCGCGGTCCACCGGTACATCGCTTTCCTTCCCCTCGCGCCGGGCCAACTCGGAAGTAATCGCGTCCCTCAACTGGGAGAGTGGAGCGAGCAGCTTCTGCTCCACTTCGTTCCGGCTGGGTTTGGTTGCGTGCCTTTTCATGTCGGCACGAATCTCTTCAGCCACCTGTTGCACGCGAGCCACTCCAGCCCTCAACTGGGGTTTTTCAAGGAGGGCCTCCACACGATCCAGCTTGTCTAAAAGCTGCCCAATTTCTTGGGCGGGCACGCCATTACCTCCGCCATTTATACTCCCTGCGGTTGCCAAGGAACCCTCGGCAACCTCTCTCCCGTCTCCACCGCGACCCTTCGCCGTCTCCCCCGGTTTGCCATCCTTACCCGCTTCCCCCTTGTCTCCCGCACTGCCGCCTGCTGCGGGTTGGTTGCCCTCTCCCGCCTTGGCCATCTCAGAGGGTTTGCCGCCTTTGCCACCCTTACCCGCTTCCCCCTTGTCTCCCGCGCCGCCGCCTGCTGCGGGTTGGTTGCCCTCTCCCGCCTTAGCCATCTCAGAGGGTTTGCCGCCTTTGTCACCCTTGCCTGCTTCCCCCTTGTCTCCAGGATTCCCATCTGACTCCGGCGAATCTTTCGAAGCCGACTTTTCTCCCGTTCCCGCAACAACGCCCTCTTTTGAGGTTTGCGCCTGTCCGGGGGATACGGCATCTGCCTCCCCTTTTTTTGGGCTTAAAGCCCGCGCAATCCCATCCAAAGCAGCACGAGCCTGCCTGAGTGCCTGAGCGTCGTCCCCCAGGACCTCGTTGGAAGCCGATTCAAGGGCCTTTTCAAGCTCCGCTAGATCGCTTGCCGCCGACTTTTCGGCGCGTCGGGCAACCTCAGACTGACCAACCGCGAGCGCATTGCGAACCACTTTAAACTTTGCATCCGTTTGATTCTGCATTGTGGAACGATGGGCGTCCTGGAGCGCCTTCGAAAAAATCGGTTCCGACGATTCCGTGACTTCGGCCACTCGCTGTATTTCTTCCTGCAGATCCTTCAGGCGCTGTTGCTGCCCCTCGGCCTGGCGTCTCAGGTCTTCAGAAACAAGTTTCGACGGACCTTTTACCGGGGCATTCAATGCCTCTGAAACCTTCTTTTCCTGCTGCTGCAACTCCTGCGCTTGTTCCTGTAAATTCCGGGCCGCTTCCCTCGTTTTTCCAGAGAGTTGCTGCCGCAGGGCCTCGCCGCTTTCCCGAAGCTTTTCCGTTGCGCGCGCCGAAGCCGCGCGCGCCTCGTCCATGGAACCACGCTCCATAGCGGCCGCCGCTTTCTGAGCGGCCTCCCGAGCGGCGTCCAGTTGTTCGCGCTGCGCGGAGAGGGTTTCGTTTTTTTGAGCGGCTTTCTGCTGGGCGTCCTCGAGTTCGCGAGCCAGAGCCTTTTGTTCGTCAGAGAGACGCTTCAGCTCACGCTGGGCAACTTCTTTCTCGCTCTTATCGGTGCTTGCGTTGACGCGTGCCTCCAATTCCCGCATTCGTTCCGCAATCTCCTCTTGGCGGCGCGCCAGTGCCCTCAATTGGGAAAGCAACTCCTCCATTTCCGTCCGCTCTTTGTTCTCCTGCTCAGACTTCGCCTCGCTCTTGTTTTGATAACGGTCCTCCTGCTTTGCGAACTCAAGATTGCTCATTTGACGAGTCCGTTCCTGCCCGTCCTCCGGTACCGCTTTTTTTGAGCGCACCATGTTGTAGGAAGAGGGGGCGACGTGCGTAAGAGCATCGTAAGCAGCTCGCTCTTCGCTGATCGCCGCGTCCAGACTTTGTTTTGTCTCCGAGGCTTTCGAAAGTTCTGCCACGGCTTTCTCAAGGTGAGTGAGAGCCTCGGTATAGTGCGCCTGCCGAAGAGGATCCTCCTCTTTACCAGCGGCATCCCCGGCCATTTCCTGAACCTTTAGCTCGGACGCCCGGACCGTTTCCAACCCCTTTTTAAACTCCCCTTCAGGCTTTTCGGAACCCGCATTTTTTCTCCTGAGATTCCAAGAGGCTGCAATCACCTGCTTTTGAATTTCAAGCAACTGCGGACCGCCCTTCCCGGGTTCTCCCTCAGACTCGCTCTGGCGATACTCTTCCTCAAAAGCGCGGACCCGGCCGAGCATCAGGTCGCCCTCCACTTTGCGCACACCCGCCTTCCCGAAGCTGTCTTCTGCCCAAAAGAACCAGCTTAATGAATCTCCAACCTCAAGCTTGCGGCCCTCCAAGGCCTCATGCAGGCGCATCTTCACTTTCTGGCCGGCCTTCGCCCCTGTCCCCAAAACAAACTCACGGGGCTCTTCCTTACCGAATTGCAAGGTCACGCCCCAACGTTTCAGGCCGGTGTCATCCCAAACTTCGGCTTCAAAATCCACCTCTTCAATCGCCGTAAAACGGGCATCGTTTCGGGGTAAAAGCGCCCGGATTTTAGGGAGTTGATTCGGGGTCACGTCGACACGAAACGATGTTTGCTCGCGCGCAAAGCGCCCTTCTGTGTCTTCCAATTCAAGTTTGAGCTCTAGGGATGAATGGATATCGGCAAGTTTCCACGGCGCCTCGTTTTTAGCCGAACCAAACGCCAACTCTTGGACACGATTGTCTTTGCCTCGCAGCCTCGCTGCTTTCAAGGGTTTGTTGAATTTCAGCACCCAAATAACAGCACTTCCCTCCGGAACGCTTAATTTCCGGGCATCCTCGAAAGTCCGCTCCCGAGGCTCCATCCCCTCCGGGTAATGAACCGTGGCGGTGGCGTCCACGAGTTTCGGAAACTCAAACACGCGGGCCTTGTACCTCGGCGATTTAGAGCCAGAGGACTCCACCCAGTATTCCAAGTCCGTCTCCACGGCCTCGATGGACGCCCCATAAAGCGGTTCACCCACTCCTTCATGCATCGGAATTTTACCCGTCTCACCAGTGGATTCTTTAAAGGAAAGCGCAACCCCCGTTGTCATCTCCCCGAAGCGGGCACTCACCGTAAGACGCGTTCCCTTTTCAATTTCCGTATCGCCCGGCGCGACCTTCAACTCATTCGCTGCGATGGAGACACTTTTTTCGCCACTCCCACTTTCAACCTTCGTCGGTGGCGCCGAAAGCCAGGCTAGAATGGAAACAAACGCCGCCAATCTCCCAAACCCACAGGCGAGGCTTGCGGTAAAATGCCGCCATTTAGGAACGCAACGCTGCCAGTCGCCTTGTTTCGCGAAGTCGACGACTTCGCAAAAAAGCCTCTCCTGCATGTAATTAAAGCGCCCATTTTGCCCCGCCTGCTCCGCAGCGGCTTTCAAGCGACCGGCAAGGCTCGCATCAAACCGCTCAATCACATCCGCAAGAACCCCCGGTTTTGGCTGCCACTCAGACGCCCTTGTCTCCGCCCATTGGATTGCCCGCAACGCGACTAAAATGGAGGGAATTCCCCACAAGAAAGACACCCCTATCCACCGGTTAAAGAGAACCAATCCCACAATTCCAATATTCCCAGCAGCAAGAACCCAACGCCGGCGCTCCTTCTGCAACGACTTCAATGCGGCCCTCACCTCCGGCAACGCACAGAGGTCAAAAAACACCTCCTCCTGTCTGTCGCCGGAGCAATCCGAATTAGGAGTGTGCGGATTAGGTTCGCTCATAGCGCTGGATGTTTGGACACAGAAGAGAGCCGGGCAGCCCACCAGGTTTCAAGCGTCAGAAGAACCAACACCACGCCCAGCAGCCATCGCCATCCTCCCTGTTGCGCCTCAATTTCCTCCGAGAGCAGCACCTCTGCCGAAAGCGGAGAGCCGCTGGCACGTTGCCTCCCCTCCCCGTTGGGTTTTGCGATGGGCACTCCCAGATCCTTGAGCTTTTCCGGAGGTAACGCCGCAAGCCTTCCTTCTTCCCTTGCCACGTTGACGACCGCAATCCCCCCCGAAGGCTCGAGCGCAAACACGCCGGGCTGGTCTACTGTCCCACGTGGGCCCACCGCAGGAAGGCGCATTCCATCAGAGCCCAGCAGGCCCGTCGTCCCCTCTGGGAGAGCGAAAGACTCACCCGGCGTGGTCACTAAAAATGGCGCCCGACCACCAGCGGCCATTTCGAGGCAACCCGCAAGAAAGGGAACACACCGCGAGGAAAGGACCCACTGGGCGTCCTGTGGACGCCAGTCGCTGGTCCAAACATAAATCCGGCCCTTCCCAAGCGCACATTCAAGCAACGCAGGATCGCCTCCCTCAAAACGCGCCAGAACACGCGTGGAAGAGTCCTTGGGAAGCACAATGCGGCGGTAGTGCCAAAAACGGACACCCGAGAAATCCGAAAACTGCGGCGTCTTAAACGGAGCGAACACGGGATGCCTTCGGTCCATTTCCCCGAGTATGGCGAAATCACTGACCGGTGCCTCTTTGACATCCCACACCTCCCCAAAAAGCGCTCCCACGGAGCCTGCCCTTGAAACATCCTCAAGAGTAAGTATCGCAAGCGCGCCCTTTTCCACAGCGCTCCGCATCCTCAGGTTCCACTCGGGACTGGCTGCCGCGTTGGAAATCCACAACCCAACGTCCGCATCTCTTTCAGGCGCCAGGTTCTCCCCGGCCACCACTTCCACGCGCGCCTCTCCCAGAGCATTCACCGCCCGGTGCACAAAATAACGCGTGCTGCTTGGGTCTTTGAGGTCACCAGTGTATCCCAAAGCCACCAGTGCCCGTTTCTGCGGCAACCGCGAAACCCAGACTCCCGAAACAAAATCGGAAGCTTCCGACACCCGGACATAGCCGAAATCAAAAGCCGGCCCCGGCACCGTTACCGAGCGCGTCTTCCCCGCAGATACAGGCACCATCCACTCTCTGGGATGCAAACCGTCCAGGACGAGTTTGACCCGGTCACCCCGAAAACCGGGCGCCGCAGTAACCTGAATTTTGATGGGGGCTTCGACGCTCGCCGTTTCCGCATCTGGAGGGAGCCAGTGAAGGGAAATCCCATCGTCCGGAACTGGGCTTTTCAAGGGCAGTTGCACCACCCTGACATGGAAATTCTTGGGCCACTGCTGGCCCTGAAGTTTTGCGAGGCGGCTCCCCTCTTGCAGGTCGGAAACGACAACCACCTCAACCGGCTCTTCCATCGCATCCCGAGCCGCACGGTCTGCCACAAATTTTAACGCTCCGCCCAATTCTGTTTGTGCCCACCCTGGATCGGTCCGTGCAAGGAGTTCGTTCAAAAGCCCGGACCGCTCTCCAGCAGGCGTCTGGCGCCAGATTTCAAAGCTTAGGACGGGACGTACGATGCGGTCGAAACCAAGAAGCTCGAACTCATCGGAATCCGTCAGGCTGGATGCAATCTGGCGCACCGAATCCCGAGCCTCCGAAAAAAAACCGGCCCGCCGCATACTGGCACTCGTGTCGAGAAGCACCACCAGCCGCCTGTGCTCAGAAGCCGGCACACCGGAAACCGGGCCACTTTTCTTCACGTAAGGTCTCGCGAAGGCAAAGGCAAGCAGCCCCAAGGCCCCGATGCGCGCAACCATCAGAGCAATGTCCTCCCAGCGCTGGCGTGCCTTTTTGGGCGGAAGCGGCTCGAGAAAATCCATCGCACTGAAAGCGACGCGGTTCTTCACGCTCAAACGGCGCAGATGCGCCACCAAAGGCGCTCCCACCGCCAGCAACCCTAGAAAGAACCAAGGTGATAAAAAGCTCATGGCAACCTCCCTTGTGAGGCAGACGCCCCCCCAGATTGCTGCCGACGCCTCGCAATGGCCGTGATTGCTTCCCGCAGTAGCGGCTCAAGTGGAGCATCGGAACGGACGCTCCAGAACAGGACAGACTCTCGGGCACAGGAGGCCGCAACGGCTTCGCGGTGCACCTGCATGCGGTTCACATAACCCAACCTGGCTCGGGGTGCGTCCAGATCCAAACGGCGGGCGTCCTCCAACCCCACAAAATGAGTGTCGCCCTCGAAGTTGAAATCGATTTCCTGGGGATCTAAAACTTCAAAAACGACGACCTCGTGTCTGGCAGCGCGCAGAAGCCGGAGGGCTTCCGCCCAATCTTCGGAAGGAACGAGCAGGTCACTGACGAGAACCACCAGTCCGGGCCGGCGAAGAATCCGCCGAGCCTCCTCCAGAGCGACTCGCAAGCCGGTGCTTCCAGAGGGTTCGGCGGCCAGCAGAGACCACCAGCGCGCCATTTGTCGGGGCGCATGCGCGACGGGAACAAGCTCTCCCGCACCCGCGGCAAAACGCAGGAGACCAACCGGATCTCCCTGCCCGTGCAAAAAGGTCGCGAGAGTTCCCGCGAGTGTGCGGGCGTAGTCGGCCTTGCTGTAACCGGTGGTTCCAAAAGACATCGAGGCGCTCAGATCCGCGACCACAAGGCAGCCCCAGTCGGATTCTTCCTCATACTTGCGTAAAAACGGTCGGTCCGTCCGAGCCATACGACGCCAGTCCATATGGCGAAGATCGTCTCCCGGGCTGTAGGGGCGGTACTCGGCGAACTCAGCGGAGTGGCCGCGACGCACACTCCGGTGCAGGCCGCGATGCAGGCCCTGAACCATCCTCTGCACGCGAAGTTCGAGGGAGCGGATCAACATCAGCGCCTGCAAGTCCATCCACGGACGCACTTCCTGAGACTTCGTACCCGCCAGTGTCCCTGTGTGCGGTAATCCAGACCGCGCGTCGCCCGAGCGCGCGGAAACTTTATTCCACCAACGTTGGACCCAACCCTTGCTCATGCAATCGAAGTTCCCTGCACAAGACGTTGGATAAGGTCCTCTACTGTCACGCCCTCGGCTTCCGCCTTGTAGTTAAGCTGAATGCGGTGGCGCAAGACGGGGGCGGCAAGCGCCTTTACGTCGTTGACCGTGGCGTGGGAGCGTCCGTCCCAAATAGCGAGAACCTTGGCTCCCAAAATCAGGCACTGGCCCGCGCGTGTGCCGGCCCCCCAGTTGACAAATTTTTTCACAAACTCGGGGCTGCCCTCCCGTTGGGGTCGGGAAGCCGCAGCCAGACGCACCGCGAATTTAACCACTTCTTCGGCCACAGGCACCGTGCGCACGAGCGCCTGAAAAGCCAAAACGTCTTCCATTCCAAAAAGCGCACCAACCCCTTCCCGGGCCGGGGAGGTGGTCCGCTGTACGACCTCGATTTCCTCAGCCTCCGGCAGGTAATCAATGACGACGTTGAACATGAACCTGTCTAACTGCGCCTCGGGGAGCACGTAGGTGCCTTCCATCTCAACGGGGTTCTGCGTGGCGAGGACAAAAAATGGACTGGGCAATGCGTACCTGCGACCCGAAACCGTGACCTGCTTTTCCTGCATCGCTTCGAGCAGCGCCGCCTGCGTTTTGGGCGGCGTGCGGTTGATCTCATCAGCCAGCAGCATTTGGGCAAAGACGGGGCCCGGGACGAACTTGAGCGAGCGCCCTTCCGGCCCGTCCTGAAGGATGTCCATGCCGGTGATGTCTGCTGGCATCAGATCGGGCGTGAACTGGATACGGTTAAAATTCAGCTTAAAAACCTCGGCAAGCGACTTCACAAGAAGCGTTTTAGCCAGGCCAGGAGCGCCCGTGATCAGGCAGTTGCCGCCCGTGAGCATTGCCACAAGGATCTGCTCGATCACGGCCCGCTGTCCCACAACAGCCTTGCTGAGTTCCGTGTGAATGCGCTCACGCGCTCCGAATAAGGATTCAAATGTGGCGGCGGCGTCCATGGTGATGTTGTTTTGCACTGAAAATTCAGGGGAGGTTAGGAAGAGAAAAACTGGAGGACGCGGAAAGTCACTTAATGGGTCATTACCCAGAACAAGATGTTAATGAAGAGGGGGTAGGCCTTTTTTTCAGAGAATTCCCGAAAGTAATATTCGCTTTCGCCCTCTCTTTCCCAACCATCTCCGTTGTCTGTGTTGTGGGTGGCAAGCGCACACAAGCGCCCCCGGTCGTCAAACCAACCTCGCACATGCACCTCTTTCGCATCGGGCCTCTCCCAAGTGATTCCGGTAAACTCGCTTTGAGCCCCGAGCCTTACATTGGGACACTGCAGGTTAAGGGACTCCGGTAAATCAAACACGCAATGGAACAGAGGATCCGAGCGCGGGATTTCCTTCCACGTGCGGTCTGGGAAAACGCGGCGCATTTGGCTCTCGTACCCCTCCCATTCCGCCTCTCCCCAAAAATCATCCGCCATCCAGAATCCTCCGTTCAAGAGATAGGCCCTCATGACTTTAACCTCCTGGTCGGTGAGCAACAAATCTCCCGGCTCCACAGTGTACACAAACGGAAAATGGCACAAATCTGGATCCGTGATCCGGAGGACACGAGTGTCCGGATCGACTTTCATGGAGGTCATTTGCTGTAACCGGAACGAAAGGTTTAAATCCGCATCCGGATAGTCCGTTGCCCAGCGGTGCGGGTTGTAGCGCCCAAATCGCCCACCCACCCCGTAACGCAGACGCACAAACGTAAAAACGTCCTTCTCAAAGCCTTTTGGATTCACCCAGCGCTCCACTTCCCTTGGGTCACTCAATGCCTCCCGTGCCGTTCTAGCATTGGGAGGGGGAACGCCATCACCCCAGGCCCGCATCCCGGCAAGAACGCCGACGCCAAACAGAGCGATGACAACCGATGGCCATCGGGAAAAAGAGAGCGAAACCTTCATGGCACGGGTCCCCCCTTGGGGGCGGGTTGGGGCGCGCTTCCAAGAATGCGGCTGAAGGCCTCGAGCGCCCTCTGGTCGCGTGGGTTCCGTTCCAACGCGTCAAAAAGATGCTTCCTCGCAGCGCCGGGATCGCTTTTTTCAAGCAACCGTCCCAACCGCGAGTTCCAGCGGGGCGCGCGCGCCGGATCCAATGTGAGAGCCTTTCGACAACTCTCGACGGCGGCCGTGTGATGCCCCTGTGCCTCCTGCGCCTCCAAGAGCGATTCCAGCACACGCAAAGACATTGGCCGCACCCCCAGACTCCGGGCGCTCACCTCCTCCACCTTGGCCCAAGCCTTCTGGAGCGTGTACAACTCGATCAACCGCTCGTGGGCCTGCGGCAAATCAGCCATGAGCCGAAGGGCCCGCTCCCAGGTCTGCTCCTCCTCCTGATGTTGGCCGAGTTCCCGTTGGGCGCGCGCGAGCATCGGATACGCCCCCTCCGGATCCCGCATTTCGGGAGCGCCTGCCACCGCAGACTCCAGGACGGTCCGAGCCCCCTCCCAATCCTTCTTTGCCAGAGCCTTTGCGCCTTTGCCGATCAACTCCTCATAAACCAACCGATCCCCTGTGGGCTCCGCACCGGCCGCCTTGAAACGCAGATTCCCCCCCATTTTCACCGCCCAGTTCGCCGCGTACTTTCCAAACTCCTCGTTGATCTTGGCCGCCGGACCGAATCGCTTGCCCATGGCAGCGACCGTGTCCGCACCCTTGGCGATGTCGGAGAGAAGCGCCTTGAGCGCAGGCATCCCCGCCTTTTCAACCATCCAGTCCACAAGCAGGCCGGATTGAAAGTACGCAAAATCAATCTCAACCATTTCACCACTGCGGAAGGGTTCGGCCATCGACTCAACCGGAGTGATCTTCCCCGAAAGCAGACGCCCAGCATAACGTGGCTTAAAGCGCTGGCCCCAAGCCGGATTTGCCTGTTGCTCCTCGTGGACCGAGATGCCTTCACTTAACCAGCGGGGCATCTTGTTGTGAGTCAGCGTCAACGTCACCGTGTGTGTAAACTCATGCCAGAGAGTCGCCTCCCAGCTGTGTCCCGAGGCCCGTGGCGAGGCCGGACTCGGCGCCGTGATCACCGGCCCGAAGCACACCCCCAGGTAGCCATCTCCGCCCGGGACACCGAAGGTTCTAACCGCGAAGTCCTTCTGTTCTGGAAAAATCTCCACCACCGTACGCTGACTGAGGACCGCTCCATACTTCGCCGTCAAATGGGCATGCGCGCGCTCCAGCAACCCTTGCACGCGGTCGCCGTACACCTCGGCCTCCGTTTCCTCCATGTGGATTTCAAAGTGCGGGGTTTCGATTTTTTTGAATTTTGCCACCCGGTCGCGCAGTTCGAGAAGATTGAACGTTGCAACATCGTAGCCGTCCTCCTTTTGCAGCGCTTCGAGCATGGACCAGGCCTCCTGCGCATGACCGGTTCGCAACAAATCCTCCGCAAGACAGCGTTTTGCGGGAAGCAGTTCGGGATCCAGCTCAAGCGCTGCCCTCTGCAAACGAGACCCATCTGCAAATCGATACCTGGAGGACAAGAAGGCTCCCGCCCGGTGGAGCACCCACGCATTCTTGGCGTATGCCTTCCGCGCGGTTTCAGCCTTTGCATCGTCGCCCTTGAGGAAAACGTCGGCCAGACGAAACGCAGCCGCCTCGGCATTGCCTGCCTGAAGCTTGGAAAGTTGTTCCTGCACTGCCGCGGAATCCTCTATCCGAAAGGCCGCCTCCGCAAGCGCACTGCGGGCCGATGATTCGCTTGGATTGAGCTCCAATGCACGCTTCCATTGCTGGGTGGATTCTTTACCCGAAGTCCATTCCAGAGCCCTGCCAAGCTGCACCAAAAGCCGCGGGTTCGCATTGAAACGTTTGATCCCTTCGCGCGCCTTGGAGGCAGCCAATTCCGCGTCACCCCGCTCCAAGGCAAGCTCGGCAATGGCCTCGAAGGCCTCCTCGCATTTGCCATCCTCCTTCAATGCGCGTTCAAAACAGGACTCCATCACTTTCTTCGCATCCTCCCCTGAGGCTAGGCGCAGCCTGCCCAGCAACACCCAATCCGTGGGATCCCGCCCCCACCAGTACTGGGAAACGTCCGAACGCTGGGTTCTTTCGCGGGCAATCGCCCTGGCAGAGGCGGTGTCGCCGCGGAATTGCGCCTCCCTGAAGCGTAAAAATGCCCCGGCCATGCTCCTCGGAAGCCCCGTCTCAAAACGTTCTGCCAGTGGTAAAATCTCTCCGGGACGGTTCAGTTCCAACAAAGCCTCCCCCGAAAGCCAGCCAGACAACGGGCGCAATGCGGCTTTGGGATCGGAAGCGCAGAGGCGGGCAAGCTCCGTGTAGGCCCCTTTATTTCGTAATTCGCGGGGCCCCTCCACATCGGCAGCGCGCGCACTGACAAGGCCCGCGGACAGGCAAAGGGCGCACGTGAGCCAGCGCAGGCGGGCTGAAGACCCGCAGGCGAAAAATGCAGCAGACTTGGAAGGGGTTTTCACGGCAGGAAAAGGCCAAATGATGCAGGGGCAACCATCGGATGTCCCTGATTTTGTTCAATCAGAAACTTCCACGAGCGGCGCCTCCCACATACAGCGGTCGGTCAGGCGCAACGCGCGGAGATAAACGAAACATCCAGACACACGAAAGGCAGCGTCTTTTTGTGACGCTGCCTTTAGTTATCCCAAAAGCCCCTGAGGGACTTCACCTGCTAGCCGGTGCGGCCTGCAAGGCGGTTTGCACGGCCTTTAAGCCGCTTTCCTTGAGTACGAACGGTATGCAGAGAGGTGACGCGCCTTGAACTTGCGCATTTGCTGTGCGATTTTGAGGGTAACCGAATCAATGGAGGCGTAAATATCGGTCGTTGTTGCGGATGCCTCCAGGGTGATGTGCCCGGCGCAGTGCAGAATAATTTCTGCGAAATGCCGGTTTCCGTGTTTTTGAAGATCGAGGACCACGTGGGCCTCAATGATCCTCGGATAGTCCAGATGGAGCTGGTCTATCTTGTTAACCACATGCTGCCGAATCGCTTCAGTAATGGCGAAGTGCCGGCCATCCACTCGAATAGGAACATTAACATTTGCTGTCTGCATGGTTGTCTTTCCGTTTCGGTGGGCACGCTCCCCTCTGGCCAGGGCTCGTGTCCTTTGTTGTTATGGGGTTATTCTCAACTACATGCGGAAGCCCTCACCGAGATACACCCGGCGGGCTACCGGATCATTGACCAGAAATTCTTTGGTGCCGTGGGTCTCCACGCGGCCTTCAAATATGAGGTAGGCACGGTCCACAATCGCGAGTGTTTCGCGCACATTGTGGTCGGTAATGAGAATGCCCAGTCCGTCGTTTCTGAGGCGCTCAACGATCTGCTGAACATCAGCCACCGCGATGGGATCCACTCCGCTGAAAGGCTCGTCCAACATTAGGAGAGTCGGGCTCGTGACGAGGGAACGAGCAATCGTTAGCCGCCGTTTTTCACCGCCGGAGAGAGTCAAAGCGAGTTGCTTAGCCACGTGTGCTATTCCAAACTGATTGAGCAGTTCTTCGCAACGATATTTTCTATCTTTTTTAGACATCGGCTGCGTTTCCAAAATCGCCAGCAAGTTGTCCTCAACGCTCAATTTCCGGAAAATCGACTCTTCCTGAGGCAGATAGCCCATCCCCATGCGGGCGCGTTTGTACATCGGAAGACTCGTCACATCCTCCCCCTGGAAGATGACCCGCCCGCCATCCGGGCGCACCAAACCCGCAATCATGTAAAAGCTAGTTGTTTTGCCGGCTCCATTGGGGCCAAGCAGGCCCACGATCTCACCCCTGCCCAACTGGATGTCGACGCCGTTCACCACGGCCCGACGCCCATAAATCTTCAAGAGCTTCTCCGTGCGCAAGATCGGTTCGCGGCCGGCGCTCATGGCCCCGGAATTGTCAGCGGAAGGTTTCATCAGAAAATCAGCGCCCTTCTTCCTGGCTCACGTTGCGCAGCACGGACTTGGAGTGCCCCAGCACCTCCATTGTCCCCTTGCTATTGAGGATGATCACCGTCCCCTCCTCCGTGGCGACGACCGTGTTCTGCTTCTGCTCCACCTGAGGCCATCCCGTCAGTGTGATGTCTCCCGTGAGGGAGTCGTAAATCGCCTTTGCAGCCCTGCCGATGCTGCGCTCAATCTGCCCCTTATCGTTAAGCTTGTCCTGCACGATCACCACGTCCCCCTCGGCCACAGCCTTTTCCACGCCGCCCCCGGGCGTTGGCCCCTGGGACTCAGTGCGTGCTTTAGGGACCTCGGAGGCCGCCCCGACCTTAGCCTCCGGCGCCGCGCGCTTCAAGTAGGCCGTCAGCTTGTCGCAGGTGAGTGAAAACCTCGGGTCCAGCACCTTAACTTCCCCAAGAAAAGTCGCCTCGTTTCCCTTTGAATCCAGCAGAAGGCGTTTGGTGGCGGTGATCACCGTTTCCGAAACGGTTCCCGAACTGACTTCGCTGGACTTAGGGCGCGAGGCGGAAATAGGAGCCGTTTTTTTGGAGGAGTCCGGACGCTGCTCCGCAGCGCAAAGCGGTTCACCTGCCAGGAATGCGATCCCCTGACCAACCGCTAGAAAAGCGGCCAAACGGGGTAAGGTTTTGTGCGTTTTAAAAAACATTTTGGCGGAAAATGAGGTGCTATTGAGAGGGTGGCTTTCCAGTCTTTGCTGGGATTGGGACGGCCGGGTTGGAGCCGACAGACACGCTGCCCGCGCGGGATGCCCCAGGAGCGCCAGAAGAGGGAACCACATCTCCTCCCAAACCATTGTAAATGACCATTTTCACAGGCCCGCCCAACCCGCCCTCCCGGGTCGTCGTGTTGAACTCCATGCTCTCGCCGCGCACCTCAAACTCCTCGCGCCTGATGGTGACGGGCACCTTTGCCACAAGAACCCGGGTGAAGCGATCCAGCGTCGCCTTTTTAAGCTCAATGGAAAAGTCCCTGCTGCCATCGTCCTTGTAAGTCTCCAAAAAGCTGTCGCGGATTTCCACATTGCGATCGTCCACACGGGACACCGCCCCGATCACAAAAATCGAGCGCAACCGGCCCGCTTCATCCAAGTCCGGAATGCTCAGGCCGAAGCTGTCGTAACCCTGCACGATGGGGATGGCCATTGGAGGAGGCTCCGCCGCAGGCTTTGCTGGGGCGGGAACCGCTTCTGGAAGCGCCTCAAGCGGTGCCTTTGCACCCGTAGGCAGGCGGGCCCCCCAGTCCTTCGACTGGGCCGGGGGCGTGGCTGGGCTTTTCGCTTCCGCCACTGGAGCAGGCGCCACTGGAGCAGGCGCCACTGGAGCAGGCGCCACTGGAGCAGGCGCCACTGGAGCAGGCGCGCCGGAGACCGAAAACGCCTGGCACAGAAATGCCGCCGTGGGAAACAAAGTCCCCTGACGAATCCCAAAACTATTGGCGAACGAGCGCATGGATTTTTGCAAGTTGAGACAAAAGCGCTGGCAACTCCGCCAGAGGAACCTGGTTAGGACCGTCGCTCAAGGCTTTAGAGGGATCAGTGTGCGTCTCGATGAAGATTCCATCACAACCCGCCGCCGCCGCCGCGCGGGCGAGAACAGGAGCCAGAACCCCGTCCCCCGAGGTTCGATCGCCGCCGCCGCCGGGGCGCTGGACGGAATGGGTGGCGTCGAACACGATGTGGTAGCCCATTTCCCGGATCCAATACAACGAACGCATATCAGCCACGAGGTTGTTGTATCCAAAGGTCACACCGCGCTCGGTGAAAAAGAAGTTTTCGCAGCCGAAGGACTGGAGCTTTTTGGCAATATTCACCACGTCCTGCGGCGCCAGGAACTGCCCTTTTTTGACATTTACGGTGCGTCCCGTGCGCGCGGCAGCCTCGATCAGGTCCGTTTGCCGGCACAGGAAGGCGGGAATTTGGAGGATGTCGACCCATTCCGCCGCGATCTTGGCCTCCTCCGGAGAGTGGATGTCGGTGGTCACGGGAACGCAGAAGTTGCGGGCGATTTCGCCCAAAAGCCGGCACCCGACCTCGACCCCGGCGCCCCGGAAACTTGCTCCGGAAGTGCGGTTTGCCTTGTCGTAAGAAGCCTTGAACACAAACGGCAAGTCTAACTCCGTGCAAATCCCCTTGAGTGCCCGAGCCATTTCCCAGGTGAACTCCGGAGATTCCATCACACACGGGCCGAGAATGAAAAGCGGCTGCGCCCCTCCGAGGTGGACAGTCCCAGGACCGGAACCGATGGTGAGTGGGGCGAGCAAATGAACGGATTGCGAGGACTCAGACATGATGAAAGTGGGCGACTAGAATGTGGGTCTAAAGCATTAGGCCGAGTTCGCTGCATTCAATCTAAAAACAATGGCATCTCCATGAATTAAAAAGCTCACCCCTCCAGCGCCGCCGCCACGGGGCCTGCAATCACGGTCACGCACGGCCTGCCAGCAAAATGCCGGGCCGCCACAGCGCGAACCTCCTCCAGCGTCACAGACCGTATCTTTTCCCGCTCCGCCAGATAGTTTTCGGCCCCGAGTCCGAAAAGTTCGTCCACCGTGCACCCAGCGGCGAAAGCCCCGGGGTTCTGGTTGCGAAGTTCCATCGAGCCGAGGGATTTCTCCTTAGCCCTGGAAAGCTCGGCCGCCGTAAGGCCCTCGTTGGCAACCCCTAAAATTTCCGCCTGCAGTTCGGCCAAAACGGCCGTCTGCTTGATGGGATCTGTGCCAACGTAAAACACAAAGGTGCCGCAGGCCAGGCCGGAGAACTGGCTGGATCCCACGGAATAAGCGAGCCCAAGCTGTTCTCTGATGCGCACAAACATACGCGAGCCCAGGTCGCTGCAGGCCTCGTCCAAGAGGGAAAGAGCGGTTTCGTCGGCGTCAAACAGATCCACGCCACGGTACCCCACCATCAGGATGGCCTGCTGGCGTTCGATGACTTCGGAGACGCTTTTAGAGGCGCTCAGAGGGGCTAGCCGGACGGGGTCGCACAAGGCCTCGGCGCCGGCGGGCATTCCCCCAAAGTAACGGGCGGCGAGTTCGGCGGCGCGCGCCTCCTCCACATCGCCAAAAATGGATAAAACACCGTTGCTTCCCACCAAATAACGCTCGCGAAAAGCCAATAGCGCCGCCCTGTCCAGCGAACCCACGCTCTCCGGGGTCCCGAGCGGAGGAAACCCGTCGGGATGCCCCTCCAGCAAATGACGCCGCAGAGCCTGGCCGGCCACGGCAAAAGGGTCTTCCTTTTCGGCTTTGATTCCCGCGAGTTGCACTTCCTTTTCTCGATTTAACACGTCCTCAGGGAAAACCGCGTTGCTCACCACGTCCGAAAGCAACTCCAAGCCCCGTTCCAAGTCGTCCCGCAGCACGCTCACTCCAATGGTGATCGTTCCTTTGCCAGCATCCGCGCTGATGCCACCGCCAAGCGATTCGATTTCTTCGGCGATTTGTTTGGCAGAACGCCCTGCCGTCCCTTTGATCAGAACGCGGGTGAAGAGCTTGGAGATCCCGTTGTTTTGAGGCGTTTCCTCCAGCCTCCCTCCTTTAAACCCGATCACAACACTCACCATGGGCAGACGCTTGTCTTCACAAACAAGGGTACGCAACCCGTTTGGAAGCCGGTGCCGGCGGATCGCCCCTCGCAAAGGCGTCTGCCCGCGCGTTACAGCCGCCGCGGGCGCACCGGCGGGATGCACCGCAACCACGTTTACCCGGTCGGGCAGGAGGTAATCTCGGGCGACGCGTTGCAAGTCCTCGGGCTGCACCTGGGCGAGCATCTGGGTGTAGAGGCGGGAGAAATCAGCATTCCGGCAGGTCAGCCAGCTGTCGCCGATGTCCGAGGCACGCCCCCGGGCGGTGGCCAGGCCGTTGATGTAACTGCTGAGCCGCATCCGGCGCACTTTTTCAAGCTCCTGAGGCAGGATGCCCTTTTCGCAGACGGACTCCACCTGCGCCAGCAGGGCGGCGCGAACCGCATCGGCGCGTTCAGGGTCCAAGACGGCGCTCAGTCCAAAAAGGCCCGCTTCGACCGGTGCGTAACACCAGGCGCCAACGGAATGCACGATCCCGAGTTCCTCCCGAAGCGAGCGGTAGAGACGCGCGCTTCTGCCGTCGCCAAGAATGGACGCCAGCAGATCCAGAGCCGGAGTGTCTTTGTGCCGGATGTCGGGCGTATGCCAGGCCAGACAAAGCCGGGTAAGTTCGGTGGGAAACGCCTCGCTGACTTCACGGGTGGCGAGCTGGCGCGGTTCAGAGGGGATCCAAACCGGCTCCAGGGCCATGCGAGGCAGGGGTTCCACCCAGCGCAAAAGTTCCGCGTGCACCGTATCGGCGTCCACATCGCCGGCCACCACAAAAAACACGTTATTGGGAACGTACCGGCGCTTGTAGTACGCCAAAAGATCCTCCCGCGTGAGCGCGTTAAACACATCTAGGTGTCCGATCACAGGGTAACGGTAGTGGTGAGTCTGGTAGGCCGTGGCGAAAAGACGTTCAGAGCTGAGCCGGTCGGGATCGTCAAATCCCATGGCGAACTCCCGGCGGATCACCTCCTGCTCCTTCACAAACTCCTCAGCGGGCAACGTGGAGTGAAAGACCGCGTCAGCCAGAATCTCCAGCACGGCCGGCACGCCCTTGGAGGGGAGGTCCACCCAGTAAACCGTACGGTCAAACGATGTGTAGGCGTTGATGTATCCGCCGACGTCCTGGACTTGTTGAGCGATCTGGCTGCAATTGCGGGTGGGAGTCCCCTTAAAAAGCATGTGTTCGAGTAAATGCGAGATGCCGGAACCGAGGTGGCGTCCCTCGTGAATCGACCCGGTCTGGACCCACGCCTGAACGCTGGCAACAGGGGCCGAGTGATCCTCGTGCACCAAAAGCTCCAACCCATTGGGAAGCGTGAAATGGCGGGTATCAAGCCTGGGCAGGGCCGGGGAAGCGGGACGGGATTCAGACATAGCCCTGTAAGATAACACACACAGTCCACCCCGTGTAGAAGGAATGCGAGGAAGTGGAGCCTAGGGGATTCGAACCCCTGACCTCCTCAATGCCATTGAGGCGCTCTACCAACTGAGCTAAGACCCCGTAGTCCTTTAGGGGAGATATCATTTACCTGAGGATGGCCACGTGTGGCAATGCCTTTTTTCCAAAATCACAAGGGGAATCTTAAGCCGAGTTTTTTCAAAAACGCGCTCGCTTTCCGTTTTTTTCATTTTTTCCAAGCTGATCTACGCTTAGATCACTCCTTTCCATGAGGCAGCATCGGGTTTCGACGAGTGTAAACGGCGGCCGAAAAGTGCAGCGGATGCCGGAAGAGACTTGGCCCCCTCAGGCTTTCGCTTGTTATTAACCCGAAGGCGTAAATTTTTTCTGGGAAACGCCCGTCTCAGGTCAAAGTTTCCCTGTAATCCAACCCGTTCCTACAGGTCGCATCAAAGCCCTACGGCAGCATCTTAATCTTCAGATTTTTAAACTGAATTGTCATGGTGTGCCCGCCGTGCATCTGGATCCCGATGACCCCGTTTTTGCACGCCTTAGGGCTCTCGTCCACCATGTCGGTGGTCACCTGCCCGTTGATGCTGTATGTGATACGGTTTCCTTTAGCCACAACGACACACTCGTTCCATTCGCCAAGCGGGCTAATCTTCGCTTTGATTTCAGCCTCCGTTTGTGCCAAGGGAGTGGAGCTCCGCTTGTTATCGGCATCCCAAACCGTCTTCTCACCCCTCTTACTCATGATGCCGCGGCCGCCGGCCACCCCGCCCTCATCGTAAATGATGCCCGTGTGGCTGTTCTCTGCGTCAATGTCCGCCTGATAGCCACCCACATGCAGCATCTCGGGGCGGTCAACCTTGCCGCGAAACTGCATCCCAGAGTTGCCGCCAGGTGTGAGCATCCTCCAACTGTAGCGAAGTTCAAAATCCGCAAACTTCTCCGGATAGTCCATGGAGGAAAGGAGAATCAGGTCGGACTGTTTTGAGGTTTCCTTGGTTTCCAGACACTGGATTGCGCCGTCCACCACAGACCAGTAACCTTCCAACCCCTTCCACCCCGTAAGTTCTTTGCCGTTAAAGAGCGAGATCCATCCGTCTGCGGCCGCAGAAGGCACTTCTGTTTTCGTTGCCTCCTGTGAAAAAAGTGCTGGCGTGACGGTGAAAAGAGAGGATGTCAGAAGGCTCAGAAACAGAGTTTTTTTCATGGGGGGAACTTAAGGGCTGAATTGGAACATAAATTTAACGGAAAGAGGCAAAGAGTCAAAAAACGTTTTGGGGTAAGTCCAAACTTAAGACGCGAGTTTTCGCTGAAGCTCCACGATGCGTCCTATGGCGGCCACTTGGGCCTGAATCCGGAGTTCCAGGGCCATTTCGCTGGGCGTTTCAAAAGTCACACCCCTTCTGCATCCGATTTGATGAAGCCAGACCGCTTCAGGATGCCCGATTTCCTCGAACCTCTTAAGAGATAACCGGGGCCGCAAAATACCCTGCCGAGCACTTCGCCCGTCGATTTTTGGGCGGGGATCCCTGGGGATCAACGCCTCGGCAGCCTGAAGAATCAACTCTCCGAAGGGCGGAGTCCGGGAGTGTTCATAGAGGTAAATCCCAAGAGCATCGTAGTCCTCATGCAGCAACATTGCCGCACTAAAGCGGTGGGGGCGGACCTCCCTGCGCACGGCTGCTGTCGTCGGGTGGATATCCCCCTGAAACATCCGGTTCACATCGTTGCCGGAGGCGTCTGAGCGTTGGTTCCGTGCAAGGCCCCAGGGGTTTAAACAGGGAAACAGCAGTAATGGAAGCCCCCTCAAAGACGCCTGATGGTTCTGCGCCCACGCAAGCAGACCTTCCGTGGAAGCGGGTTCGTCCCCATGGATTCCCGCGGAAAGATAAAGGCCCGGGGCAGTGCTGAGAGCCGGGGTTTTGAGGCAATAAACGGGGTACCCGTCGACTTGAGCGATCGCAAGTAAACGCAATCCCGAGGCGCGTGCGAGGGCGCGCCATCGCGCAATCAGGCGGGGATAGTCGTGGCAACTGCTGCGCATGGCGTTTTTGTAAGGGACCTCCCGGCCATCTACGCACCCCGACGGGCTTGAAATGTCAGGGGAAAACGAAGCGGCTGGCGGGCGGAAAAGGGTCTCGCCCCAAGGGTAAAGTGGCAACGCGAAAATGAGGATGGAGAAAAAGCTCCATCCAACCCAAGCTTTGGACGGGCGGCCGACGCGAGGATAACCTTCGCGAGTGTGCCGGCTTTGAAAATACTAGAAAACAGTTCCACCATGAGCAAATACGTTCCAATGATCAGTTCCGGTCTCGCCGGCCCCCTCGGCGTCCTGCACCTGCCGCGCCTCTGGCAGAAGGCCTCCCTCGAAGCCCAGGGCAAACTCCACCACGATTACCCGGGCATTGGAAAAGGGTATGACTCGATGGTTCTCGCCGCCCTGCATCTGGACGAAGCGGCCGTACACGCGTTTATCAAAACCAAGCCGAGTTATCCCCAGTTCGAGGCCTGGATCAAACAGCAGCCCGGCGTAAAACTCGACAAGGCCACGGTCTACAAAAATAACGCCGCCATCCTAGGATACATCCACTCCGATGAAACCCGGCGCGCCATTCTTGAGGCCAACGGCATACCCGACGACGGCTCGGTAAGCCCCGGAGCCGTTGACCTAAACAACATCGACGATTGGGGGACGTTCCACAAGGAAGTGCTCTGCTAAACCCGGCCAAAAAGCGCAGTCTTTCTCAAAGGACTGCGCTCCGGTTGGGTTTGAGGCGCCCCGCCCTCGACTCAGCGAGAGAAGCAGTCGCCCCCTCGCTTGCCCCTCCCGCGCTCTGGGATATGCCGGGCTGTTTGCCTCCAGCCCATCTTGTGAGCGTTTCCCCCTACTCAGCCCTGCTCGTGGCGCACGTCCTCTTGTTTTGAAGCCCGAACCTCGAACTCTCTCCTGACGTATTCAAGCAGCGTTTCAATCCGCCCGTCCCCGTGGTGACACTCGAGCGCGAAACGGTGTCTTTGGACGATTTGGTCCGCCCCCCCGGAATCAAATCTCTCAACTGCCCGCTGAACGAGGGTGGCAGGTTGCACCACATCCATCGGACTGAAAAAGAAAATGAAATCCTCAGGGATGTCTCTTATCCCAGGGAGGTACTTCATGGAGGCAGGGATGATTGGAATCCCCCCCGTAATGAGCGCATCGAAAATACGGATCGGCACGTCATTAAGGACCGGCATAATCCAGTGCACTTTGTGCGCGCACCACTCGCGCAAGCGGTCTTCCGGGTCTCGCCCGTGAAAGGCCTGATTACTGAATCCCACGGAAGGGTAGTGGCCGGAAAGGGTCGAAATCACGCGATTGCGAAACGAAAACATTTCGTAGGGCACGTGTTTGCCCAGCGGAAGGTTGGAGCGTTCCGCACGCACCAGTTGCTCGATTCGGTTCGTGAGGAAAGAACGCGACCACTGAATGTTGGCGCAATACACAGGGCCTGCGGTGAGCCAGTTGTACCGTGAAAGCAGGTAAAGATTTTCGTGGTGGGCAGGGAAATAAAGATCGGAATGAGCCGCTGAAAAACAACTATTTTCAAGCCAATGGTGGTTATCCCAATCCCAAGCACAAAAAATAGTTTTATCGCAGCGCGCAAAAAAGTCTGCATACCCGCCGGACTGCCGCGAACGTGCGATATCATTATTATTAAGAATCACGACAGCTCCTTCAAGGATCTCCCTATTTTGAGCCCTCAAAGTTTCGCTTGGTTCGTTAAAGAAACTTGGCGCCAAACTTAAGATCTCCCAATCCCGAGAGCTGGCATCGAAACGATTAATATCCTCGCCAATAAAAACACGGGAAACCTGCCTTTTTTTAAAAAACACCTTCAGTGCCTCAACCCGGATCTGCTTCTGAACCGCCAGCGGGAAAAAACCAGGGTCTTGGCAAAAATCCATCACATTTGCACTGATTCCACCGGGACTCAATCCGCCTGCAGGCAATGCGGCGGTCAGAGTCTGATAATGGCTGGAGATGGTGGCACTCATGGGATAGCGCTTTGAAAAATGGCGGTTTTGCACCGCAAAGGAAAGGGAAGACTCGCTACCCGCCAACCTCCAAAGGCAAAAGAGCAGTTTTCCCATATTCTGAAAACTCTCGACGATAGTGCGGCCGAGGCGAAACGTTCCAATCCAAGGCCGGCAATGCATTTTCCCCCTACCCGTACCCCTGACCCGTCCCTCTAAACGCATGAGGGATCTTTGAAACCTTTTGCCTCCCTCGGTGTTTTAAAAATATCCTCCATGCGCACTCCCCTTTTCTTTTGTTCCATCCTCCTTCTCGCCGTATGCACCGCAGCCAGTGGATCGGCGGCGGATTCCTCCCCCAGAAAAAACGTCCTGCTCCTTGTCTCCGATGACTGTCGCGCCGGCATGGGTTCCTATGGCGGCGCCGGGATCACCCCCAATCTTGATAAACTCGCCAGCACGGGGCGCCGCTTCGAACGCGCCTATTGCCAATACGCCCTTTGCAACCCGAGTCGCACTTCCTTTTTGACCGGCTTGCGCCCCGATGTCACCGGGGTCACGGACAACGCCAAAGAGTTCCGCCGCGTGATTCCCGACATGGTCACCCTGCCCCAGATGTTCCGCAATGGCGGCTATTCCGTCGCCCGGATCGGCAAGCTCTACCACTACGGGGTGCCCAAGGAAATTGGCACAAACGGGCTGGATGACCCCGCTTCGTGGGAAAAGGTTTGGAACCCTCGGGGGCGGGATTGCGATGACGAAGACAAAATCTTCAGCATCCTGGCTTCGCCCAACTCGAAAACAACCGTTCAAAAAGGCGCGGGCAATTACGGCGGCACTCTGAGTTGGCTGGCTGCCGAGGGTAGCGACGAAGAGCAGACCGATGGTAAAATCGCGGCCCAGGCGAAAGAGTTTCTGCAACAAAAACACGACAAACCTTTCTTTCTCGCCGTGGGTTTCTTTCGTCCGCACACCCCCTACGTCTCCCCGAAATCCTACTTCGAACACTATCCGAAGGACAAAATTGAACTGGCCCAGGAACCGGTCGGAAACCGGGAAAGTAAACCCAAGGCCGCCCTCTCCAACACGCCCAAGGCCCACTACGGCATGGACGAAGACATGCAACGGACCGCCAAACAAGCCTATCTCGCCTCCATGACGTTCATGGACGCCCAGTTTGGGCTGGTCTTGGCGGAACTCGAAAAACAGGGCCTGGATAAAAACACCATCGTCGTTTTCATCAGCGACCACGGATACAACCTCGGCGAACACGGCCTCTGGCAAAAACGCTCCCTGTACGAGGACTCCGCGCGCGTGCCCCTCATCATTCGAGACCCCGGCATGAAAGCTCCCGGGCAGCCCACCGGGCGCACCGCCGAACTCATCGACCTCTACCCCACCCTCGCCGACCTTTGCGGACTCAAACCCGACCGTCGCATTCAAGGTACCAGCCTGCGCCCCGTCCTTGAACAACCCGACCGCGAGTGGAACCGTGCGGCTTTTACTCAGGTGGTTTTTGGCAACAAAAAGGACTCCGCTGCCACCGGGCGCTCAGTCCGCACCGAGCGTTACCGGTACACAGAGTGGAACGAGGGAACACTTGGGGTTGAACTGTACGACCACTTGAACGACCCCAAGGAATTCCTCAATCTAGCACAGGACGCCGCCCATGCGACGGTCCTTCAGGAATTACAAACACTGCTGCATAAGGGCCACAATTAAGGGCCACAATTAAGGGGCCGCCCACAACCGCTCCTCACGCCCGCCCGCGCTTGTCGGAGAGAACCCGCTCAATTTTCCCCAAGGGCAACGTGTTGACCACATCCGCCGCAGTCAGCCAGCCCTTGCGTGCCGCACCGATTCCGTTCCACAAAAATTGCAGGTGCGAAACATGGTGCGCGTCCGGGTTGATTGAACAGAGCACGCCCTTTTCCTTAGCCAGGGGCCACCAGCGCCAGTCCATGTCCAAACGCCGCGGACTGGCGTTGAGCTCGATGATGGTTCCGGTCGCAGCGGCCGCCTCGATCACGGCTGGAATATCCAGCGCGTAGGCATCCCTGCTCAGAAGCAGGCGGCCCGTCATGTGCCCGAGCATCGTCACGTGCGGGTTGGTCATGGCCTTGATCAAACGCGCCGTCATTTCCGCCTGCGGTTGAGTGAAAGACGCGTGCACCGAGGCCACCACGTAATCAAGCTGCGCCAGAACCTCATCTGGGTAGTCCAGGCTGCCGTCTTTGAGAATGTCGCATTCCACCCCGGCAAAGAGGCGGAAATCCGGCCCGAACCCCGCGTTCAACTCCCGGATCCGGGCCACCTGCTCCAAGAGCCTGGATGCGTCCAAGCCGTGCGCCTGAAACGAGGACACGGAGTGGTCAGAGATTCCCAAATACTCAAGCCCCAGCTCCTGGGCCGCCTCCGCCATCTCCTCCAACGTGGAGCGTCCGTCACTGGCCGTCGTGTGGTTGTGGAAGGTGCCTCTGAGGTTTTCAAGCTGCACAAGGTGAGGCAGGCGATGCTCCGCTGCCGCCGCAATTTCCCCGCGATCTTCCCGCAGCTCAGGCTCGATGTAGTCCAGCCCCAAAGCCCGGTACAAGTCCGCCTCCGTCTGGATCGGCGGGATCGGATCGGGTGTGCTTTTGGCCTTTTCATCCGGTCCAAGCCGGTACTCGTTTAACGTCCACCCGCGCGCCAGCGCGCGACTGCGCAGGGCGATATTGTGCTCCTTCGAGCCTGTAAAGTAATTCAGCGCGCTCGGATACTCCTCGGGCGCCACCACCCGAAGGTCCGCTTGAATCCCCGTTTTGAGGCGGACGCTGGATTTTGTAGCGCCATGGGCCAGCACCGTTTCAACTAAAGCGTGCTGGACAAAGAAAGCGGAGACAGCGGCAGGTTGGCGTGTGGAGACTAGGAAATCGAGGTCGTGGACCACTTCTTTACGCCGACGGTAGGATCCGGCGAGGGAAGCTTGGAGAACTTCGGGAAGCTCCTTGATTTGATCCAGCATGATCTCGGCGTCCGCAGCAATGTCACCCAAGCGGAAGGACCCGGCGTATTGTTTGCGCGCCTCGATACTGGTGAGAATGTTGGCTGCCGTTTTGGCGCCGAACCCTTTGAGCGAAGCCACCCGGCCGTCCTTGCAGGCGGCCTCTAGCCCCTCCACGGTCGTAATTTCCAATTCCTCCCAAAGCGCTTTGATCTTCTTAGGCCCGAGCCCTTGCAGCTCAAAGAGATCGAACAACGTCGAGGGAAATTCCGCTTTGAGAGCCTCGAAGTACGGCAGGTGGCCGGTAGTCGCAAACGTCGTGACTTTTTCCTCCAAGGCGCTGCCGATCCCGCCCACTTCGCCGAGTCGTTTTTCTTCCACCAGCGCGTTGAAATCGCCACTGAACGTTTCCAACGTGCGCACCGCGTTGGTGTAGGCGCGAATCTTGAAGACGTTTTCCCCCTTCAGTTCCAGTAAACGAGCGATGGATTCGAGCAGTTCAATGACGTCCTCTTTGGATTTTTCAAGCATAGGGCTGGGAGTCTTCATCCTCACCGGTTTTGAATCGGAGCGCAATCCAACGGCGTGCACCGCCTCCGTTTTTGGCACGAAATCAAACCGATTGACCCCGCACCCTGCCCCCTCTGGCCTCCTGCCTAACGCAAAGCTAAAAGCGCCAGCATCCGACCCGTTTTCCCCTGCTCCACCCGATAAGAGTAGTATTTCCCAAGATCGCCTCCCGTACACACCCCGGCGTCGAAGACCGAGCCCACCCCGGCTTGTTCGCATTGCCGGCGAATCTCAGTCGCAAAGTCCACCTCATAAAAGGGTGGCCTGATACAAGGACTGAGCACCGCCACCAAGTCCCCTGCCTTGCTCCCGAAGCCCGAAACCATTTCCTCGATGGCGAGGCGCGTGATCCCGAGACGGGTGCCCTTGGCACCGGAATGCAGCAACCCCACCGCCCGGCGCACAGGGTCGACCAGAAAGACGGCGCAACAGTCTGCGGTGTAGATGCCCAGACAAACTCGTGGATCCAGTGTGAGCAACCCGTCCACACCCGCCTGTGCGGAGGGCGAGGCTGAGTCCACCACCGCGAGTCCCGCCCCGTGGACCTGTTCCGCGGTGCAAAAACGCCGCTCCCCCAGCCCCAACTCCTCTCGGAGCGTGGTATGCGCCGGCACCAACCGCCGCATCGCCTCCTCGCGCTCGGTTGCCACGTCCAGAAGAGGCTGTCGCAGGGCAAACGCATGAACCACGCCCAAGCCATCGAGCCCGGAAAAAGCGTCCGCCCTCACGCTGGAGGGCCCTCTCTCCCAATGCGCTCCTCCGCCGCTGATCACGGCTTGAACAAGTCCACCGGCTTGAATCGCAGTACCTTTTTCTCCAGCTGCGAAAGCGGGTCCTGAAAGGATTCCGCGTACACCGTTTCGGTGGCCGTCACGCGGTCGTATTCGGCAAGAGAGCGCACATATTCGGCGCGCGCCTGGAGTTCGGTAGTACGCGCCCGCGTGAGCGCGACCCGGGCGTCCAAGACCTCAAGCTGGGTGCCTGCCCCGGCGGAAAGTCGCTCCTGAGCCAATCGCAGGGCCTCCACGGCTTGTTTTACGTTCTGCTGCTGACTCTCGATCGTTTCCCTGTACTGCTGCAAATCCGCAAAAGCGCGCTGCACTTCCAGTTCGACGGTCTGTACGGCGTCCTCATACGAAATCACGACCTTCTGCAATTGCGACTTTGCCTGCGCCACCTGGCCGTTGGTTTCAAAGCTATCGAAAATCTTCCAGCTGCCCGTCACCCCGAGAAAGTACCCGTTGACGGTGTCGTCCAGTTTGCTGGAGGTGCTTTTATTCACCAATTCATAACCCGCGGAAGCCTCGAGCCTCGGTTTGTAACCCGCCAACGCGATGGTCACGTTTTCTTTTTCCACAAGAATCTCCTGCCGTTTGCCTTTCAACATCGGGCGACGAGCCTTGGCCAGGCTCAGAGAATCAGCGAGCCCCATCGGCCGGCCGCTCACCTGCAGATCTCCAATACACTGAAAAGTGGGTTTTCCCGAGGGCGAAGCATCCAGCCCCAGCGTCTTGGCGAGCTGGAGCTGCGCGATCAGGTGTTCGTTTTTGGCCCGAATCAGAGTCGGCTTCACACTGGCCACTTCCACTTCTGCCCGCAACACGTTGAAGCGAGGAACCGTCCCCGCCTGAAAGCGGTTCGTCGCGTCCTTGAGCTGCTGGTTAGCTAGTTCCACGGATTCCTCGGCCACCTCGATGAGGGCCTTGGTTGCGAGCACCTGAGAAAACTGCTGCCGCACCTGGCTCACCACACGGTCTAGGACATCCCTGAGCGAATAGTAGGCGGCATCCTGCGAAAATTTGGCGGACCGCACCGAAGCGGCTACTGATCCACCGGCGTAAAGCACCTGACGCACCTCCAAGGCGATGCTCCATGATTTATTCTGGGTGAGATTCGTGGAGATCCCCTGGGTCAGCAGACCCTTATCCTGTTCCTTAAAGCTCGTATTCAGCGCAATGTGCGGCAGCGCCTGGGCGCGGACTTCGATCACGCGCCCATACTTACGTTCGATCTCACGCAGCGCTCCCAACACCTCCGGATTTTGGCGCAGCGCGAGATTGACGGCCTCGGCAAGAGCCACCTTCCCCTCCAACTGGCGACGCCGGCCGGTCGTTCCTGAAGACTGGTCATTCTTTGAAATCGCAGCGTTCTCTGACGGCGCAGTTTTAGGGGCACTGGGCGCCGCCGCGCAGGGGGCCGTGAAAAAGCAAAACAACAGACTTTTGAACACCAAGGGGTGGGGTTTCATGAAGGGGAGAAGGATGCCCTAATCTAACACGTCGATGCAACCGTCAACCCAATCCTTTCAATGCCAGCCGCCCTTTTTGAGGGACCTCCCCGTCCCCGGAAGGCCGGTGGAAAAAAGGGGCGTTCTCTCTTTGAAGTTGCGATCGACCGAGGAAAACTCAACCTTGCACATCCGCACGCATGCCCGAACCTATCAACCAGCGCAAGAAACGCAGCCGTCTTCGCGGATTCCTGCTGCTTTGCATGAAGTCCACTGCGGCCATTACCCTGCTGGCGGTCGCCGTTGGCATCTGGTTTTACGGAGCGTGGAAACTCAAAGCGCGCGCCCTAGACTACCGACGCCTGAAGGAAATGGAATCGGGCAGTCTGATTTTGGACCGCAATGGAGAGATCATCGGCCGAATATTTACCAAAAACAGGGACGAAAAGCCCCTGAGCGACCTCTCAAAACTCCTTCAGCAAGCGGTCGTCTCCTCCGAGGACTCGCGTTTTTTCAGCCATAGCGGCGTGGACTACAAGGGTATTGCACGGGCAATTACGCGCAATACAGCGAGCCGGATGAGTGGGCGCAAGTCCCGGGAAGGCGCCAGCACGCTGACACAGCAGCTCGCTCGCAACACATTTATTGAGGATCTCCCAAGCAAAGACCGCTCCATCCGCCGTAAAATCCTAGAGATGTTCGTCGCCTGGGAAGTCGAAAACCGGCTCACCAAGGAACAAATCCTTGAGCTCTACCTGAACCGCGTCTTTTTCGGATCCAGTTTTTACGGAGCGGAAGCCGCGGCCCAAGGTTACTTTGGGAAAAACGCCAAAGATCTCAGCCCGGGGGAAGCCGCCCTTCTCGCGGGCCTGCTCAGAAGCCCCAACCAACTCTCGCCTTGGCAAAACCGCAAAAAGTGCCTCGAAGCCCGCAATCACGTCCTGAACCGGATGCGCGACTTGGGGTTTCTCTCAGAGGCCGACTATCAGGTCGCGCTCGAAGAGGATCCGGTGATTAAAAATAAGAAGTCAGTTCTTCAGGAGAGCTATTTTGCAGCAATGGTTTCCGCGCAAATGGCGGAACTAGTGGGCCTCGAAAATGCATTAAGCGGGGGCTACCGGATCTACACGACAATCGATCTTAACCTCCAGCGCAGCGCCGAGGCCGCCCTCCAAAAGGAGCTCGAAAACGTGGAGCGGCGTCCCGAATTCAAAGATAAACAAACGTACGCCACCTTCGACCCGCTCTATCGTGCCTGGAAAAAACGCGTCACGGCGGGAGCCGAGGAAACTCCCCCCAAACCTGAATACCTTCAGGGAGCCGTCGTTGTTTTGGACAACGCCACAGGAGCGATCCGGGCACTGGTGGGTGGACGTGATGTCAGACACAGCGAGTTCAACCGGGCCACTCAATCCAAAAAACCGCCGGGCAGCGCCTTCAAACCCATCGTGTACGCCGCGGCCTTTGAGAGCGGATTACACCCTTGGTCCATGGTGCAGGACTCGGTCATGGACAACCGCAAGGTCATGATCGGGGGCACCAGCGGCATCCTGGGCGAGTGGGCCCGCGAGGAAGCCAACACCCCGTTTGAGGGCATGGTCACCGCTCAAAACGCGCTCGTAAGGTCGAAGAATGCCGCCACGGTTCGCTTGGGAATGCAGATTGGAAACGACCTCAAAACCTCCCTCGAGGCCGTTGCCTCCGTGTCAAAAGCCACGGGCATCCAGAGCCCCACCCGCGCCTTTCCAAGCACCTTCCTGGGTAGCTCCGAAGTTTCCCTCCTGGAGCTGTCTCTTTCGTATGCCTCGTTTTCGGGGGATGGCTCGCGCCCCAGCAAACCCTTCATCATCGATCGGGTTGAAGACAACACGGGACGCGCCCTGCCCAAGGATGCCGTCACCCGCCAAAACGCCATCAAACCAGCCACCGCCTTTCAAATCACAGAAAGCCTCAGCAGTGCTCTCAGCGAAGGAACGGGGTCCCGCGCCTTCTCCACACTCGGACTCAAAAGACTACCCCTCGCTGGAAAAACGGGCACCGCCTACGACTTCACCGATGTCTGGTTCATGGGATACTCTAGCGAACTGACCTGCGGAGTCTGGGCCGGTTTCGACAAATCACGCACCCCGATTTTCTACGGAGCCTTCGGTTCCGACATCGCCCTTCCCGTCTGGACGCAGGTGATGAACGCCTCTTTCGAAAAATACCCGCCAAAACCCTTCCGCCGTCCCGACGACCTGCATAAGTGCAGCCTCTGTTCCAAATCCGGTTACACCCTCCTCCCAACCTGCGTGGAAACAAGCGCGGATGGCTCGCAAGTTTCCACCGCCAAGGAAGTCTGGCTCAGCGCCAATCAGATGCCACTGCCTGAGGAAACCTGCGATGTCCACGGGCCAAAGCGGCCCAAGCGGCGCACGGGGGAAGACGGTGCACAGCCCAAAGTCGAACTTGCCGTGGATCTCAGCGGTGTTATCGCCATCGCGCTAAAGTCGCCGACGGTTTTAGGGGAGGATCCGTTTTTTTCAGCACGCTCCGAACAATCCGCCAGAGCGCTTAAAAACTTCAAGGACACGGGCCGTTCCGCCCCCTTGGACAATCGAATTCCTGAAGGTAGCGGGAACGATCCACAGCAGGCGGAGGTTCCGAAAGTCCAGGCGGTGCGCCCTGGAGACAGCACTCTACCCCCCACACCCCAGAAGCCCCGCTCGATGCTCCCGCGTTTGGAGTTTTAAGCTCTCTCACGGCTCTCCCTTTGGTTGACGGGCGGCTGGAGCCGTCGCTTTGTCAGAGTCAAAACTCACTGCAGCGGTACACGGACTCCCTGAAATTCATTGGGAACCAATATCCGAGGCCACCGGCAAACGCAGCGGGTGCGAATCTGGATTGGAGAGTGTTCTTGGGCAGGCCAGAAGGATCTCGGACGAGCCTGAAAGTCGGGGCAGATCCCCCATGGCCAGGCAAAGGCGAAGCAAAGGCCAGGCAATGGCCAGGCAATGGCCAGGCAATGGCCACGTTATCGCCAACACAAAAGGGGAAGGCATGGAGCTGGTCGTTATTATTCTGAACTACCGCACGCCGCAGTGCACCATCCAGTGCCTTGAGTCGCTCGCTCGGGAGCGGGCGAACGGCCTCACCCTTCGCGTGGTCCTGGTCGACAACGCATCCGGGGACGATTCAACGGCCTGCCTGTCCCATGCGATAACGCATCACCAGTGGAGCGACTGGGTAATACTGTTGCCCCAACCCCTCAACCTCGGGTTTTCCGGAGGGAACAACGCCGGCATTCGCCACGCTCTTAACCATGGCTCCCAGTCCGAATACATCCTTCTTCTAAACAGCGACACAATGGTCCATCCGGGCTGCCTCACAGCCTCTCTAGCAAGGATGCGCGAAGCCCCGCGGATCGGCGCTTTGAGCTGCATGGTGCGAAATCCGGACAGCTCTGTTCAAAACGTCTGCCGAAGGTTTCCCCGCCCTGATTTGGAAACGTTCCGGGCCATAGGCCTTCCCCATCGTTATCCCAAACTTTTTGGCTGGGCGGATCTGGACGATCCAAAGTGGAACCGAGAAACCACGGCGCGCGAAGTGGATTGGATAGGGGGCGCGTTCATGCTTCTGAGGGCCGATGTCCTTAAGGCGATTGGAGGGCTGGACGAAACTTTCTTTTTCTACGGTGAAGACGTCGCCCTTTGTCACGAAATCCGCAAGCGAGGATGGCGAATCTTTTTCGATCCATCCGGTGAAATCACCCATCTCGGGGGCGGATCCTCAGACGCCTCACGCTTGATGGAGCGGCGGAAGTTAACGTTGGTATGGAGAGCCCGGATTCAGGTGCAAAGAAAGTGCTACGGCACGCTCAGCGCTCTCTGGATGCGGTGGCTGTACGCGGTCTCCGTTTCCCTCAACCTTTGTTCGCTGTTCGTCAAAAGCCAGCGAGGCACCTTCGCGTGGGGGAGGACCTCCAGGGATTTGTCTGTCCTCCTCAATCTCCACAAAGAATGAACCCAACGCCTCCTCTCAGAGTGTGTTTCGTTCTACCTGGTCTCCATCGCGTCCACCGCGGGGCGGAGACTGCTTTTGAAGCGATTGCCTCGGAATTGGCGCGGTCCAGGGACTTCGCCGTGACTCTCATTGGAAGCGGAGCGCCCAAAGCAGAAAAACCCTATCAATTCATCCGGGCACCTTCGATTCCACGAGAGCACTTCGAAGCCTGGCCAAAATTCGGAGCATTGCGGAACGCATACCGCTGGGAGGAACTCACCTTTGCCCCTGCCTTGTGGCAGGTTTACCAGCCTGGAAACTTCGATGTGAGCGTTACATGCAGTTATCCCTTCACCAATTGGTTGCTTCGCTCAGGCAGAAAACACAAAAGGCCACGCCATGTCTTCGTCACCCAGAACGGAGACTGGGCCCCCCAACGACGCAACATGGAGTACCGCCTCTTTTCTTGCGACGGTCTGATTTGTACCAATCCCGAATACTTTCACCGTCACCAGAACACATGGAAAAGCAGCCTTATTCCCAACGGATTTAATCCTGAAACGTTCAAGCCAGCCCTAGGGAATCGGGCACACTTCAATCTGCCGCAGGAAGCCAAAATCGTGCTTCTGGCAAGCGCCCTCGTCCCCTCAAAACGCGTCCTTGAAGCCGTGCGCGCAGTTGCCACGCTGCCGGACGCCTTCCTGGTGGTTGCGGGTGATGGCCCGCTGCGAGCAGTCCTCTCCGCCGAAGCGGACCGTCTCCTGCCGGGACGCTATCGACGCCTGCATTTGCCGATAGAAGAAATGCCCGCCCTCTACCAGTGCGCAAACACGCTGCTGCACATGGCGCGCGACGAGGCATTTGGAAACGTCTACGTGGAAGCCATGGGTGTGGGCCTGCCGATCGTGGCACACGAAAGTCCCACCACACGGTGGATTTTACAGGACGAATCCCCCACGCCTCGAGGCCAGACCAGTTCAGCCGAAAAAGAGCATTCCGCTCTAAGCTGGCTAGTGGATACAGACAACCTCAACGCCGTCTCCAACGCTCTCAAACAGGCATTGAATGGTTCCAACCAAAATGCGTTGCGCAGACACGCTCTGGCGGCAAAACGTTTTTCATGGGAAAAAGTGGCGCAGCAGTATGGCCGCTTTTTCAAACAGACGGCCGCTTTATGACAGGCGTCTATTCAAAAATCGGCTTGGTGATCATCGGCCGCAACGAGGGTTCCCGCCTCGAGGCTTGCCTCCGCTCCGTGGCGACAAAATGCAATGAAGCGGTTTACGTGGACTCCGCTTCCACAGACCAAAGCGTCTCGATCGCGCGCACCCTTCAATTTCACGTGGTGGAACTCGACCAAAACGGCGCACTCAATGCCGCACGCGCCCGCAATGCGGGATTCGCCAGATTAAAACAAGTCGTTCCCGGTCTTGTTTACGTCCAATTTCTCGATGGCGATTGCGAACTAGACGCCGCCTGGCTCGGCAACGCACAGCTATGGCTGGAAAATCACCCAAAAACGGTTGCCGTCTGTGGTCGACGCCGGGAGTGTTTTGCCCACCAATCCATTTACAACAAACTCTGCGATATTGAGTGGGACACTCCAGTCGGGGAGGCTCTTTCGTTTGGCGGCGAGGCTTTTATCCGCGCCGCCGCCTTTGCCCGCTCCGGGGGATACAACGAGACTTTTCCCGCCGGAGAAGAACCTGATCTTTGCCTTCGGTTGCGCCACACGGGCGGATCTATTGTAAGGCTGCCGGCTGAAATGAGCCGGCACGACGCCCATATTCTGAGCTTCCGCACCTGGTGGAAACGGATGGTGCGCGGTGGCTACGGAGCAGCCCTTGTTTACGCCCACTGGCGAAACCGCTCGTCTGGTTTGGACGTTCCCTTCCGCTTCATGACGCGCAGCGCCATGATCTGGACGGACGGGTGGCTTCTTGGAAGTGCCGCCTGTTTGGCAACCGGCATCTACATCGGGGGACTCAAAGGAATGCTCGGAGCGGGTCTCTTCTCCTTATCTGTCTGGCTGATCCAGACCCTTCGCTGTTCCCGCAAACTTTGGGGCAAAATTACCGCCTTCGACGCATTCGCGTACGGGATCTTCACCATGCTGGGAAAGTGGCCCCAACGCTTGGGACAAACTCTTTTACTCCGGGATATTTCCAGCGGTGTCCGACCCCGTAAAATTGAATACAAAACATGAACGAATGGCATGCCTACCGCGCAGACAGAGCCCGTTATCCCAAGAACGCTTTCCTCCGGGAGCAGTCGCTTTGGGCAATTTGGGTGTACCGTTTTGGTAGAGCCAACGATCAGCGTCCACCCGGCCCCATTCAATGGCTTTTGGAACGCTTCTACTGGGTTCTCTTTCGCATCGTGGAGACCCTCACGGGCTGCAGTTTCACCAAAGCCGTCCAAATCGGGCCGGGACTGCGCATCCACCACTTCGGAAATATCTTCATTCACGAAGGGGTGATTATTGGCGCGCGCTGCACCCTGCGACAGGGCGTGACCTTGGGCAACCGCATCGAGGGCGGGCCGGTACCCACCATTGAAGACGGCGTCGAATTCGGGGCGGGATCCCAGGTTCTGGGCGGAGTCCGTATTGGCCGTGGCTCAAAGATTGGGGCGCAATCCCTGGTCCTTCAGAACGTCCCCCCCGAAGCCTCTGCCGTGGGTGTTCCCGCGCGAATTCTCACAAAAAAAGGGATCGCAAGCCATGAGTGAAACACCCGTCATTTTATACCTAGCCGCCCAGTTGCCGAAACGTTCAGAGACGTTTGTAAGCTCCGAGATCCTAGCGTTGAGAGCTCTCGGGCGGCGCGTCCTTGTGGCAACTGTTCACCCCCCGGAACGATCCCTAGGGAGTCCACTTCTCGAGGCACTCGCCGACGAAGCAATCCCTGTTTACGGGCTCGGAGTCGCAAGAAATCTGTCTCTCGCCGTGGCCGAAGGTCTCGGCCATCCACTGAACACGTTTCACAACGGGTGGAAAATTGTCCGCGATCTGTTTGGCACATCGGAAAGAAAAGGCGCGACTTCTCTAAAGGTTGCCTGGCAGTGGATCGCTGGAATCGCACTCGCACGCCGCCTCCGGGCAAAGAAGGTGACGCACATTCACGCCCACATGGCCCATGTCCCCTCAACCATCGCCCTGGTCGCTGCCCGCCAACTCCACATCCCCTTCAGTTTCACCGGTCATGCTGCCGACCTTTTCCGGGACAGATCCTTGCTCGAAGCCAAACTTAAATCCGCCGTTTTCGTCGCCTGCATAAGCCACTGGCACCGCGGGTTCTTCTCCAAAATTGCGTCAAACTCGAGCACTCATTACCCCCTCATCCGGTGCGGGGTAGACACCTCTCTTTTCACTGCCTCAAAACGTCCAAGCTCAAAACAGAGAATCCTCGCCATTGGACGACTCGTCCCAAAAAAGGGATTTGATCTCCTCTTAAACGCGTGCGCCGTACTCCGTCGCAAAGGTTATCCGATAGACGCTGTCATTGGAGGGGATGGGCCGGAATATGAGCACTTATTATCCCTGCGGAGCAAACTCGGCCTGGAAAAGGAGGTCGTCTTTCCCGGAGCGCTCTCGCACGCGCAAGTCCGAACCGAACTCTCTGAGGCCGCCGTTTTTGCGCTCCCCTGCCGGGTTGACCCTAAGGGTGACCAGGATGGCATTCCCGTCGCATTGATGGAAGCAATGTCGGCGGGTGTCCCCTGCATCAGCGGAGACCTGCCCCCTATTCGGGAACTGATCTTGCACAATCAAACCGGGCTTCTTGTCCCGCCAGGCAATATTGAGGCTCTCCAACTGGCTCTGGAAAAGCTGCTCCTCGACGAACCCCTGCGTTTAAAGCTGGCCGCCAACGCCAGAGAACTCATTGAAACCGAGTTTTCCGCAGCCACAAACATCCCAAGACTGCTCACGCAGTTTGACCGGAGCTTCGCAATATGAGCGCGTACAATGCTGAAACGGACGGGCGTTACGTTCTAATCTCACCCTGCCGCGACGAGGCGCCGTTCGCGCGTCGGTGTATCGAAAGCGTCCTCCAACAAACCACACTCCCAGCCCTCTGGGTGATCGTTGATGATGGATCCAGAGACGGTACCTCCGAAATTCTTACAGAATACGCGCAGCGGATTTCGTGGATCCGCATTGTGCGCGTGCCGGACCGCGGGGCGCGCAAGGTTGGCCCCGGAGTGGTGGATGCATTTTACGCAGGCCTGGGCACCGTCGCCCTTCAGGAATTCGAGTACCTCTGCAAGTTTGACCTAGATTTGGATATTCCACCCCGATACTTCGAATACCTCATCCGCAAAATGGAGGCCTCCCCACGACTTGGGACCTGCAGTGGAAAACCCTACTTTGAGCACGGCGGGAAATTAATAAGTGAACGCTGTGGAGACGAAATGTCCGTGGGGATGACGAAGTTTTACAGAGTTGCCTGTTTTCTGGATATCGGCGGGTTTGTCCGCGAGGTCATGTGGGACGGGATCGACTGCCACCGGTGCCGCATGAGAAATTGGATCGCCTGCAGTTGGGACACCCCTGAAATCCGCTTCCAGCACTTGCGTCCCATGGGCGCAAGCCAAGACAACATCCTGAAGGGAAGACAGCGGCACGGCTTCGGGCAGTACTTCCTAGGCACCGGCTGGCTGTATATGAGCGTCAGCGCGTTTTACCGCCTTCTTCATCCGCCTTACATCCTCGGCGCCTTCTTCATGTGGTGGGGGTACGCTCGCAGCGCTTGGAAAAAACTTCCCCGGTACCCGGATCCAGAGTTTCGCCGCTTCCTCCGGGACTTCCATTGGCAATGCCTCCTGATGGGCAAAGCAAAAGCCACTGCACGGCTCCACTTTGCCATTCGAAAAAAGCAGACCCATTTGGTTGCCAAGAAAACCGCTACTCAAATCGGTGTATGAACAAAAAACGCTTCACCACCATCACAGAAAGCCCTCATCTGGTAGGGGCAGTCGGCATTTGCATCCTTTTCACCGGTTGCTTCGGTGCCAAACCCGGCGTCTACACGGCCGCGCGTTCCGACAAGGAATTCGCCCGCTCTTCAAAAATCACACCACCCGATACATTCGTCCCTAGTCAAACAGCTCCCTCTCGGCAATACGCCTCTTCAAAGGATGTCGGCCAATTTTCAAGTGCCGCCGACCAAGGCTACAAACTTGGCCCGGGCGACAAGTTCTCATTTCTGGTCAGGGGCCGCCCTGACATCTCACGGGAGGAAATCATGGTCTCCCCTGATGGCGAAATTGTTTTGCCCCGTGCGGGTGTCATCCACGTGGCAGGCCGCTCCCTGCGCCAAATTACCGAGGAACTAACCGCTACCCTCGGCTCCTACTACGACAGTCCCGAAGTCACGTTGGTGATGCGCGCGTTTGTAAACAACCGGGTGTTTGTTCTCGGTCGAGTTGCCAATCCGGGGGCGGTCACTTTCAGTGGGAGGGGTTCGCTGATGGAGGCCCTCTCTCTGGCGGGAGGACTCCCCGTGGACACAGGAAAATCGTTCCTAAGCCGATGCATGATTGTCAGAGGCAGTGAAATGGTTATCTGGATTGACCTGCGCGACCTTCTTGAAAACGGCAACATGGCCCTGAATGCCAAACTTCAAAACGGAGACGTCATTTTTATCCCACAAAGCGAAGACCAGTTGGCCTATGTGATGGGCCAGGTGCAACAACCGGGAGTCCAATTGCTGCGCTCCTCACAAACAGTCCTCGATGCAGTCATGAGCCACGGCGGCCCCACGCGAGATGCGAACCTCTCCAAGGTGATTCTTGCCCGCCAAGTGAACGGCAAAGGGATCGTGGAAGAGCTCAACCTGGACGAGATCATCTCCAAAGCCGATTTGCGCAAAAACTACGTCCTCAAGGAGGGCGATATTGTCTACCTGAGCGAAAGGGGAAGCAGCAAGGTGAGCTACTACCTGCTCAAACTGATGCCGAGCATGGCAGCCGTTGACTTCACCATCCGCACGGCCGAAAGCTTTGGAGCCATGGCTGATCTTCGCAAAAAGATATGGGGGCAAGAGGGCTTTGTGAGCACCACCTTGGTGGCGCCAAGCCCCTCTGCCACCTCAGGGAAATGACGCAGCCACAAACAGGTCCCCCACCCCAGACCCGGAAACGAAAACCCTTTGATATTATCGCCTTCCTAAGGAGCCGCATCTTACTGATTCTGGGACTTGGCACTGTGATATCGGCCACTTTGGCACCGGTTTTCCGCCTGCTCATGAAGTCCCACTACGAGGCCAAAGGTGCATTGCTCGTGGATGTGAGCAAAGAAATCACGCTCACAGGCAGGGAGCGAGAAATCGTGCCGACCAACGTAGGAGACTATGTACGCACGCTGGTCAACCGGGTCGGCAATTTGGATGTCTTAAACGAGGCGCTACAGTCCCTCCCACCCGAATTATGGCCCTGTTTTTGTGATCCACAGGCTCCTGCTGCCAGAAACGCCGTTGCGATTTTTAAAAATCTGACCGTCAAAGAGGAGGTGCACTCTTTTTTAATCACGACCTCGCTTCGGGGAGAAAAAGCGCAAGGCCTCGGAACCACACTAAACGCGGTGATGGAGAAATTTCTTGAGAAGCTTCGGGATGAACAAGTCCAGAACACCTCTTTGCGGCTAACCTACCTTCAGGCAGAACGCGCGCGCATCGAGGAGCGTGTCCTTGCACAGCGCAAACGTCTTCTGGACCTCTCCGCCAAGGTTCCAAACAAGGCCTTCCTTCATGGCAATTACTCCGTGCACTTGGTCAATCTGGAACAGATCCAAAAACTCTATTGGGAAGCGGAAGCTGACCGGGCCATTAAGGAAGGACTTTGGCACAAAACAAAGTCTGACGAGGAAAAAATGGGCAGCCTAAGCCTGAGCCCCTATGCCGAAGAGCGTGTGGCCAACAACGAAGGAATCAACCGCATCGAACAGTGGACCTACGAACAACTGCAAACCCTGCGCACCCACATTGATGGACTGACCGCCAACAATAAGGACCGCCAATATGTCGAAGAACGCATGGCGGCTATGAAAGCTTATCTAGAAGGTCACAAAAAGCGCGTTAACGAGACTACCAGCAGTTTCCTTGCTCAAAAACGTGCGTATGACTTGCGCGCCGATGTCATCAAGGCAGCCTCCGCCCACGAAGCCTCAAGAGAGGCTCGCAACGAACTTTCCAGGCAGTTGGAAGAGGCAAAACGTGAGGCCTCAGACACGGCCGAGGCCATTTTTAACGCAGCAGACATCAGCTACAACGTATCCCAGTTGCGGGACCGGCTTTCCTCACTGAACACGCGCATTGATGATTGTGAAATGGAGGCAAAATCCCCGATCAAACTGTTCATTGACCGCCGGGCCTCCGATCCCACTAGACCAGCCCAAAGCGCAGGTGCCAAGGCTCTGATCGCGTCTTTGATCGCAGGTTTCGGCTGCATCGGCGGGGTCTGCCTCTGCTTTGAACTCGCGGACGGGAGGGTCCGAAGCCGCTCCCATGTGGAAGGCGCTTTGCACGGACCTTCCCCCACCCCTGTGCCAAACTCGGAAACTTTGGAGGGGTCGCCTTTCTGGCGCATCACCCGTACGTCTCCGGACTCCATCGCCGCCCTCAGCCTCCGATCCCTGGCGGTGCGTCTGGAACGTGAGCGCAAGCTCCATGGGGGACGTGTCTTTCTTGTAGCCGGGGCCGGCCATGGAGTGGGCGCCACGTCGATTGCCCTCAGCCTCGCGGATACATTGTCGACCTTCGTGCCCCGGGTTTTGTTTGTGGAGGTTTCCCCATCGACCTCACCCAACGGCGTTTCGCTGCGAAACGAAGCCGAAAACCTATCGC
The DNA here is from genome assembly GCA_947479475.1 of Chthoniobacteraceae bacterium. Classification (GTDB taxonomy): domain Bacteria; phylum Verrucomicrobiota; class Verrucomicrobiia; order Chthoniobacterales; family Chthoniobacteraceae; genus Chth-196. The sequence continues at coordinate 77,336 of CANJZW010000006.1, forward strand.
TGACTCTTGGAGACATCGAAGGCTGGATGGCCCGAAAGGCGGACCGCAACGGCCTTTCCCTTTTGGCCAACCACGATCCAGGGGTGCCACTGCCCGCCCAAATCCGGCATTTGCTTAGTCAGGCACGTGAGACTTTCGACATCGCGGTTATCAACACCCCTCCCCCTGGCTTTCACGATTTCGCCCAGTTTATCCTGCTCGAGGTGGATGCTGCAGTCGTCGTGGTTGGAGAAGACAAGACTTTGTACAAAGAACTGGTGGCCACGTTTGAGGTTCTCCGCGAGCGCCCAGTGGCAGCGCTGACCGCGATTCTGAACTTTTCAACCAGCCACAAAGCTTTTGACCGAGCGTTTCTGACCGATAAATACATCACAGGCGTCAGTCGTTTCTGCACAAGCTTTAGGAAACGCATCCACGGCCGTCTTCCCTGGTCGCGTTAGCTTCTCTTTGCGCAATCCAGTCTTGGCCACTCACCAACGCAAGCGGCCCCGCTTCAGCTCAAAATACGCCCCGATCAATGCCATTCCATTAAAGGCCGAGCGCAGCATGCAAATAAAGAGATACCGGTGGCGGGATCCCGCACAGACCGACTGGAGTTGTTTAAAAGGCAGCCACAGAGCTTCCAATGGAAGCATGCGCCAACCCCGCGATTTAACCCCGGACTGAGTGAGGAGAGACACCCAATCCGGCGCCTCGCCATTCAGGCGCCGGATCAGTCCGCCCAAATCCTCGGAGCGGTCGCCTGCAAGCCTGTTCCTCAGAAATTTAAAAAGAAGAATGTTTTGCGCCGTCCCAAGAGTGAGTCTTATTTCGTGCCGGAAAATCGACAGGAAACAACGCTCCGCTTCAAACGTGTGCACCGCGTCGTCTACGCGCACAATACGCGCGTAGTTTTCCGGACGCGTGAAGCCGTCCGTAAGGAGCAATGCTTTGAGAAAACCGTCCTCCACAAGTAATCCACAAGGAAGCCAGGTCCTCCGCGCCACAGACCCATGCATGGCGTATAATGAACCTGCGATTTTAGGGGAGCCAGCCCGTGTCACCGCCGACACCGCTACGGAAAGCTCCTCCAACGCGCTTTTTTGAGTCTTCAAGGCGATGTCTTTTAGAATTCGCCCTACCCCCACACACGCCTCGGGAGTGCGCTGCAGCTCCGCTACAATTTGACTGAGCGTCCGCCCCCCGACGCACTTAATATCGGCGTCCATAAAAACAAGATAATCCGCGTCGAACGCCGCAAACCTGTGAACGAACTCATTCCACGCATTGCTTTTCCCTGCTTTCTCGAGAACCGCCACCTCCGCACTCACCCCAGGTAGCGACGTGGAGAGATGGCCGCAGGCCTCCCGTGCTGCTGAGACAGTGCCGTCCCTGCACCCATTGGCAACTACGGTGACTTCGACGGTCCCACCATGAGACGGCACCTCCCGTAACAAATCCTGCATCCTAAGGGACTCCAACGTGGCACGAATATGCTCCTCCTCGTTGTGCGCAAAGATGCCGATTCCGATTTTCATCTTCCCCACCCCGCTCCCCAGATTGTAGGCCTTCCGCAGAATGTGCGTGCGATTCTCATAGGTTGTTGTGACTCCTCTCGCCCCAATCATGATGTTCGGCTGGTTGCCCCTGGTGATTTACCTCTTCTCGAAGGTCAAACCCACGCACCACGCCGTCATCGCCGGTTTTCTATTGGCCTGGATGTTTCTCCCTCAAGCCCTCTTCAAAATCCCCGTCATTCCCGCCTACAATAAAATCTCCGCCGCGGGATACGGGATTTTGCTGGGGGCCTACCTCTTCGACCGCCAGAGACTCCTCCAATTTCGACCGCATCTCGCCGATCTCCCAATCTTTTTGTGGTGTCTGTCCCCCTTCTGCTCGTCGATTAGCAACGGGCTTGGAATGTACGACGGTCTATCGGCCACGGAAGCCAAGATCGCCGAGTGGTTCATCCCTTATTTCATCGGACGCACTTACTTTGGGAGTTTGGAAAATCTGAAGGATTTGACCACCGGCCTATTGCTTGGGGCGCTTCTGTACATGCCTCTTTGCTGGTTTGAATTTGTGCTCAGTCCCCAGTTGCACCGGATGGTTTACGGCTTTCATCCGCACGAATTTGGCCAGGCAAAACGAGCGGGTGGCTGGCGCCCCGTCATTTTCATGAAACACGGCCTGATGACCTCCATGTGGATGGTCAGCGGTTCCTTGTCAGGGGTGTGCCTGTTTCTGAGCAAAAATCTGGGCAAGAAATTGCCTGTTTTAAACCTGCCGACGCTCCCCCTGCTCTGCCTTTTGCTTTGCACGACTTTCCTCATGAAGTCCTTCGGCGCTCTTGCTCTTTTCGTGGCTGCGCTGGCTTCGATTTTTGCCGTCAGCCGATTCGGCACCATGCTTCCCGTGCTTGCCCTCGGCATCATCCCCCTCGCCTACGAGAGCACAAGGGGCACGGGCTGGTGGGACGCCCAAAACCTGATCAAGGCGGCAGCCTCGGCCTCCAACGAGGATCGCGCAGAATCCCTCGCGTTTCGCATCCGGAACGAAAACCTCCTGATTGAAAAGTCACTCCAGCGTGGTTGGTTTGGATGGGGCGGCTGGCAACGGTCTTTTATCTTCAACGAACGCGGCGTCGCAACCTCCGTCCCGGATGGACTCTGGATCGTAGCTCTAGGACAGAACGGGCTGACCGGACTTGCCACACTCACGCTCACACTCGTGGTGCCACAGTTTTTGTTCATCTTCATGTTTCCTCCAAAACTTTGGAGGGATCCACGCGTTGCAGCCGTCGCGCCTCTGCCGCTCTTACTGGGGGTCTTCATGGTGGACAATCTCTTTAATGACATGTTCAACCCCACCATGCTCCTTTCCGCGGGTGGCATTACGGCCCTCTTTATTACGCGGTTAAAAGGAGAAAATCCGCTGCGCCAAAGCCAAACGGCCACGGCGCCCGATCCTCTATATAAAACCACGCCGCGCCTGATGTGAAAGGCCGGATTCGTGGTCACCGGTGCTCCTTCTACGTTGAGGAGCATAGAACAGGACGTGAAAACAGGAGTTTCAGGGGGCGCCGAGGGGTATGGGCGGAGTCAAAAATTTGGCAGACACTCAGCAGTCACTGAATTTGCCCGCAACAAACAAAGCGGTTCAAAGCTCCGTGTGGATTCTTCTGGGTTTCGGGGCCTCGCAAGTCCTGCGATTGCTTACCAACCTCCTGCTTGCCACGTTGCTGTACCCTGGCGCCTTTGGGTTCATGGCGCTCATTGGAGCCTTCATGCAAGGGCTTCAAATGTTCTCAGACCTCGGAATCGGTCCGAGCATCATTCAAAATCACCGTGGAACCGAGCCCGCTTTTCTCCACACCGCATGGACCCTCCAAATAATACGCGGGTTGTCTCTCTGGGTGCTGTCCTGGTTGATCGCGTTTCCATTGGCCGCATTCTATCCGTCCAACACCCCAGGTGAGCCTTCCCTTTCCTTGATCCTTCCCATCGTGGGAGCGACCGCCCTCATAAACGGGTTTATTTCGACGGCTGTTTTCACCCGTCAACGCCAACTTAATATAGGCCGGGTTGTCTCACTGGATCTCATCGCGCAGTGCGCCTCCTGCCTCTGCATGGTTGTCTGGGCGTTGTTGAAACCCGACGTTTGGGCATTGGTTGCGGGCGGCTTCGCCTTTTCATTAACCCGAGTTCTTTTAAGTCACCGGCTCAATCCACACCAGAGAGACAAGCTGCACTGGGACTCCGATTCGGCCAGAGAATTGCTTTTGTTTGGGCGGTGGATTTTTGCCAGCACCGTGGTCAGTTTCGCCGCCACCCAACTGGACCGACCGGTTCTCGCCAAACTGATCTCCATTTCGGAACTGGGCGTTTACAGCATTGCATTCACTCTCTCAGCCATTGCCATTGAGGTGGCCACCCGCCTGAGCCACTCGATTCTTTTCCCCCTGCTTTCGCAGCACAGAGAGGATTCAAAAAAAATAATCCCCCTTTGCCTGCAGGCTCGCCACCTCCTCTTATGGGCAAGCGGCGCTCTTTGCTCCGCCTTCGCAATCCTCAGTCCTTTGTTTTTTGGGCTCCTCTATGACAACCGGTACGCAGGCGCGGCAAGCCTCTCCCAGTGGCTTGGACTAAGCGTCTGGAGTTGGATTCTCCGCGCCACGATGGACCGCATTCCCCTCGCCTTGGGGCGCCCTCGTGACCTGTTTTTTTCGAATCTCATCAATTGCTTCGGAATCGGTTTAGGAGTTCTAGGATTCACCGCAGGCCGTCTTCCCGGATTTATTCTCGGACTTTCCCTGGGCAATCTCTGCTCCCATCTTTTTCTCACCCTCCGTCTACCCTTGGGAAAGCGCGCCATGTTGAAGCAGTCCCTTGGCTTTTCCATAGGCTGGTTTGCCTACTCAATTCTGGCAATCACAGCCCTTCAGATTCTGGAACTCCCCCCCAACAGAGAAGCCGGGGCCCGCATTAACACCGACAACTTCCTACAGGTTCTTATTCACTGCCGGATTTATATCACAACGGCACTCACCTTAAGCGCAGCGCCTTTTCTCGTGTGCGCATACGCGCTCCGACGCCAATGGAGGATGAAATTTCAATGAATACTTGGAACGTGTCTCCACCGCTCGCGCATTCGTCGGAGGCCGTCGTGCTGTTTGGGATCTTGTTTCACAACGTCACGTTCGATGACGCTATTGCGTGGGCAGTGGCTCGCATGCACTCCGGAAAACCGGCAGTCATTGCCACCGTAAACGTAGATTTCATGATGCAGGCATGGGCCGACAAAGAACTGCACGAGACCCTTCTTGAGGCAGATCTCGTTCTTGCAGATGGGGCCCCGATCGTTTGGCTCTCTAAAAAATTCGGAGCCGGCCTCAAGCAGCGCGTCACGGGAAGTGATTTAACCCCTCTGCTCGCCAAGGAATGCGCCCGCGAAGATTTCAAGATTTTCCTCTTGGGGGGTGCTCCAGGAGTGGCTGAAAAAGCAGGAGAAGTTTTACGCAACCAAACCCCGGGTCTCCGCATCGCCGGGACCCACTCGCCCCCCGTTTGCATGCTGTCAGAAATGAACCACGAAGACATTCTTCAGCAACTCAACGACGTTGAACCTCACCTTCTTTTGGTCGCATTCGGAGCGCCCAAACAGGAAAAATTTATTCGAAGGAACCTTCCGTTCTGGAGGGTTCCAATCGCCATCGGCGTCGGAGGAACCCTTGATTTCCTTGCGGGAGTGCAATGGAGGGCGCCCCAGATCATCCAGAAAATGGGCCTCGAATGGTTGTGGCGACTGAGCACCGATCCCAGACGCCTTCTGCGACGCTACTATGGAAACGCCCTTTTTTTGGCATCCGCCCTGATCCGCCTGCTGTTCCTTCGTGCCCATTGCAAATTTAAGAGCCCTAGGCGGCCATTTTGCTCTAAACGTTTGAGCTACCTTTTTAAAAGCGCTCCGGCTCAACTTCTGGAGTTACAAGATCTCGCGCTGCTTAGCCCCCCGATGGAGCGCGGTCATTGGGCGGTCATTAATCTCAGTTCGCGAAGCTGGCTGGACAGCCGCGAACTGGCCATGCTTGTTCTTTCCGCTCGTGCTTTCAAAAAAGCGGGAGGGGAGTTCTCTGTTCTTTGCCCCTCAGGTCCCCTTCAAAAAATGCTGCGTTCCTGCCATCTGGACCGCTTCATCCATCTCTTTCCGGACGCTCAAACAGCTTTAAACAGAATCAACGAGGCCGTTCCAGAAACCGCGGATTGCCTTTAACCCCACTTATTGAGTTTCGCGAAACAGGGTTACCTTCACACCCACGCATCCGGAGATCGGTGAGCGTCACTCTATTCTTCGAGCCTCAATAGACTTGGATGCGGAACATCATCTACAGCGTTCGACCGGGAGCGAGTCTGCACCCGTAGGAGAACAGCGTTCACTAGGAGATTGTATTCGCCGTGCCTCGTGAAATCAGACTGCCGCAGTGACAATCAGCACCGATGCCACCCCGGATGCCAGGCTAACGACATCGGTCGCGGCAAACACCACCGGGTCATCCGCAAGCGTCCGCCGGCCCGCGAGAAACCACATCCGTGTGATCCAGTAAAGAAATAGCGGGCACAAGAGCCAAAGCAGGGCTGGAGTTTTGTAGTACGCCGTTACGGCCGTGCTGTTGATGTACAGGCAGAGCACCATCACAGCCAGATACCCGCTTGCGGGGCCTACGCTTCCAACAAGTGCGCTATCCTCCGCGAGATAATTTCGACCGGAGATCTGCCTGAGATTGCGGTCCGATAATTGAAGCAATTCAGAATATCGCTTCAGGTAGGCGAGACTCAGAAAAAAGAAGAGCGCGAAGGCAATAAGCCAGGGAGAAATGTTTACGCCAGTGGCCGCCCCTCCTGAGATCAGACGCAGAGTATAAAGCCCCGAGAGTACGAAGACATCTTGGAGTAGCCGGCGCTTAAAAAAGAGGGAATAGGCCGTGGTCAGGACGATATAGAGCACGAGCATTGCTGAAAAACTCACTGGTAAAAAGCTCGTGGAGATTCCCAGTGCACCCGCCAGAAGGGTCCCGCTCACAACAATTCCTGCGGGTATCGAGGCCGCGCCAGAGGCAAACGGGCGTTTCCGTTTCCGGGGATGCAACCGGTCCCCCTCAATGTCCAGCAGATCATTGAGGATATAAATCGCCGACGCACACATCGAAAATAGTACGGTCGCCAACAGAGTGGAAGCCAACAAGGAGAGGTTGTTTAATTTGTGGGCCGCAAACAGAGGAACCAGAAGCAGAATGTTTTTTACCCACTGGTTGGGCCTCAACGCCCGAATCAGCGCAAAAAAATCTCGTCTTCGTTCACGGAACACCTGCCTGGGACGACACACCCGATTAGCTGCGCGTAGTAAGCGTTCACTGGAAGCGACGACGTAGGCATCACTCGCCTTCGACCATACCTGAAGGTCTATAAAAGCATCTCCAACGTACCCGAATCGGCCGCCGCCGTTGTGGGTGAGAATTGCCTTCAATTTGCGGGCTCCAGCCATATTGCGCGCTCCGTCGCTGGCGATGACTGCACTAAAAATACCGAGGTGCTCCGCAACGCAATTCGCAACCCGCCGGTCTCCCGCCGTGGCAAGGACCAACTCCCGCCCGCGTGCTGATTCGCGATGTAACAAGTCTAAAACTCCCTGCCGATAAGGCAAGGCCGCTGGGTTTGGCAAACAGCGCAAAGCGAGCTGTCGTTTCAGATTGGCTTTCCCTTGCATCAACCAAACGAGAATGCGCCAACTCTCAAGCGGATGTGTCGCCACAAAAAGCAACGCCGTTTCCCACAGGAGATCAGAGGCCACCAGGGTGCCATCGAGATCAACATAAAGGGCTCCCTCGCCCTGCAGTACCTCAGACCCTTTCGCAACCGGGGCCGGGTTAGGTGTGCTTGGATTGCTCATTGTGTGTTAAAGTTTCCCCTCAAATCCTCTGAACCGCGGCATGCGGGTCCCGTTTGCCACGCTTGAACCCTCGGGCCTCACCCAGCGCCCCAGAACCGGCCCCCCCAGAACCGGCGCCTGCCAGCAAAGCCTCCCGCGAAGGCAAAGCTGCTTTAACTCCGCCGAGCCCTTTCTGTGCATTCGCCGCCACCCCCTGCACCGCCCGACGAACTCCTTCTAGTCCCTCCCCTGTGTTGGCTCGGGTCGCCGATCCACAGAACGACCCCTCAATATTTTAATCGCCGTATTTACACCCTGTGGCCGTGTACAAACCCCTAAAGCAAACCTACCACAGCACAAAAAACCGCGCGGCGCAGCCAGTCTGGTAATTTGGCACCGATTGGCTTCACCGCGACGACCGACTGAGGTTCGTCCGGCAACGAAATCATCATCCCGTTGGGGCGGCGCTGCCGGCACTCTTCGAGCAAGCCTGCAAATTCGCAGCAAGTCCGCCTTTCGTTGGTTTATCCCAAGCTCTCGCATCGGAACAAAAATGCCTCTAGAGTGGTAGGAATGAGCCCCGATGGATTAATCGCCGTTTCCCCGCGCCACTCTGTCCGACTGGCGCAGGAGTACCATCATCTAGTAAAGCATCCTCCTGGAAATGATTTCGTGGTGCGAACCCTCGCCCATCGCAAGGCGGGTGGAATGCCACTGATGGCGGCGGAACTGGTGATCGCTGGTACAGAGACGCGTAAAAACCACCCCCTCACAGAGGTTTATCCGCTGCATTTCCGAAAAACCTACTTTCCAGCAAGCCTCCACGGCGACCCCCAAATCGAATTTGAGCGTCAGAGGCGGGCCTCGGAATTGCTCCCTGTGCCGCCCCCGATCGGGTGGTCGCCCCTAACCTTTAGAAGCTGTTTTCTGCCGGGAAAACCCTACAACCGAATCTCTCCTTTCGGAGTCGATCCGGACGAGGCCAACATTCAAGTCGCTCTCGAACTTGAAATTGCGGCTGCCGCCGGTCTCTGGTACTTGCTTGGACAGGCCTTCGCCCACATATCGACCCTCCATAAATCGGGATTCATCCACGGCGATATGGAGTTACATAATTTAATTGTGTGTCCATCCCCCTTGGAAACCCACCTCATTGACTTCGAAAACGCAAGAAACCGGGACGAACTCGGCGAGGCGCTCTGGATCAAGGGCTGCGCCAGCGACCTGCGCATGGTACTGAGAGAGGCCGTCTACCTTCAGTGCCGACTCGGAGATCAGCACTGTTCCATGGCGGAGGCCTCAAAAGCCGAACTCGATGGCCTGTTCAGCACGCCAAACCGATTCCGACGGGCTATTCAAAGACAGGCCGGACTGTAATCCCCTCCATACGGCGCGCTCGAGTTTGCCCGCGCGCCGCCATAACAACTTGAAAACCACAGGCTGAGTTCCCTTGCGTTAATGCTCTCTGACATTAAAGTTAATCCTCTGCTCCATGAAAGTGACGCTCCGCAATTTTATCTTCACAGCCGCAGCCTTCAGCGCCGCGTTTTATTCTAACGCAACCCTCTTTGCTGGAGATATTTCAGCAGAAGCCTACATCGTTATCGACCATCATAGCGGCCACGTGCTCAAAGAGTTCAACTCCAATAAAAAACTCCAGGTCGCCAGCCTTACCAAAATCGCGACGGCCGCCGTCGTCCTCGATTGGGCAGGCTCCACGGGCCAAAATCTCGAACAGCTTGCAACCGTGCCGGCCTTCCGGCCCGAGCTGGCAGGTGGGCAAGGCATCCAATGGGCGCCGGGGGACCGCGCCACACTGAAGGAGCTTCTGTACGCCACCCTCCTTCAATCAGACAATATCGCTGCAGAAACCCTCGCATCACACGTCGGACGCTTGCTTTCGGGAGGAAACGACCCCGAACTACATAGCATTTCGTTTGTGGCCCAAATGAATGCGTTGGCTCGCAAACTTGACATGCCTAACACACGCTTCCTCAATCCGCACGGCCTGGAAACGTTGGAACGCAAACTGCCTTATTCCAGCGCGGAGGACATCGCCAAGCTCAGCGCCTACGCCATGAGCAATCCCGGCTTTTTATTCATTGTCTCCCAGCGCGAACGCCGCATCACTGTCCAGCGCGGCGATGGCTCGAAGAGTCAGTACAAGCTACTGAACACAAATCAACTGATTGGGAAAAACTCGATCGACGGCCTGAAAACCGGCACCACCAAACGCGCTGGTGAATGTCTGGCGATCTCGGCCGCCCGCTCCCCGGAAGTCCGCAAGGAAGGTGATAACTTTTACGTCACCCCACGCCGTTTGGAGGTCGTCGTGCTGGGTTCCTCCAACCGCTTTAACGAGGCGCAGGAACTCTTGCAAGAGGGTTGGGCCGAACACGAGTCCTGGCTGGCTGCAGGCCGCCCCGAAACACCCCGGCCGCAAAGACGCGGCATCGTTGGCAACTAATCTAATTTGCGTCAGACCAAGGTTTGGCCTCTTTGCACGAGTTCCCCTTTGTAGAAATCCCGGTTCTCCCCGGAAGGGGCAACTGCATTGCGTTCAAGTCGATGGAATTTACCGCCGGCCTCTACCCCGTTCAATACAGTGCGGAGCGTGTGCGCCGCCTGTGCCACATCGCTCTCAGAGTACTGAAAGTGAATAGGCAGGGTCAGGGACCGGTTGCCAAAATCGACCGTCTGCGGGTTCTGCGACTGCGGCAGTGACCAGATCAAAGAAGGATAAAGACGCTGCTCAATAAGCGCAGCCCTAACCCGGTCTCGCAGGGTGGTTGACTCAAACACGAGAACCAATGCAAAAGGCGTGCATCCCGGAGGCAGGCCATCCACTGGAGAATGCTGTTTTAAGAGCGGAGCGTGTTCGAACAGAGCCGTGAAATTTTTCCGCCGTCGTTCTGCCAAAGCCAAAGGACACAGAAGCTGCAGCATTGTTGACGCAAGCGGGTGCATTCCACCCGGTGAGCCGGTTCCAAGCAGGGCCTCACCCCGCACTAACAATTCCCTGAACACTTTTTGTGGAAAGGGAACACCAGCTCGATAATGCTGTTTCAGCGTCATTCCGGCTATTTTAAGACCGGCGGCCCGCAGGTGTAAATCGGTGGCCTCCCCCGGGATTGGAAGTTCCTGCGCGGAGGGGGACCAGAGCCAACCTCCGTCCGGGAGCGGCAACGTCTTGCGCAGAGATGCCACACAATACGCCGCGCGACTCCCTATCGCCCAAGGTCCTGAGGGATCATGGCTATGGTCTTCGATGACGTCGCAGTCCAGATGTGCGGCCCAAGAAATGGCCTCAGCGCCGCGCCAGCCGAAAAAATTCATCCGGAGGACTACGTCGCCAGGTTCCAAATGCGTCGGCAACCCTGCGGGCCCCGAGAGGGGGGTGTCCACATAACGTGGGCAATTCCAACCGGCCTGCTCAATGGTGTCCATCACCCGGGGACAGAAATAGCTTGGCGTCCATAAACGCCTCCAACCCCTTGTCGCCCTCCCGTGTTCTAGAAGCCCCAGCATCGCAGCGCGACCGGTCCCAAAAAACACCCCTTTGCGAAAATAAGACCCCCTCCCAAATGGGGGCATCAAAGCGCTGATTTCCAGAGGCTGAGGCCATGGAAAATCACCGCCAAACTCCCAAAAAATATTGCTCGCCATCATTTTCGCCAGAAGTTGAAGCCTTCTCACAAAACCACTCAAACCTGAGAAAACTTCGATACGCGGATCAACGACTGGCGAGAGCGAACCACCAGAGCGTCCTCGTATTTAAAAACAATACTTCCGGGGGCGTGATCCAAATAGAGAGCGTTCAAAAGCGGATTAATCAGCGCCTGAGCCTCAAACAGGTTGTATGAACGCCCGCCAAGGTTGCAGCGCGCCCCCTGCGAGCTAATGCCAAAAGCGCGAATCCGCCTCAGTATTTCCGCATCGTCCATCACTTCAAAATCAACGCGCATATCCTCAGGCGTACGGCGATAATAACTGACCCCTTCGCCCTGCGGTTCGCCTCCATATTTAAACCCGTTTTCGAATATTTTTTGAATACCCCCGGAAAAAGCGCGGGCCTCTGTTCTGAAAAGCAAATGGTACAAAAGCCCCAAATCCAGGTCCGGCGTGATTGGAAACCTCTCTTGGTGAATCACCACCCCGCGGTCCACGCGATCCACCATTTCGTGAAGGGTAGCCCCCGCTTCTTTTGCCCCTTTGAGTAAAACTCCATTGGCAGGGTGGTACCCCCGGAATTCAGGCAGGAGCGAAGGATGAACGTTAATAAAAAGTTGATGCGATTTTATCAGTTTAGATACCGGCACAATGACGGGGCACCCGTTTGAAACGAAGAGGTCGAATTCCATCCCCGCCAATTCATCAAGGAACTCGCTTTTCCCCCCGGGCCGGATGAGGGAGTGCGGCACGCCTTCAATCCCCCGTTCCAACGCACTGTCTTTGACGGCAAAAACGTGCTGTAAACGCAAAAAAGGATTCTTCCTTATTTCCTCATGCGGGGGCCGATATGAAAGTGGCGTGATCCTGCCGGTTTGAAAGTGCTGCCGAGAACGGACTCCGGCGCGGGGGGCTTCTTCTTTTTCTTCCCACCTTCCTCACAGATCGTCTACTTCTCCTCCTTCTACAGAGTTGGCTTCGTGGC
>CANJZW010000007.1 GCA_947479475.1 Chthoniobacteraceae bacterium
GCGAACCTCCAAAAACACGGCTGTTCAGAGGTCCTGATCAATCTGCACCACCATGCCGACCAGATCCGCTCAGGGCTTGAGCCCTGGGCAGACCGCGGCGTTGCCATCACCTACTCCCTCGAAGAAACCCTGCTCGGCACCGCAGGCGCCCTCAAAAACGTGGAGGCTTTTTTCGCTCAGGAAGAAGCCTTCGTCGTCCATTACGGCGATATCGTCACGGACCTGGATCTCACAAAAATGCTCCTGTTCCACTGGGAACGGAGTGTCGCAGCGACACTCCTCGTGCACTCCCGTCAGAGGTCAAACAGCGCACTCCGTTTTGACGAAAATTATTGCATCCAAGAATTCGTAGAGCGCCCGCCAGAAGCATTTTGGAAGACCGTCGACACGACCTGGGTGAATTCCGGCGTCCTGATTTTGTCGCCCCGCGTAATGGACCTCATTCCAGCCTCAGGCCCCTCCGACTGGCCGCGCGACATTTTCCCCCAACTCATCCAGTCCCGAAGCCTGTACGCTTATTGTCTGGATGCTTACCGGATTGCCGTCGATTCGCCGGAGCGGTTAGCGCAACTGGAAGCCGATATTCAGACGCAGAAATTCACGAGTGGCGTCTCTAACCCCAGAATCGGTGCTGTGGATTGACTGCGCCTTCAACACGTCCAGCCGCTCCTATTTCAAAGTCCCGCCTAAATTTCCGCTCCTTCTCCGCACCGTGTCCAAGCCTGTCCCACGTCTGTTTCGCGACTATTCCCGCGCCAGATTGCTGTGCTTGTAGGCGGGGAGGTCGCTCACCTCGCGCGTAAACCACGGCGGCGGTGTGAACGCCTCGGCGGCCGTGGGCCCGGGAAATTCAGCCTCTGCGATCTTCAACCAGTCCAGCTGCCCTTCGTACATGTCCAATGTGAAGGGCACGTCCGCTACATCCACTTTGTGGGAAACTTTGCTCATGCGCCGGCCCTCCGTCAGCGGCCACAGCGCCGCCGTCTGCTCCGCAGTGAGGACGACCTCCACCGCCACCTGCCCGGGACCCGCCGCGTTTTTGACAAAAAGCGACGCACTCTTGGGCGCCTTGCGAAGGCGCACTTCAGAGCCGTCCTTCTCCACGGCCAAATACCCCTGCTCAATGCGGCTCCCCGCAGCCAGCCCAAGCACTTTGGGAATCTCCCCCACCAGAAACTTCCGCTCCACCTTCGCCGGCGGAAGATAACCGCTCGGAAGCGGCTCGCCGCTTTTGGCACGCCTCTCTTTTAAAGATTCCAGCCGCTGGGATTCCGTTTTGTGGGATTCCATTTCGGCCATCGCTTCCAGTTCCACTTCGCGGTCGCTGTTTTGCTTGGTTTGAGCGGAGGATTGCATAGTCATCGCAGAGTCGTGGGTCGTGTCTCACTATAACACGAATGCGCAAGCGGCGCACCCGACTTTGCTGCGGAATCGTTGCAAACGAGTTCCCTCCCTGGCCCCCCTCCTGCTTTACAAATTCATATGACCATCATCGACAACGAGTACGAAGATCTCTCCACCCCCTCCGGCCTTATGCGCACCCACGTATTCCGGCCCTCAGCGGGGGGCCACTACCCAGGACTGATCCTCTTCTCAGAAATCTTTCACGTCACAGGCCCCATCCGGCGGACCGCCGCTTTTTTGGCCGCGCAGGGGTTCATCGTGGCAGTGCCCGAAATTTTCCACGAATTCGAACCCCTGGGCAAAGTTCTCGCCTACGACACCGAAGGCACCGACCGGGGCAACTGGTGCAAGGTCCAGAAGCCTCTCGCTGCCTATGATGCCGACACGCGTGCAGTCATCGCGTTTTTGCAGGCGCATCCGCTTTGCACGGGGCGACTGGGCTCGCTGGGAATCTGCATTGGTGGGCACCTGAATTTTAGGGCCTGTTTCAATCCCGAGATCCTCGCCGGCGTGAGCTTTTACGCCACCGACATCCACAAACTGGACTCCCACCCGCGGGGCCTGGGGACGGGCATGGCGGACGACTCCCTTGAACGCGCCCGCCACAAGGCGATCTCTGGAGAGTTGCTGATGGTCTGGGGGCGACAGGACCCGCACGTTCCCTTCGAGGGCCGGATGCAGATCCATCAGGCGCTGGAAGAGGCTGGCACACATTACCAGTGGCTCGAATTTAATGGCGCCCACGCGTTCCTGCGGGACGAGGGCCCGCGGTATAACCCCGTGCTCGCCCAGCAGTCGCTGAGCATCGCGGTGGAACTGTTCCACCGCAAACTGGGCCAAGGCGGACGGGCAACCGCCGCCACCGGAAGCACCGAGACGCGACATTAGGGAAGACGCACCAATTGGACCGTTGGGCCTCGGCGGAACTTCGGGGCTCAATGGACCCATTGGGTTTCCATAAGCGCCTTCGCCTTTTCAGACGGCCTGCTCAGGCGACTCAGGCGGCGGTAAGCCGGATCACCAACTGCTGCAAAAGACCTTCGGGGTCCTGCGCAGAACTTACCAGCGCGACATTCGCTTCCAGCACGTTTTTCTGGGCGGCGCGCAATTCGGGCAGCGAAAAACGGTGGGCGTGCTGCGCTGCAATCCCGAGGGCGTAGGCGTTGACCGTTCCATCCTTTTTACGCGGCAAATGTTCCGTCGCGTGGGCAGGCAGTTTCTCTAGTGTTTTGCCAAAGAAAAAAGGCTGCGCCGGCCGCGTGAGCTTGTGGCGCTCCATCAAATCTTTTACAGCCAACAAATTGCGGAACGTCGGAATGATGGCCACCAGCAAAATCGCAATCGGACTCTCCTTCTGCCCCAGAAGCTGTTGAAGCAATCCCAGGGCGTTGCGGGTGTTCCGGGAAGCCAGCGCGTTGCCGAGTTCGAAAATCACAGCCTCCGCTGTCATCGGAACCAAAAGCGCGACGTCCTCGACCGTCGCCTCCCGCTGGGCTGAGCCCACATACAACGCCAACTTTTCCAGCTCCGAGGTGATCGTGCGGCGCTCGCCTCCGGTGCGAATGGCCAGCAATTCGAGCGCGTCGTGCCGGAGCCGGACGCCGGTGGTTTCCGCGATCTGCCGGGCAAGTTCCATGGCGGCCTCCTCCCAGCCCGATTTCGAGGTATCCAGCGTGTCGAATACGGTGACCTTCGCCAATTTTCCAAGCGCCTTGTAGAACGAGCGCCGCTTGTCGACCTCAGAAGCACTCAGCAAAAAGCGCACTCCGTTTGGCAGTCCGGCGCTCAGCGATTCCACGAGAGCCTCCAAGCCCTCCAAGACATCCGCCGCCCGGCCCGTGACGGTATCGCCCAGGAAGTTTGCATTTTTGAGCCAGACGAGTTTCTCCCCTCCAAAAAATGGAAAAGTCTGGAGTGCGTCGATCGTTTGCCGGATCCGGGAGGCGGCTTCTGAAGCGTTGGCCGCTGTGCCGTCAACGACCTCGAGCCCGAAATCTCCCCCGCCGGCGGGCGTCATTTCGTCGGCGCGCTCCCGCGCGACCCTCTTGACTTCGGACTCATCGGAGCCAAGCACGGCTTGGAACGCGGCACTGGCAATCGCTTTGGCGGCAGACATGGAATGAGAGTGTAGAAGTCGGGCGGGAATGTCAGCGCCCCAATTCGGTAGCGAGTTGCTGGGCATGAAGACGAGCGGCGTGCCACATGTAACCGGGACCCCCGCGATCCGCGGCCTCCGGGGGAAAGATGGCGACCGCTTCCTGCACCCACTTCAAGCCCGCTTCCTTGTGACCGGTCACCGACTCGTAAAGGCCCGCGTAATACTTTGCAAAAAAGACCACCTGCGTCTCCTTTTGGAGCCCCTTGCGTTCGAGCTCCTCGAGGACACCGGCGGGGGTCTGCTCGCCGGCCAGCATTTTGTAGACCGAGGGAAACGGTTCCCGGTCAAACTGGGTGTAAACAAGGAGCCCCTTGCGCGCCGCCTCCAAACCTTCGCCGCGCACCTGGGAGAAAAACTTCCACACGCCGTTCTCGCGGTCGCGCGCATCGTAAGCGTGGTATTTCTCGAACTGTAGGGCGGCTTTGGAGAATTCCCCGGCGAAGTAGTAGGCGATTCCCAGACGCCAGTGTGGGGCGTCCAGGGAAGCGTCCAGGGCGATCATGCCTTCGTAATCGGCGATGGCTCCCTTGAAGTCCCCCAAAAACACCCTGGTGTCCCCGCGACGCGAAAGCAGGTTTGGGGATTTGGGCATTTTTTCGAGTACGGCCCCGATGGCCTTTTCCTGGGTTTGGAGGGGTGCGGGATCAAAGAGAGGCGCCGGCGCGGCCTGGGCGGCGAGGGTTGTGAGGACGGCCAGACAAGGAAGAAACCTGAGAGGGAGAAGGCGCATGCCTTAGACGATCTCCGCAAACAGCCAGGGCTCAAGACAGAACCTCTCGAAGCGGAGGTTTCCTCCGATCCCGCTGCCGCCGGGTTGCGGAGATTTTCGCAACAAAGCGCAGGCCAACTCCTCCTTGGCCGGCCACACCGGCAGGTGTACAGTGTTTGCGATAGGGGTCGGCCTTATGAAAAATCTAAAAAAAGAAATCCTCCGCCTCCTCGCCAGGCCCGACTATCAACCCTTGGAAAAAGTCGGTCTTTCCCGGGCGCTGGGTCAGCCGGCTGCCGACCGGCGCAAGATTCGCGAGGCCCTCGCCGAGCTCGAAGAAGAAGGCGCCATCGCAAGAATCCGCCGCAACTATTTCATTCTACCAGCGACCGCAGACTTGGTGACGGGGACGGTTCTGGCCTTCCCCGGGGGGAATGCGAAGCTGATCGACACGGAAGGTGGGGCCGGGGACTTTTTCCTGTCCGCCGTGAATGTTGGCACCGCGATGCACGGCGACCGCGTACTCGCGCGCCAGGTGCACGAGGGGCGGGAACAACCGCAGGGCAGAAGCACTCCGGAGGCCCGCGTGGTGCGTATCCTGGTGTCCGCCAACCAGACGGTCGTGGGCACGGTTGCCGCCACGAAAGGGTTTCAGTACGTCATCCCCGACGATCCGCGTCTGGGACACGACATCTATCTGCGCAAACCGCAGAAGCCTTTGACCGCGCCCCCGCGCGAGGGGGACAAGGTAGTGGTCCGGCTCGACCCGTGGGAAAGCCGGCACGTCAATCCGGAGGGGGAAGTGCTCGAAGTGCTCGGGCCGGCTCTGGCTTGCGGGGTGGATCTGCTCGCGCTGATGCGCCGTTACAACCTTCCCGAAGAATTTCCTGCCGCCGTGCTTGAGGAAGCGGAGGCGATCCCTGCCGTCGTCCCGGCCTCGGATTTTGACGGCCGCGAAGACCTCCGCGAACAGCCCGTGCTGACGATCGACCCTGACGACGCGAAGGACTACGACGATGCCATCCACGTTGAACGCAAGGGCAGCGGCTGGCGGCTGGCCGTCCACATCGCCGACGTCGCCCATTACGTCAAACGGGGATCCGCACTAGACAAGGACGCGCGCCACCGCGGCAATTCGACATATCTTTGCGGACGGGTGGTGCCGATGCTGCCGGAGCGGCTTAGCAACGGGGTGTGTTCGCTAAAGGCGGGGGTGGACCGGCTGGCTTTTTCGGCATTTCTGGAATTCAACGCACAGGGCGAACTCCGCTCCTCACGGTTTGCCCGGACGGTGATCCGGAGCGTGGCGCGCCTCACCTACCGGCAGGCTTTTGCAATTCTCGAAAACAAAGTGAAAGGGCGCGAGGATCTGCCTCGCGTGCCCGAGGGCTCGTTGTGTTACACCGATGCCTCCGTTCAGGAGCGTGTGCGAGCCGCTTGGGAACTGGCACAGGTTCTGCGGAAAAAGCGGTTCGCCGGCGGTTCGCTGGATTTGGATTTTCCCGAAGTCAAAGTATGGCTGGATGATGAGCGCCGCCCTGTGCGGTTGGAGAAGATTGAGAACGACCCGTCCCATCAGCTCGTTGAAGAGTGTATGCTTGCCGCTAATGAAGCGGTCGCGACCGCTCTCAAGAGGGCAAAGGTGCCCGTCGTGTACCGCATCCACGAGGTACCGGACCCAGAACGATTGAGGGAGTTTCGCGAAAAGGCGGGGCGTTATGGCTGCCGGGTGGGGGACATGACCAACCGGAACGAGGTGCAGCGGATGTTGGCCGCTATCCGTGGCCAACCGGAGGAGTATCTCCTCAAGGTGGAGTTTCTCAAAAGCCTGAAGCGGGCGACCTACGGGGTGGCACCCCTGGGACACTACGGCCTTGCCAAGGCAAACTACACGCACTTCACAAGCCCCATCCGGCGCTATGCCGACTTGCTTGTGCACCGCTCGCTCGCGGGCGGAGGGCCTCCGGGCCGGGCCGGCGATTTGGCCGACGCTGCGACACACATTTCGGCCACGGAGCGTACTTCTGCGGAAGCCGAAAAAGACTCCGTCCAGCGCAAGAAGTTGGAGTACTTTGAACTGCAACTCCGGTCCCGCAACCCGGACAAATTCCGAGCGACCGTCATCGATGTCCGTAGCCACGGCCTGGTGATTGAACTACCGGATGTGTTGTTCACGGGGATGATCCACGTCAGTCGCCTGCCGGACGACTTCTACACTTTTGACGCCGTGCGCCTCCAGTTCCGGGGGCGTCGTGGGAAAAATGCGTTCGGACTGGGAGCGGTACTGCAAGTGAAGGTCTGCAGGGTGGATCCGTTTAAGAAACAGGTAGACTTCGAGCCCACGGGCGAGATCCAGAGCCGCGAGGTTCCGGGGAAACGCACGGTGCCGCGGACTACCAAGCGGCCCGCTCAAGAGAGTTCCAAACGCACGCAGGGCCGCTCGACGCGTGGCCCGAAAGAAAAAACACGCCGGCCCAAAAAGCGATGAGGGCTTCTCTTTTCCACAGCGCGACCGGAGGACACCGGCCACGCGCGTTGCCCCTGCTCACAACGCGATGCATCTGAAGATTTTCGCGATCGGGAAACCCAAGCTGGCCTTCGCTAAATCGGGCGTAGAGGAATACGCGGGTCGCTTGCGGCCCTGGACGGCCTTCAGTCTCGAGTACCTGAAGTGCGGCACGCGGGAAAATGAAAGCGCCGCCCTTTTGGAACGCAGCGCGGGCATGCTCCGCATCGTTCTCGACGAGCGGGGGGAGCAACTCACGAGCAGGGCTCTGGCCAGAAAGATCTCTGCCTGGGAACAGTCCGGCACCGTGAAGGGTATTGCGATTTTGATTGGCGGCGCCGACGGACACTCCGAGGAATTGCGCCGTTCGGCTGACTGGCTCTGGTCGTTGAGCAAGCTCACCCTGCAGCATGAGATGGCGCTGGTTTTGGTTCTAGAGCAGGTTTACCGAGCGTACACCATCAAGGCGGGAACACCCTACCACCGCGACTAGCGGGCCGGCTGGGGCGCCTGTACGCGATTAAAGCGGACAGGCCCTGAGTCGGCTTACGGCGGGAAGGCCTTAGCGGCTTAGGGCATTCGCCAGGACCCACTCGGCAAACACGGCTGGCTCCAGCGGTCCGTGCGGATGGTGGTTGAGGCCGGGCTTGCGGAACAACTTTACGGTGCCGCCAAGGGCCTGCACTTTGTCGGCAATGAGCTTCGTGTTTTCTTCCCACGGCACGACATCGTCGGCGTCTCCGAAGGAATGCACTAGGGGAATCCCCGCCTTGACGAGGGGGGCGACATTGTCGACCGGGTTCTTTGTCCATGCGAGCGCCTCTTCCTCAGACTGGAACTCGTAACATTTGAGAAGGGCCGTCCAATCATTGCGGCTGCCCTTCCCCTTGCCTTTCCCACCGGGCCAGCTCTTAAAGTCGCAGACCGCGTTATCCGCGTAGACGGCGCCCACTTTGTCTGTGTTTTGCGCGGCCCAGTTGTAGACGTACAAACCACCGCGGCTGAGTCCTTCGAGGACCGGACGTTTGTGAAAGCCGTGCTTGGTTGTGAGCTCGGCGTAGAAGGCGTCGAAGCGCCGCATTGCGCTGGGACAGCCAAAGGTGTTGCCGACGCTCATGTGCGCGACAAACCAGCCGCGCTCGAGCATCTCCTGGTCAAACGCAGGGAAGGCGTCGAAAAATTCCGCCTTCCAAACCCAGCGTTTTCCAGGCGCCTCGGTCTTGGGGTGGACGATGATGACTTTGTTTTCGCCTAGTTTAAATTCGTACCGGTTGAAACCGCGGGAAACGCTGGCAACCGTGGACTCCGGGTAGCCGTAAGTTGAGGGCGCTGGCGGCGTGATGGCCAAGGCGGCTCCTGCGGGCACGGGTGCCGCATTTTGGGCAGGGAGCGCGCTTGTCGACAAGGCGAACGCAGAAATCCAAAGACAGAGAGAGCGTGTGTTCATAGGGAGATTTGAGGAAACGGGAAATGGGGGGGAACGTCAACGCAGAGCATTTCAACCAGTGCCGTGGTCC
The DNA here is from genome assembly GCA_947479475.1 of Chthoniobacteraceae bacterium. GTDB lineage: Bacteria > Verrucomicrobiota > Verrucomicrobiia > Chthoniobacterales > Chthoniobacteraceae > Chth-196. The sequence goes on from CANJZW010000007.1 coordinate 8,295, forward strand.
GTTTTCTGTCGGTTATTTGAGCCGCCACACCAGCTTCGGCGTTTAAACTGTGAAGAAAATTGCAGTTGAAGCGCTTTTTTTCAGCAGCGCGTGAAAATCGCTTTATATTGGATCCTGCTATGAGCTTGCCGTCGACTGCCATTCGGATTTTGCTGCTTGAGGATTCGGACTTGGACGCTGCTCTGGTGGAGGCCGAACTGCGGCGAAACAAGGTGGAGTTTCTCTTGCAAAGGGTGGAGACGGCGGAGGCGTTTAAAGAGGGGCTGAAGAGGTTTCGGCCGGCTATTATTTTCTCGGACTACAAGCTGCCAAGTTTTGATGGCGGACAGGCTTTACTTCTCGCCAAGGACGTTTCGCCTCACGTTCCATTTATTGTCATCTCAGGTGCGGTGGGGGAAGAGACCGCCGTGGAGTTACTGAAGGCTGGGGCGACAGATTTTGTGCTCAAGGACAAGCTGTTGCGTCTGGTCCCCGCGATGCACCGCGCGCTGCGCGAAGTGCAGGAGCGGCTTGCGCTAGACCAGGCACAGGCGGAGCTCTACAGCTGCAACAGCGAACTGGAGCAGCGGGTGCGAGACCGGACCAGGGAACTGAGTGAAAAAAACAAGATCATGGAAGAGGACCTGAGGATGGCGCACGAATTGCAAATGGCGTTGCTTCCGAGTCGTTTTCCAACCCTCCCAAAGGGTTGTCGAGAGGCGGATAGCGCGGTTCGAATTTGCAGTTTATACCGCTCCTCCCACAGCGTCGGAGGGGATTGCTTCAACGTGACACCCCTTTCGGACACGGTCCTGAGCGTGTTCATCTGTGATGTCATGGGCCACGGAGTGAGGGCCGCTTTGGTCACCGCTATGCTCCGGGCGCTCGAAGAACAACTGGGAGAAAAAGCGGCTGATCCCGGACTTCTTTTAAGCGAGATGAACCGGGCCCAATGCCATATTTTTGAAGCCTCAGAAACGCTCGTGTTTGCCTCGGCGTGTTCGCTCACGGTGGACGTTGCGAAGGGCACGGTGACATTCGCCAACGCGGGCCATCCTTCACCCTTGCTCGTACACCGAAGAACGCACCGGGTGGAGGTGCTCAGCCTTCCGGAAAGCCGCGGCCCTGCTCTCGGAATTTTTCCGGAGGCGATCTACCAAAGCCACACGCAAAAGCTCGAGCCAGAGGATTTTATTTTGCTGTTCACGGACGGCTTGTTTGAGGTGGAAAACACCCGCTCCGAGCTTTTCAGCGAAGAACGTTTGCGGGAGGCGGTGGAGCAGCATGCGGAGCTGGCGCCAGAGCCACTCGTTCAGGCGGTTTTGCACGATGTAGAGGCCTTTACAGAAGGGGGTGCTTTTACGGACGATTTGTGTGTAGTGGGAGTCCACATCGCTCGCGTGGAATCAAGCGCGGCATAAGACGTCGCGTGAAATCATGCGACAGATACGACCCATGCGCGGTCGCTTCTTTTCCGGGAGCGAGGCCGGGAGGCTTTGTCTTTTACTGCACTTACTCAAACCAAGCAAACGCCTCCAACAATACCGCTGGATCGTCCAGCTCACTGCGCTGGAATTTCTCCCGAGTGCTTTGAACATCCTCCCACGCGCAAACCTCCCACCGCACGTGATCACCCGGGCGGAGGCGGGCGGCCCCGCTCAACTGCTGTTCCCGCATACTCCACGTATACACCAGACATTCCCCGCCAACGCGCGCGCCTTCCGCCACGACATCTGCCAAACGCACACTCATGATATGCTCCTTGTACGGAACCGAACCTGGACGCGGCACCGAAGACACACCCACTACCGTTCCCTCGATCAACACCCTTTTTCCCTTGGGCGGACAGTAAAACCCGGACGCCACAGACGCCAACGGCTGACCTAGTTTCAACGGCAGTAGCTTCCAATCACCGAAGGACAGCTCCCTCACCGCAAACTCCCACACGACCACTTTTTTTCCTGCCAACCGGTCCCTCCCCAGGGCGAGCTCCTGCTGCAGCATCTGCCGCGTTGCGAAAGCGCCGTCGCTGTTGCGTAGGATCGCGTCCACAGGCTGACCCAACGCGGCGCTAAGCTGCTCCGCAAAACCCGCGCCTTCGCCCCAGCCCATCTGGCCCAGCGAATAAATATTGGAAAAACTGTCCCCCAGCAAAAGCACCTCCGCCGAAGGCGAGGATTGCCACCGATCCGCTCCACTCAAGACGGGGTGAATCTCCACGGATTCCGCCGGAAAAACAGTCTGCTCTTTAGACAGGCCCAGAAGCGCGACCGTGTCTCCGTGCGCCCTCACACTAAGGCCCGCAGGAGCCTCCGGCGGGGGATTTTTGGGCGGCAGTATTTTACCCGCAACCGCCCGCGCCACGGCCTCCATCGCATCCGGAGTCCAGTGCGTGTCGGTGGCGAGGTATTGCGAACGCGCACTTTTTTTCAACCGCTCAAACAGAAGCGGGCCCGCATCAAACACCTCAATGCCCCTCGTGCGTAGCGTGTCCAAGCATTGGGCAAACGCGGCGTTCTGGCGGAGGTGAAACCCTGGCGTTTGCGTCGCTCCGAGCTGGTGCCCTTCCACGCATGGCTTCACAGGGACAGGCACCAGAATCAGGCGGATTCCCCGCGCAGCCAACTCCTTTTGAAACTCGTAAATAGCGGGTAAAGGATCGCCCGCAACGTGTTCGTTAACAAAGCGCTCCCGAATATGGTGTGTATCAAGAAAAGACTTCCCGTTGACGTAATCAAGGTCTTTACGGAAAAAGAGCCCGCCGCCTCGGGCGATGACCACCTGTTGGTTTCCCTCCCGAAAGACGCGCACCAAAAAGGACTGCATGAGTGGGCGCAGTTTACCCACAAGGACCGAATTTTCCTCGAGCGCTTTTTCGGCGGCGCGTGTCGCCGCAGGTGAAGGCAGCAAACGCCACAAATCCCCCGGAGATCTCACCTGGCCCAACGCAGCGGCGGACGGGAACAGGCTCGCACAAGGCGACGCCGGTTTGTCTTCACGCGGGAGCGCGCGGGCTCCGCCAGAAATCCAGGCCGCACCCATGCCCGCACAAATCAAAATGAGAAACCCGAACAGCAGCAGAAATCTGGCACCCGGTGCAAAGATCGACGTCCCAAGATCTCGCTGCGCCTCCTCTTCGCGGGAGAGAACGGAGCGCGTCGGCCTGGGTTGCTGGAGCGGATCGGCTAGTGGCGTGTTCATTTTAGAAAATGAAGTAAATGAACGGGTTGTAGTCTTGGGTGAGCAGCGCCACCACGGCCATCCAACCGAGCGCCAACACAACGAACGCCTTTGGCAGGGTCAGGGTTTGAGTCCAATCCCACGTCTGTCGGCCGAAGCAAACGACGACTCCTGCGAGAACGAGGTGCACCTGCAAGTAGGGTTGTTGCGCCAGGCCGCCAAGCGCCGCAGGAAGGCCGTTCGCAGCAAAGACGCTTGTCATAGCGCCCAGATAATTCAGGGCGTCGGAAAGAGTTGCCGCCCTAAAAAACACCCATCCCACCAAAACAACGCCGAGGGTGAGAAAACGTGAAACCAATGGCGGCAAACTCCATTTTGGAAACAGATGTCGGCCAAAGCGTTCGCCCGCTAGCACACTGCCGTGCAGGGCGCCCCACACGATGAAGTTCCAAGAAGCGCCGTGCCACAGACCGCCTATGAGCATTGTAATGAATACGTTCAGACAAGCCCGGCCTTCACCTAACCTGTTTCCTCCCAATGGAATGTAGAGATAGTCGCGGAGCCAGGAGGAAAGCGAGATGTGCCAGCGGCGCCAGAAATCAGCCAGGGACGTGGCGGCATAGGGTGAATTGAAATTGCGGGCAAAAACGAACCCGAAAAGCAGCCCCAGTCCGATGGCCATGTCGGAGTAACCGCTGAAATCAAAATAGATCTGCATCGAATACGCCACCGCTCCTGTCCAGGCTTCGAAGGCGGTGCGAGAAGCCGCGTCGAAGGCGGCATCGGCGATTTTTCCACAAGGATTGGCGAGGAGCACTTTTTTCGAAAGGCCAAGGAGTAAAAAGGCGGTGCCTCGCGCGAATTTATCGAGGGTTAAGGTGCGGGATTTGAGCTGCTCAGCGAGGAAGGAAAACTTCAAAATCGGGCCGGCGACAAGGTGCGGAAACATGGAGACAAAACAGGAGAAGTCGACGAAGTTTTCCATGGCCTCGGCCTCGCCACGGTAGACGTCGATGATGTAACTCAGGGCCTGAAATGTATAGAAGCTAATCCCCAGTGGCAAAACAACATGCAGCGTTGTCTCAAGCGCGGCTGACGGTGTGCCGAGTGCAGAAGCGAGCTTGTTCCAGCTGTCGATTCCGAAGTTGAAGTACTTGAAAAAACCAAGCGCCGTGAGATTGCTGAGCACTGAGAAAAGCAGCGCCTTCTTCCGCGTTTGACTTGCCGGGTTTTGAGCGGACGGCGGCTCGAGGCAACACACAGGCCCAACGACCTTCCAAAAGCACCACCGGTCGCGGGCGATCACGAGGCTCAGGAGCCAGTCCAGCGTCGTCGTGGCAAACATGAGGACGATAAAGCGGGGTTCGGCCCATCCATAAAAAACGTACCCCGTAAAAACCAGCCATAGATTACGCATCCGCTGAGACGCCTTTGCCAGCAGGTAATATCCCACCAGAGCGAATGGTAGGAAATAAAAGAGGAAAAGATGCGAACTGAAGACCATGTGGCGCTGGCGCTAAAAGGACGTGAAATGAGGAGCAAAAATGAATGCGCTTGGGGCGATTTGTTTATACTGTGTGGCGTGCTTTTGAAATAAAGATGACAACGCTAGTGAAACATACGGGACTTTATCTAACCGCCTTTGCCACGCTGGCCCTGCTGGCGTTGGGCGCCGCCGCCGCCCCGCCCGCTTCCAGCCCTGTTGTGGAGGGCAAGAATGGTTGGCTCTTTTTTGAGCCGGAACTGCGTTTTCTAAATTTCACCTGTTTTTGGGGGGAGGCCGCCGCCAAAACAGCGCGCTCCCCAAAACCGGAAAACGCGGATCCAATCCCCGCCATCGTTGATTTTAATAACCAGTTGGCAGCAAAAGGGATCCGGTTGTTTCTGGTGCCAGTGCCTCCCAAGGCGTGGAATGAGGCCCACACGCCGGACCTGCCTCTGGAAGGGCGCAAAGCAGACTCCCTCACCCAGTTTTACAGCCGCCTGAGTGCGGAGGGCGTGCAGGTGGTGGACCTGCGCCCCGATTTCAAAGCCCGGGAGGAAGCCGGCGAAGCGATGTATTGCAAAACGGACTCCCACTGGTCCGGAGAAGGCTGCGTCGCGGCCTCAAAAGCGGTCGCCAAGGCACTGGCAGCCGCCGGACTCCCCACGCGTCCTGCGAGCGGGCTGCACACGGCTTGGACCGAGGTCCATTTCCGTGGGGATCTGCTGGAGCTCAAACGCGCCCCGGCGAACCAGGAGGAGCGCCTCAAAACCCGCCAGGTCAGCGACGCTTCAAATGCCGCGCTGCAGCCAAATGCCGCGAGTTCGACCCTGGTTCTCGGTGACAGCCACACGCTTGTTTTCCATGACTTCCTTGCGGAACGGGCCGGTTTTACAGACCAGCTCGCCTACGAAACGGGCGTGATTCCCGACTGGATCGGCACCCGCGGTTCAGGCGCCAATGCCGTGCGAATCAGCCTCCTACGGCGCGCCACAAAGGACGCCGGTTATCTGGCCTCCAAAAAAGCCGTGGTTTGGTGTTTTGCCGCCCGTGAATTCACGGAGGCCGACCAGGGCTGGCAACGCCTTCCGCTGACAGCCCCATCCTCCTCCAAATGAGTTTGTTGCCCCGATTTTTAGCGGTCTTTTTGGCGCTGACACTCTGCGTTCTGGGAGCGGATAACAATCCCGCTCAAGAAGAGGACGACGACGCGCAGTGCCCCTGCGCAAGCTCTGCTCCGGCGGAACCCAGAGCTTCAGAGCCGGTTCAGCAGGCGAAACTTAAGAAGCCAGCGCCGCAGGCGCCCACGACTCCTGCAAAAACAGAACCGCGCGCCAAAGTCCTTGTGATTGGAGATTCCCTGGGGCTTTGCGGCTTTGGAAAAACGCTGGATTCAAGGCTGCGGAAAGACCCCAGCATTGCTGCTGTTTACACCTATTTGGCGTGCGGTACCGTCCCGATTAGCTGGCTGAAAACCGGTGCTCTCGCAAAGGCCCACACCGGATGCGGTTTCTGGACAATCGAAGGTAAAAGCGGGGAGCACGCTGCCGAGTATCAGGACACGTTCGGAATGCAGCGCGGCAAACGCCCCGAGTCGCATCCTGTGCCAAAGCTCGAAACCCTTTTGGAGGAGCATCATCCGGATATTCTGGTGATTCAAAACGGCACGAATTTGCTGAGCCTCTTTAGCGATGGAAAAACCATCCTGCCCGCGAGGCACGACGCTCAGATCCGGGCCTATCTCAGCCCGATGATGCAGCTCCTCGCTCAGAAGGCGCCCAGCTTAAAAAAGGTGTACTGGGTGAGTCCTCCGGTTTCGGGGCGGGTCACTCCCGACGTTCAGGATTTTTTACTCCACAGGATTGCCGCCTATGAATGCGCGTTTTTGAACGTCATCGATAGCCGGGGGCTGATTAAGTATCCGTATCGCAATACGATGCCGGACAAGGAACATTTCATTGGCCGGGACATGGACGCGTGGGCGGAGGGCGTTTTACAGCGCATCTCCAAGGACCTCTCCGAGGGCCTGCTAACCTCCGCTCCGCTTCCCAAGCAGGCTCTGCTGAGTGCGGTCGCCAAGACGGCTGGAAAAACGGCCCTGACAGCTCCAAAGGAGCGGCCTTCGGTGGTGGTCCGGGCAAAACTCATTGCGAAATCCGAGCCGCTCTCTACGGAAAAACTGCACCCCTATCAGGAGTCGATGGTGAGTTTTGTGTACCAGGTGGAGGAGGTTGTTTCAGGCGAGTATAAGGACTCCGAACTCGTGGTGATGCACCCGGCTCACATCCGCCTAAAACCCGAACGTCTGGAGACTTACAATGTGGGTGATTCCTTTAGGTTGGAGCTCCTGGATTTTGAAGGCTCCCCGTGGGAGGCCATCAAACGCAATGAAGAGACCGGTCGCATAGAGCTCCGCCCCTTCATCCGTAAAGAAGATGAAGCGCGTTTTCCTTCGCTCGGCCGATAAGTGAGAATCCATATGCTCACGCCCCGACTGCTTTTCCTTTGTTTATTCGGCCTCTGCCTGTCCTCCGCGCACGCCAATTACAGCACTCCGCCCCCGGGCAGTGCACGCAGGGTTTTGTTTGTCGGAGACTCTCTCTCGGTCGGGCCTTTCGGCAGGGAGATGCAGAATTTTTTGTGCGATCAAGCCGGTGAAGGGCGGGTGTATGTCGTGGCTTCCTGCGGCTCCTCCCCGGAGCACTGGTTGGAGGGTGAGACAACCTTCGTTTCCAAATGCGGCAGCCGGGTCAAAACTCCGAATACTTTTGCACATCACGAGTTTGAAAAGGGCCGACCGCCGGAACCCTTTACGACCCCGAAAATCGCCCCGCTTCTTGAGCGGATCCGGCCCGCAACCGTGGTGGTGCAACTCGGCACAAACTGGTTTGACCTGGTTGAAGCACACCCCGGGCCCGAAGAGTTGGCGCGGCTGGGGGCGATTCTGGAACGCTTCGCGGACACCGTCCAATCCGCCCCCGGACGGCCGCTCCTCGTGTGGATCACGCCCCCGGATTCCGCCCGTTTCCGCAAGGTGCAGGAGAGCGTTACCAAGCTTCTCCTCTCCGCAGGAAAACGGAAGCGCTTCGCAGTCATAGACTCCTCCAGCATGGTTCGCTACGAGACAGGTCAGTCTGGAGGCGATGGCATCCACTACTTCGGAGCGGACGCCGTCAAGTGGGCGGATGGGGTTAAAAAGCGGCTCCGGCTTCTGCTCTAAAACGCAGCTTTTGACGCCCTAGCCGCTGCTCCGGAGGCTCTCGGCGGCGACCTCCGGCCACACGCCGTTCACCCAGGAACCCGTGGCGATTTCCAGCGGGCTGCTGGGGTATAGTCGGGGGAGCAACTCCAGATGCCAGCGGAAATCGCGGTCAATGGTGCCCCAATGATCAAGCCGCTGCGTGCGCGTGGGGGCGGTGAGAAGGGCCAGATGGTAGGGCGGATGGTCCAATGCCCCGTTGAGCCTGAGGAGGGCCGCCTGGAGGGCGTCTGCGAGCTGCACAACCTCTTCATCGGTGATGGCGTGGAAATCAGCGCTCTGCCGCTTCGGGTACAAGGCCATTTCGAAAGGCACCCGGGAGGCGTAGGGGCAGAACACACAAAACCCGTGGTTTTCATAAACCACGCGCGCTCCAGTGCGGACCTCCTCGCTCAAAATATCCTCGAAAATAGCCCTCTTTTTTTGGCTGTAAAACGCCCGGGCCACCCCCAGTTTCCGCTTCAATCGGGCGGGGATGACTGCCAAAGCAACGAGCTGGCTGAGCGCGTGGGGCACCAGCGCGCCGGCAGAACGGCCGACCGCCTTGACGATTGAAAAAGAGCGCAACCGGGTGTCGTGCATGAGGTCAAGGATGCGCAGTTTCCAGGCTTGGATCACCTGCTCGATTTGCCACAAATCAAGCGCTTCCAGCGCCCGCCGGTCGCTGGTTTCCACAATCACCTCGTGCGCCCCGACACCATCCATGTGGTCGTAAAAACCATCCCCGTGGCACGTCGGATCTCCCTCAACCCGCACCACGGGCGCGCGATTGGGAACCACCCGCACGCTCCATTCCCCCCCCTTTTCTGCCTGATAGAGGGTGTGCGCCGCGTACTTCTCCATCCCAGCGAGAAACGGGTTGCTGGCTGCCAAATCGTCCCTTTCCTCCAGAACAGAGGCGGCCGTGGGCTGATGCGCCCGCGCTTCTGAAAAAAGCGTCCACTCGTCCGTGAGCGGGTCCAAACGCATCTCGTTTTTGTGCATGCCTGATTCTAACGGACTCCTGCAACCCACACAAGACGCTCTCCAAACGCGGCCGGGGCCGGTTCAACCGATCACGCTCACAACCACCGTGCGGCGGTGCGGCGCGCGGCGGTGTTCGAATAGGAAAATCCCCTGCCAGGTTCCCAGTTGAAGACTCCCCTGAGCCACAGGGATCGCCTCACTCGTGCGCGTCAGCACCATGCGCAAATGAGAGGGCATATCGTCCGGCCCCTCGTCGGTGTGGACGAAATACTCGGTGTTTTCGGGCACCAGTTTCTCAAAAAAGGTATGCAGATCGACCCGGGCGGAGGGGTCGGCGTTTTCGTAGATGACCAGGCTGGCGCTCGTGTGCTGAACGAAGACGGTGACAAGCCCTGTTTGAACGCCGCTTTCCCGCAGGATGTGCGCGACGGCTTCGGTGATTTCCGTGGTGCCCTTGCCCCGGGTTGCGACGGTGAAGGAACTGGTAAAGGCGCTCATGCACCGCATCCCAAGCCAACAACACCCCTTTGGCAAATGCTGTTTACGCGGGGCGGCAGATCCGTTAGTTTCCATTCACTTATGGGTCGTCAGTGGTTACTCGCCAAACGTCAGGTCAACGCAAAGAAACGCTCCGCCGCCACGGGTAAAATCGTGAAGGAAATTTCGGTCGCCGCCAAAATGGGCGGAGCCGATCCGGATGGGAACCCCCGGCTTTTCGCCGCGATTGAAAAGGCGCGCAGGGACTCTGTCTCACGCGATGTCATCGAGCGCGCCGTCAAAAAGGGAGCCGGCGTGGGAGAAGAAAAAATGCTCATGGAGGAGGTCGCCTTCGAAGGCTACGCCCCCCACAAGGTGGCCGTCATCGTGGACGTGCTCACGGACAACAACAACCGGACCGCCCCCGAGCTCCGGGTCCTTTTCAAAAAGGGCCAGCTTGGCGCCCCGGGCAGCAACAAGTTTTTGTTCGACCATGTAGGTCTCGTCGAAGCCCACCACGCCCCCGACGGCGTTGATCCGGAGGAGGCCGCCATCGAGGCCGGGGCCCAGAATTTCGAGCCCCTCACCCACGAGCAAAACGACGATATCCCAGCCGACGCTTTGGGCATCCGTTTCATCACGGAGCGCGCCGATCTGCACGCGGTCTCCAAATGGTTGGGAGCCCATGGCTGGACCATCGTCACGTGTGAGATGGGTTATCTGCCCAAGAATTTTCCCGAGCTGACCGAAGCGCAGCAGACGGAGGTGGCGGAGTTTTTGGAAAGCCTGGATGAACACGACGACGTCCACCGGGTGTGGGCGGCGGTCCGCTAAAGCGGAGTTTTTAAAAAAAGAGGGCGCCGCCGGAAAGCGGCGCTCTTTTTTTGGGTGCGGACGGCTGGTGTAAGGGTTCCGACGGTTTGAGGTTCGCGGACGAAGACGCTTCGGGCGTTGGAAGGGCTTGAAACAGGCTTAAAACGCCGGAAAGGGCCCTTAAAGCCCCCTCATCCCTTTCCCGAGGGTCACGATAGCGGAAGATGACCAAAAAAACGGGCTTTCGCGCATTGTTCCACGTGGAACAACACCCCTCCACCCCCGCCGACCCGCTCACTCCCCCTCGTGCCAGGCCGCCTTCGGTTTTTCCAGCAACAGCGCCAGCAACGCCACATCCGCCGGCGTCACCCCGCTGATCCGCCCCGCCTGACCCAACGTCGCCGGCCGCAGCTTCGCCAGCTTCTGCCGCGTCTCCGACCGCAGCCCCCGCACCCGGGTGTAGTCTAGCTCTCCAGGCAGCGCCTTGCCGTCCATCCCCCGCAGCTTTTCCACCGCCGCGTGCTGGCGCGTGATGTACCCCGCATACCGCAAATCAATTTCCACCGCCTCCCACGCCTCCGCCGGATAACCCGCGCGAATTTCCTCCGGCAGTTCCTCCCAATGCGTCTCCGGCCGGCGCAGCCATCCAGCCACCCGGCCCTCGCCAAAACGGGTCTGCTCGGCGTATCCCTTCAACGCCTCCAACTGCAACCGGCGCGCCTCCGCCTTCTCCGCGCGCCCGGCGTCCACCAGACCCGCCGCATGCGCAAGCGGGGTGAGGCGCAGATCCGCGTTGTCGTGCCGCAGGAGCAGACGATGCTCGGCCCGGCTGGTGAACATCCGGTAGGGCTCCTCGGTGCCGCGCAACACCAAGTCGTCCACCAGCACTCCAAGGTAGGCGTCCGCACGGCTCAGGATAAGGGGCGGCCGCCCCAGGATTTTGAGCCCTGCATTGGCCCCTGCCAGCAGACCCTGTCCCGCGGCCTCCTCATAGCCGGAGGTGCCGTTGATCTGTCCGGCGAAATAAAGGCCCGGCAGCCGCTTCGTTTCCAGGGTAAGTTCCAGCTGGGTCGGGGGGCAGTAGTCGTATTCCACCGCGTAACCGGGGCGCAAAATCACGGCTTTTTCGAGGCCGGGGACGGTGTGCAGGAAAGCGTACTGGACCTCCAGGGGGAGCGAGGTGGAGATGCCGTTCACGTAGAACTCTTCGGTGTGGCGCCCCTCCGGCTCGAGGAAAAGCTGGTGGCGGTCCTTCTCGGCAAACTTCACCACCTTGTCTTCAATGGAGGGGCAGTAGCGCGGGCCCACCCCCTCGATGCGGCCGGAATAGAGGGGGGACTGGTGGAGGTTTTCGCGGATGATATCGTGGGTGCGGGTGTTGGTGTAGGTGCTCCAGCAGGGCATTTGTTCCACGTGGAACACGCCGTTTTCCCAGCGGTTCAGCGTAAAGATATCGTTGGGCCCGCCCTGGATCCGCTCCGGCACACTCGAAAAAGGCAGGGGCACTTCATCCCCACCCTGCACCTCGCACTGCGAAAAATCGACGCTCCTTCCGTTCAGCCGGCAGGGTGTCCCCGTCTTAAACCGGCCCACTTCAAACCCGATCTCCCGCAGACTGTCGCTCAGCGTGGACACCGTATCCCCCAGTCTCCCCCCCACGGCGTTTTGCAGACCCACATGGAGCAGCCCCCTCATGAAGGTCCCGGTCGTCACCACCACCGAACGCCCCAGGATCCTCAACCCCAGACTCGTCTCCACCCCCGAAACGCCATCCCCGTCCCGCAAGATCCGGACCGCATTGCCCTGGCAGAGGGTCAGGTTCGCAGCGCGCTCCAGCTCCACCTTCGCCCGAAACTGGTACGCCTTCTTGTCGCACTGCGCCCGGGGCGAACGCACGCTCGGACCCTTCCGCGCATTCAGCATCCGGAACTGGATCCCCGTCGCGTCCGTATTCAATCCCATGAAGCCCCCCAGCGCGTCAATCTCCCGGACGATCTGCCCCTTCGCCTGTCCACCGATCGCCGGATTGCAGGACATCTGCCCGATCGAGTCCAAGTTCTGCGTCAGCATCAAGGTCGAGCAACCCAGCCGCGCCGCCGCCAGAGCCGCCTCGATCCCGGCATGCCCGGCGCCTAGGACAATGACATCGTAATGGGTCGGGAGCGTGTACATGAAAACAAGCCTACCACAGCCCGGTATCGGGTGGGCAGTTCCTTTTGGCGGCACACCGCGGCGGAAAGCCGCGTTTTTGGGGCAAAAAAGCACCCGCCGCCGCTATCGTGACCCTCGGAAGAGAGGAGAGGGGCCTTTAAGGGGCCTTTCCGGCGTTTTAGGGGGTCAAAAGCAGGTTTTGCGGCGCGATCTTGGCTGCCGCCGACAATCTATAAGGAACCCGCTCCCTCCCGCTTCCAACACGTCCATTTCTGCGCTTAAAAATCACCCCACCCACCGGGTCAGCGCCACCGCGCCAAAACCCCGCTCATCCGCTGCACCACCTCCGCCCAATCCGCCGGCCCGGTTTCCCACCCACCGCTCAAACGCAGCACCCGGTCACTCACCCCGGCGGACACACCCATCGCCGCGAGGACGGCTGAGGGTTTCTCTTTTCCACTGGCACAAGCCGACCCACTCGACGCCGCAACTCCAGCAGCGTCGAGACGCACCACCCATCTCTGCCGGCAATCCGACAACTCCGGTGCCACCACACTAATCGTATTCCAAAGCCGCGGACTCCCGGCTCCCAGGATCTCCGCCCCCGGCAGCGCGGCCAATAAGAGCCGCTCCGTTTCCGCCCGCTCTTCCAACCGCCGGGTGATTTCCCCAAAGCGCCCCTCACACGCGCGCAGCGCGCCCGCGAGAGCTGCGACCCCCGCCACATTTTGAGTCCCGGCCCGCCGGCCTTCCTCCTGCGGCCCTCCCTCCAAAAGGCCCCTGAACCCTCCGGGCGCCTTTAGAAAACCCACTCCCACGGGAGCCCCGCATTTGTGTCCACTCCCGAAGAGATAGTCGCAATCCCCAAGGCCGCTGGCAGGCAGACGACCCAGCCACTGGGTGGCGTCGCAAATCAGCGGCACGTTTTGCGCCCGGCACAAGGCGAGCGCCTCAGCCCAGGGTTGGAGCACGCCGGTCTCATTGTTTGCGGCCATCAGCGCCAGGGCAGCCGGTTTCGCACTGGCCAAGAGGGCCTCCAGGAGCTCCAGATTAAGCACGCCCGCCTGGGTTACCGGCAATTCTCGGACCCTCTTTGGAAAGTACCGGGCGGCGGCCTCAGCCACACACGGGTGTTCAATGGCGGAAATCCAGACCTCCGGGAAGCTCTCGGAGCAGCCAGAACGGCCAGAACCCCCAGAACCCCCGGAACCGTTTGCGAGGTGGGCGAAAACAGAATTTGCAGACTCTGTGGCTCCGCTCGTCCAGACAAGGGAGGAGGGGGCGCAGGAAAGATGCCCGCCCAGAAATTCGCGGGCTGCTTCGAGAGCGACCTCGGCGCGTTGACCGGGCCGGTGCTGGCTGGAGGGATTGGCGGGATAGCGCTCCTGGGCTTCGAGCCAGGCGTCCCTCGCCGCCGGGAGCAGGGGGGCCGTTGCGTTGTGATCGAAATAAAGCATGCGTTGGAGAGGCTGTGTTCCACGTGGAACAATCCCACTCAAGCCGGGGAGTTCCCCCCTTGCGGACGGACCCGGGTCACACCCCATACCACCACTCCCGCCAGAAACAGGACAAGCACCGGCGCCAGCCCGATTTGAAGCTCCGGCCCCACCCACGGCCACTTGAGCGCAACGCGCTCCGTGCCCCGTGAAAACAGCGCCTTCACAAAAACAAGGCCCGCGTGTAACCCAATGCTCATCCACAGCGAACCCGTCCGCATCGCCGCCAGGCCCAGCACCAGCCCGAAAACCAGAAGCGTGCCGAACCCTCCCAGCAGCAGCAAAGGCTCTGAAAACTGATGAAACATATGCGGCACCAGTTCAAACCCCGAGGCCCATCCCACCGCAGCCACCTTTACCGAGGGGTCCGGTTTGAGAAAATGCACCACCGCAAACAACCCGCTCGTCCACCACAAGGCCGCCCACGCCCCCTGCCGGCGCTCGATTAAACCCGAGATCGCCCCCCGAAAAAGAGTCTCCTCCAGCAACCCAACCACCACCCCGGAACACAACGCCTTCACCCAACCCGGCCATCCAGGCACCCCCTCCAAACGATAACACCCCTCCCACACGTACCCAGCGCCCAGGAACGCCATCACCCCGGCACCCAGAACAAAGCCCCCCGAGAACCGCACCCAGCGTCTTGAATCCCTCCCAAACACCGCTGGCGCCCAGTCCCTCACCCCCAGCCAGCGCACCAAAGGCCAAAGCAAAACCACGGCCGATACCAGCAGGCTCCGGTTGAAATATTTCTGAAAAGCGTACTTCTTTAAAAACAGCAGCCAACCCGCATCCATCAGCCCGTGCGCCGCCCAGTACAAAGGCGGAGCCAGAAGCGCTCCCCCCGCAAGCACTGCGCACAAATACACCAAGATTTTTCCAAACTCTTTCACGCAGCCTCCATTCTTACCGTTTCCCAGCCCCGCTCCACACCAAAACCACCCACCACCACCGTTTCCCGTGGAAACTCGGGCCACTCACAGGCAGGGTGGGGGCATGCGAAATGTTCACGTGTGGAAAACCGTCGGCGAAGACGGTGAAAAAAGGGAGGCCCGCGCCGAGCGCTTTGGAGGCAAATGGCGCTTCCAAGCCAAACGCCGCTCCGAGGCCGTCTGGACCTACTACGACTCCCCAAGCGTCGAGGACCTCGAGGCCCTGCGCGATATTCTCTGGCGCAAATACCAACGCAAACGCCTCCCATGGGACGACGTCGAGGACCTGGACCGCATGCTGGAAGAAAGGCGCACACAAAGCCTGGACACTACGGAAACACCGGAAACCCACTAAGGCTTCCCACTACTTCGTCCCCCCCTCCAGACGCCCGCAGGTCCAAAGCAGCCCGCGCGTCACAAGATCCAAATATTCAGGAGCCGCCATCACCGCGTTTGTGTGCCCCAGAGAGGTCGAAAAGGTGCGCAGTTTCCCCACCGTGTTCACCCATATCACGGGATTCTGCACCTTGAGTTTCTCCGTATAGGAGTGCGCCAGAACCGTCGCGCTATCGTACACCTTTTCCAAAATGTAGAGCTCATCCTTCTCCGGCGTCGTGAACTCCGCAGGGAACCCGCGCATCACCGGATGCGTCCCCTCGGCCGTTTTCACCGTCAAAACCGCCCCGGGCTCGTGGTACATGCTTTTCGCCCCGATCAACTCCCTCCACAGGTTCGCGTCCTCATCAGCCGCCATCCGATAGCTGTGCATAGCGCAGTGCAAAAACACCGCCGGTACGTTCCCCTCGGTGTGCGCTTTCGCAATCCGCTTCAACGTTGCAGAATCCTTCATCGCTCCATAGCACTCGTTGTGGACAACCACATCGTAACCTTCTGCCCAGTTGTCTTTTGCATAAGCCGTCGACAAGTGCTCCCGGGACGCCGCCACATCCTTCCCATCCACCATTTCGACGTCGTGAACGATCGTCCATTCCACAGGGGCCCGCGCTGAAATGCCCTCGGAGAGAATTCGCTTTTGATTGCTGTAGTCGTGGCAGCAACCGCCGGTGATCATCAGAGCCCGCAGAGGCCTGGCAGGCTCGGCAAAAAGGCTGCCCGCAAAGAGGGCACCAATCAGGAAAAACTGGGTTAATACGCGCATCCTTCACACGTTGCCCAAGCCTGAAAAAAAGGCACGCGCAGAAACGCTCCGCCTCACAGAAAAACACCCCCTCATCTTTGATATGACAAGCCCCTCCAGAACCTCTAAGATTCCACCTACCATCCCGTGAGTACTTCTGCCATTTCCATCCAGAATCTCTCCAAGGAATTTCACGTGCCGTTCCGGCGTGAACCAGTTCGTGCCGTCCAAAATCTTTCACTGGAAGTTCCTGCTGGCGAGGTGTATGGACTCCTTGGTCCGAACGGCTCAGGCAAGAGCACGACCATGAAAATCCTGCTGGGGCTCGTCTCCCCAACCGCCGGCTCCAGCTTCATTTTCAACGTCAATTCAAAGCAGGTGGAAAGCCGCGAAAGCGTCGGTTTCCTCCCCGAAAACCCGTATTTTTACAAATATTTGACCGGCCTGGAGACGCTCCTTTTCTTTGGCAAACTCTGCGGTCTCCAAGGAAAACCGCTCCAGGAAAAAGCCCGCCACATGCTTCAAACCGTCGGACTCTCCGACGCCGCAGACCGTCGCCTGGGCGGCTACTCCAAAGGCATGCTCCAGCGCATCGGGCTCGCCCAAGCGCTCATCGGAGACCCGCACCTGCTCGTGCTCGACGAACCGACGGCAGGCGTCGACCCCGCCGGCTCGCACGAGATCCGGGACCTCATTCTACAGTTTAAGTCTCAGGGCATCACGGTTTTGCTTTGTTCACATATGCTCAACCAGGTGCAGGAAATCTGCGACCGTATCGGCGTGATGAACCACGGCAAACTCGTCGCCGAAGGCCGCCTCGACGACCTCATCTCAGCCCCCAACCAGACTGAACTGGTCCTGGAAAACGCCTCCCCCTCGCTGATCGAGGCCTTCGGTCGCCTCGCCACCGACTCCGGGGCGCGCCTCCTCGACCAACGCAAACCGCACGCGGATCTGGAACGCTTCTTCCTGAAAATCACGCAACCCAAACCCGAGGCGCCCTCAACCCCCGGCCGCACATCATGACAGCCGCTCCAAAACACAGCCTGTTTTCCTCGCGCAGGGTGCTCGCGCTCGCGCACAACACTCTTCTGGAACTAATTCGGCTCAAGGTGTTTTACTTCATCCTGCTCTTCGCACTTCTGATCATTGGCAGCTCCATTTTCACCATCCAATTCAGCTTCCAAAACCCTCTTCAAGTCCTCAAAGATGTCGGCCTCGGCGCGATGAGTATCTTCAGCTGGCTGCTAGGCCTGCTCTGCACTGCCGGCCTTCTTCCAAAGGACCAGGAGGACCGCACCCTCTACACCATTCTGGCGAAGCCTGTTTCGCGCTTTGAATACCTCCTGGGCAAACTCAGCGGCGTCTTCCTCCTGATCACACTCGCCGTGTTGCTCATGAGCGTGGTCTTTGCGGGCGTGCTCGGCATCCGGGAACAGCAGGAAATCGCGGCCGCCATGCAATCTTCATCGCCTCAGACACTTGCGTTGGACCTCGAAGCCATCCGGTCCGCCGCCTTCCAGGCCAACCTCATTCCGGGGATTCTCCTCATCCTGCTCAAAGCTCTGCTGTGTTCCACACTCACGCTGCTGCTGTCAACGGTGGCGACTTCCTCGGTTTTCACCATTTTAACCTCCGTCGTCATCTACCTGATCGGCCACGTTCAGGGTATCGCCCGCGAAGCCTGGCTGGGCGGCTCCGAGACAGCCGCCGCTCTCAAAGTCCTTTCAGCAGGCGTTTCGCTCGTCTTCCCCGACTTGCAGCTCTTCAACGTGGTCGATGAAATCGCGGTGGGCACGGCCCTGCCCATGGCCCTTTTCTGGCAGGTGAGCGGGCTCGGGCTCTTCTACATCCTCGTGTATTTTCTTCTTGCCCAGGTCATTTTCGCCTCGCGAGAACTCTAGGCGGTGCTTTTAAAAAGCCCCAACGCCCATGAAAAAAGTGCTGCTCACCCTCGCCTTGCTGCTTGGTTTCGGCCTCGTCAAAACGCCTCTGGAGCGGCGCCTGCACCTGGCTCAAACCGCGCAGGGCTTCCAACTGGCCCGCCTCCATTTGGGCACCCGCCAGCAGCTCGGGCAGGGCGGTTTTATCGCCGCCCTCAGCGGTTTCCGCGCCCTGATGGCCGACCTCCTCTGGATCCGCGCCGGCGTCGCCTTTGAACAAACCGCCTGGTCGCGCATGGAACTGCTGCTCCACTCCGCCACCCAGCTCCAACCGCGCGCCGTGTTGTTCTGGGAAATGGCGCACTACCACATGGCCTACGACGCGGCCACCGCCATGCGTTCAGGCTCCAACGCCGCCCCCACAGCCGCCTTGCGCCGCAAGGCGGAAGTCGCGTTCCTGCGCATCGGCGAAACCTTTCTCCAGGACGGGATCACCTTCAATCCCGAGAGCTCGCGTCTTTGGGAACGGCTTGGAGACCTCTACGCCAACCGACTCTCAGACCACTCCCTTGCGGCGGAAGCTTACGAAAAGGCGGCTCAACTGCCTAAGGCGATGACCTACCTGCGCCGGTTCGCTGCCTATGAACTGGCCAAGGTTCCCGGCCGCGAAAAGGAAGCCTACGCCAAACTGCGCGCCCTTTATGGAGAGGGTAAGGTGCAACAAATGCCAACTCTTTTGCATCTCTTAGGACAATTGGAGGAAAAATTGGCTGTTCCCCAAGCCCAGCGCGCTTACATTGAGAAAACCGCCTCTGAAGGAAGCGAACCGCCGGTTGTCCGATAACCCGTAGGCTCGCCGCCCAGTGCCTCTGCGGTAAACCCCCACCCAAACTGCGACTGCCCCTTTAGGCCTCCACCTCATGCGCTACGCGATCTTCGGCGATATTCACGCCAATCTCGAAGCCCTCCAAACCGTTCTCGAAGACGCTCGAGCCAACGGCGCCACGGACTTCATTTGCCTCGGTGACATCGTCGGCTATAACGCGGATCCAGTCGCCTGCCTGGAACTGATTCGCGACATGAAATGCCCGGTGGTCAAGGGCAACCACGACGAACAGGCCGCCGAGCAGACCGACCTCGCCTACTTCAACCCGCTCGCCGCCCAGGCCATCCAATGGACGCGCGACCAGCTCACCCAAGAGCAAAAGGACTGGCTGCGCTCCCTCAAATTTAACCGCCTGGTCCGAAACTTCACGATCGTCCACGCTACCCTCGATTCGCCCAGTTCCTGGGGCTACATCATTTCGGATCTGGATGCCTCAGCCAGCTTCAGCTACCAGCACACCCAGTTGTGCTTCTACGGGCACACGCACGTCCCCCGCGCCTTCGTGCGCGACCTGCGTGTCAACGAAGTGCCGCCCACTTCGCTCGTCATCGAGCCGGGCAAAAAATATTTCATCAACGCAGGTTCCGTAGGCCAGCCCCGCGACCACGACTGGCGCGCCTCCTACGTGCTCTACACGCCCGCCACGCAAACCGTGGACTGGCGCCGTCTCGAATACGACATCGCGACGACCCAGAAAAAGATCATCGCCGCAGGACTCCCAGAACGGCTCGCTAGCCGCCTCTCCGAGGGCCGGTGACCATGGCTCTGCCGCCTGCCTTTCTCCCGTTTGCCGGGCGTGAGCCAGAGTCGATTCTTATCCTCAAGCCCAGTTCGCTCGGGGACGTCATCCACACCCTTCCAGCCGTCGCCGCGCTCCGAAGCCACTGGCCTAAGGCGCAGCTCCGCTGGTTAGTGAACCCCGAGTGGGCTCCGCTGCTTCAAAACAACCCTGCCGTCGACGACGTCGCGATCTTCCCCCGCCAGTCCTTCCGGGGCACGCTCGCTCCGCTCCGCCTGGTTTCCTGGGCACGCCGCTTCGGACGTTCCGCCCAGTCAGACCTTGTCCTCGATTTCCAGGGCCTCTTCCGCTCTGCTCTCATCGGGCACTTCTGCAAACGCTCCGCCTTCTACGGCCTCTCAGACGCCCGTGAAGGCAGCCGTTTTTTTTACAACGCCACCGCCGCAGTCTCCCAAGCCCAGCACGCCGTAGACCGCTATCTCGCGCTCGTACGCGCGCTCGGCGTTCCCGTCTCCAACCCCCTCCAGTGGCCGCTCCCACCCGCCGCGCCCCCGCCCGGCTTCAACGCCTCCTCACCGTTTATCGCGCTCCACCCCTTCTCCAGAGGCAAAGGGAAATCTCTCTCCCTCGCTGAGGTCCACACGCTGTGCGAGGCCCTCGCTCCCGCTCGCATCGTCCTGCTCGGCCGCTCCGACTCCACGCCAACGCCTTTACCACACGTCGAAAACTGGCTCAACCGTACGTCCCTTTTGGAGCTCTCAGCTCTCCTCAAACTCGCCAACTGGACCCTCAGCGTCGACAGCGGCCCCATGCACCTCGCCGCCGCCCTTTCCCCGCGCGTGCTCGCCCTACACACATGGAGCGACCCGCAAAAAGTCGGCCCGTATCCTCCCGAAGCCTGGGTCTGGAAGGCGGGCGCACTCTTCCAGCGTGGCAAGCCCGAAACACGCCTGCACGCCCCGAATCTGGTGGACATCGCCGCCTGGCTCACGCGACAGACGCCTTGATCTTCTCTCCCGCTCATTAGATACCTTTCGCCCTGCGCCGCAGGCCAACCGATGGGGCGCCCCTACAAGGAGCATTCTAGGTTAGCCAAGGGCAACGCCCTGCGGATGAACATTCAAAAACGGAGAAAGCCCTGAAAGGGCGTCCCAATCACCCCGAAACAACAGGTCAGCTCTATCCGTCTCTATCGACTCAGACATCCTCACCTCTATGAAGAGCCCCCCAAAGACCGGGAATCTTCCCAATCTCAACTTTCTGTCTTCTCCACTGAGGTCACACTAGCAGATTGCTCTGGGTGAATTCAGGTACGAGCAGCTCAATTCCCGTGACCTCAGTGAAAAAACCCAAAATTGAGAGCAGCAAGATTCCTTTTCGAGCGAGATGGTTCAGGTAGACGTCGGGATGTCTGAGGCTCTATCTATCTAAAGATATCTAACCCACCAAAAACCAACTCGAAACCATGTCGCTTTCCTTACACCCGAAAATCGCCGTCGTCTTTCTGGGCGGCTTCCTGGCCCTCTCGGCTCAATTTCTCGCTGACGACGCCTGCTGCAAAAACGGAGCCTGTGAAAAAGCAGCTCCCGAGATTCCCTTTGGCCTCACTGGAGACTGGGGTGGCTTTCGCTCCACCCTCAGGGAGCACGGCTACGAACTGAGTGCCACCTACACCTCCGAACTCTTCGCCAACCTCAAAGGCGGACAGAAACGCAGCGCTGTATTCGACGGTCTCCTCAAACTCTCACTAGACGTTAACCTCGAAAAAGCCGCCGGCCTCCCTGGCGCCACCTTCCGCCTGAGCGGCCTCTATCCGCACGGAACCAGCGGGACCCTCCACAACGTGGGCGATGCGTCCGTTTATTCGAACATAGACTCCTACGACTCCTACCGACTTGTGGACTTTTGGGTCGAACAAAAGCTCCTCGAAGGCAAAATATCTCTCAAGGTCGGCCAAATGCGGGTGGACGACGAATTCGGAGTCACGGACTCCGCCGCCGCTTTCATCAACTCCTCCTTTGGTGCCCCGACTCCACCCGCAACGCCTATGCCCACGGGTATCTACCCCACTGCGGCTCTCGGCATCCGCCTCCGTTTTGAACCCCTGGAGGGCCTCTACGGCATGGCCGGCATTTACGACGGCAACCCTTCCCCGGGAGACTTGAAAGACCCCTCCACGGGCCTCACAGGAAACGCAGCGCGCCACGGCACGGACTGGGCCCTCCACAAAAGCGAAGGCACGCTCACCACTGGCGAGATCGGCTACCAACGCCTCACCGGTTCGTACCCAGGGGCGGTGCGGCTCGGCGTACTGCATCACTCCGATGACTTCATGGACAACGCAGGAGGGGCAAACCACGGCTCCAGCACCTCGACCTACTACGTCCTCGACCAGACCCTGTGGCAAAAATCGCCGGATTCCAAAGAAGGCCTGTCCGCCTTTCTACGCGGGACCTTCGCGCCGCAAGCCAGCAGCATCATAGACCAATCCACACAGGCGGGTTTCGTCTTCACCGGCTTGGCCACCACGGAAGACAAAGTGGGCCTGGCCTATGCCCGCAGCCACTTCAGCCCCAACCAGGCAGGAAATCCCGGCAGGGAAGCGATCTCTGAGCTTTTTTATCAACTTCCCGTCACTCCGTATCTCAGAGTCCAGCCCGACTTCCAATACATCAGCCACCCCGGAGGAACCACGGTGAACAACAACGCCTGGGTCGTGGGCATCCGAGCCATTCTCGAGTTTTAAGCCTCTTCGGATCTCCTCCAAGCCCCAAGGGTCTGCAGCCAGGCCCCACTGCTTGCCCCCCGGGATGACCGCCTTCTCTTCAAAATCCAAATTCCCACTTTGCAGGCGCCCACGCAGGTGTAGCTTTCAGGGATCTCTTTTATGGCACAAAAATCAGACGCTACTCCAGACGACAGCAAGGCAATCGCCGCCCGCAACAAAAACCTCGACCTCGCTCTCCAGCAAATCCACAAGGACTTCGGCGACGGAGCCATCATGCGCCTCGGTTCCGCGCAACAGATGGACGTGGAAGTCATCCCCACGGGGAACATCCTGATTGACCGCGCACTGGGCGTGGGCGGCTTCCCTCGCGGCCGAATCATCGAAGTCTTCGGGCCCGAATCCTCAGGGAAGACCACTCTGACACTCACCGTCATCGCCCAAGCCCAGAAACGGGGCGGCCTAGCCGGTTTCATCGACGTCGAACACGCCTTGGATCCAGCCTATGCTAAAAAGCTCGGCGTCAATGTGGACGAACTTCTCGTCTCCCAGCCTTCCTCTGGTGAAGAAGCGTTGCGCATCTGCGAAACCCTCGTGCGCTCCAACGCTCTGGATGTCATCGTCCTCGACTCCGTCGCGGCGCTCGTCACCAAGGCGGAACTCGAAGGAGAGATCGGCGACACCACTGTCGGCGCTCAGGCGCGTCTCATGAGCGCCGCATTGCGCAAACTCACCGCCCTGATTTCCAAGGCCAGCACCGTGGTTATCTTCACCAACCAGATCCGCGAAAAAATCGGCGTCATGTTCGGAAACCCCGAAACAACGCCAGGCGGCAAAGCGCTCAAATTCTACGCGAGCGTGCGATGCGACATCCGCCGGATCGGTGCCATCAAGAATGCCGACGGCACCGTCACGGGCAACCGCACGAAGTTGAAAATGGTGAAGAACAAAGTCGCACCTCCCTTCACCGAAGCGGAGTTCGACATCATGTATAACGAAGGCATTTCGTCCACGGGCGCTTTGCTGGATCTTGCTCTGGAACAGGGCGTTGTCGAAAAACGTGGCTCCTGGCTCTCCTACAAGGGCTCCCAACTTGCGCAGGGCCGCGATGCCGCCAAGGAAGTCATTAAAAACAACGCCGAGCTCTACGCCGACATCGAAACCGCAGTCAAAGCCAAGCTCGACGAACCCGCCGCCAAGTAACAAGCCCCGCCTTGCTAGAAGGCACGTGAATCCCAGGCCACCGCGCCTCTTCACGTGCCTTCCTCCGGGCCTCTCCTATGCGCTGGGACACGCCCCTCAAAGAACTCCCCTGGGTCGGCCCACAGCGCTCGCGACAACTCACGCGTTTCGGCTTGGAAACCCTGGGCGACCTCGTCTCCCATTTCCCAAAACGCTGGGAAGACCGATCCCGCTTCGACCGTTTTCCTCAAGAAGAGTCAGACCTTCCTGTCTGCGTCTGCGGCCTCGTCCAAACTGCAGCCGTCCAACGGCGCGGCCGCGCCCGCAACTTCGAAATCCGCCTCGTCGAAGAAAAAAGCCATGCTCTAGCCGGTCAGATTACCGTGCGCTGGTACAACTTGTATTGGGTTGAAAAAGTCGTCGCCGCTGGGGTCCGCCTCGTGGTGTACGGCAAACCAAAACGGCGCGGCCGACAGATTGTTTTTGAACAACCCGAGTTTGAAATTCTCGAAGAAGAATCTGCGGACTCCCTCCATCTGCAACGCATTGTTCCCATCCACCGGGCCACCGAGGGCCTTTCCACGCGAATACTCCGCTGGCTGATTTGGGAGGCGCTCCAACAGTTGGAGGGCCATGACCTGCCCTCCCTCATCCCTGCCTCCCTTGACACCACGCCCCGCATCGAGGCCCTCCGCCAAATCCATTTCCCGGATTCCTTCGAATCCCTTTCCCGCGCACGCAAGAACCTCGTCCTGACGGAGTTCTTTGGCATGCAACTTTGCATCGCCCAGCGCCGCGCCCAGCAGCAAGCAGAACCCGGCCTCTGCCACGCCTCCTCCACGCGCCTGATCGAACAACTCCACTCCAGCCTGCCTTTCCCACTCACCGGCGCTCAGATCCGCTCCATCGCCGAGATTCAAACCGACATGGCTTCCGAACGCCCCATGAACCGGCTCCTTCACGGGGACGTGGGCGCGGGAAAAACGCTGGTCGCCTTGTCCGCCATGCTCCTGGCGGTGGAAGCCGGCTTTCAGGCGGCTCTGATGGCTCCCACACAGATCCTGGCAGAGCAACACTACCTCCAGTTCCAGCGCCTCTGCACCCCTCTGGGCCTTCGCGTATGCCTCCGCACCGGCACCCGCCGCGAGGAGTCCGGGCCACTGCCTCTTTTCGATCACGACCGCTGGCAACAGGCCGTCGCAACGGGCTCCGCAGATAAACCGCCCATTCCCGTTCAGGACCAACCCGAGATCATCGTCGGCACCCACGCGTTGCTTCATCACCCCGAACTCTTCTCCCGCCTCGGCCTTGCCGTCATTGACGAACAACACAAATTCGGCGTCCTCCAAAGAGCCACCTTACGCGCCCAGGGCCGTTGCCCGGACATGCTCGTCATGACCGCCACACCCATCCCCAGAACGCTCACAATGAGCCTGTACGGTGATCTGGATGTTTCTACTCTCGACGAACTTCCAAAGGGCCGTGGAAAAATAATCACCGGAGTCCGGGACAGCGCCAAAGTACCCGAAGCCGCCAAGTTTATCCGCGAACATCTCGAAGCCGGAAGACAAGCCTACATCGTCTACCCTCTCATCGACGCTTCCGAAAAAACCGAAGCCAAAGCCGCAGCCGCGGAATTTGAGAAGTGGCAGACCCTCCTGGCACCCATGCCGTGCGCGCTCCTCCACGGGCGTATTCCTCCGGAGCAAAAAGACTCCATCATGGAGCAATTTCGCCTCGGCCACACGAAGGCCCTTATCGCCACAACCGTCATCGAAGTAGGCATCGACGTCCCGAATGCAACCGTAATGCTCATTGAAAACGCTGAACGTTTCGGCCTCGCCCAGCTCCACCAACTCCGCGGCCGCGTTGGCCGGGGTATCCATAAAAGTTACTGCATCCTTCTCACAGGCGTCGCAGAGCCCGAGTCGCTCAAAAAACTCGAAGTCCTCGAACGCACGTCCAACGGCTTCGATATCGCAGAGGCGGATTGGGAGCTGCGCGGCCCAGGCGATCTCCTTGGCACCGCACAGAGCGGCCTGCCGCCGCTCCGGATTGGCAACCTGACAAAAGACTTTGCTCTTATGCAACAAGCTCGGGGCGCTGCTTTTGTCGTGATCGAAAAAGACCCGCTCCTCGAACAACCGGCCCACCGTATCTACCGCACCCTTCTGGCGACCGGTCCCAAGGCGGACCTTTCCCAAGTCAGTTGACACCGTTAAATCCACGGGCGTCCACTTCGCCACGCCCACCGCCCACGCAGCCTCAATGACAGAATTCCCGTTTCCTCCCATTGATTCCCCCCGCTGCATTCCCTAGACTGACTCTCTTTTTCGCACCCCATGATGACGAGCGCACAGATCCGCCAAAGCTTTCTCGATTTCTTTCGAGGGAAACAACACACCCTCGTACCCTCCTCCAGTCTGCTTCCGGACTCCCCCAACCTGCTCTTTACCAACGCAGGGATGAACCAGTTCGTCCCGATTTTCCTTGGCCAGCGCCAGCCCGACGTCACCCGTTGGGCCTCCGCGACGCCCGCGCTCGACACCCGCGCCGCCGACACCCAAAAATGCATCCGCGCCGGAGGCAAACACAACGATCTCGAAGATGTTGGCTTAGACACCTACCATCACACCTTCTTCGAAATGCTGGGAAACTGGTCCTTTGGAGATTACTTCAAAAAGGAAGCGATTCAGTGGGCCTGGGAGCTCATCGTTGAGATCTGGAAATTCCCTCCGCAGCGCCTCTACGCCACGGTTTATCAGCCTGACCCAGCGCTTGGCGACCCCGCTTCCCGCGATCAGGAAGCCTGGGAACTCTGGGCGGAACTTTTCCGGAAAGCGGGTTTAGATCCCTCCGTTCACATCGTTAACGGCAACAAAAAGGACAACTTCTGGATGATGGGTGACACCGGCCCCTGCGGCCCGTGCTCCGAATTACACGTCGACCTCACTCCCTCCGGCGACACAGGAGGCGCTCTCGTGAATAAGGGTTCCGCAGAATGCATCGAAATTTGGAACCTCGTTTTCATCCAGTTCAACGCCAACCCCGACGGCTCCTTTTCACCGCTCCCAGCCCAGCACGTCGACACCGGCATGGGCTTCGAACGCGTCTGCTCCATCATCCAGGGGACACGCAACTTTGAAGAATTCAGCAACGTTCGTATTTCCAACTACGAAACCGACGTCTTCCGCCCCATTTTCGACGAACTCGAAAAACTCAGCGGCAAACACTACGCCAGCACGTTGCCTCAACAGACGGCAACAGGCCACTATGTGGCTATCACGCCGCAAGAGCAACTCGATGTCGCCTTCCGCGTGATCGCCGATCACATCCGCACCCTTTCCTTCGCCGTCGCTGATAGCATTCAACCCGGCAACACCGATCGCAACTACGTGCTGCGACGCATCCTGCGCAGGGCCATTCGTTACGGGCGCATCCTCGGCTTCCGGGAGCCTTTCTTTTATAAACTCGTCCCAGTCCTCTCCCGCACCATGGGAGATGTGTTCCCTGAAATACGGTCCCGGCAAGCTTTTGTGGAGGAAGTCCTCAAACGCGAAGAAGTCGCCTTCAACAAAACTCTCGACCGCGGGATCACCCTTTTCAACGACGAAATCAACCGCCTTCAGGGTGCCGGTTCCACCGCTGTTTCAGGTGCCTTCGCCTTCCAACTCTACGACACCTCTGGCTTTCCGCTGGACCTCACAGAACTCATGGCGCGCGAACGCGGCTTCTCCGTGGACACCGCTGGCTTTGAAATCCTCATGGATCAGCAGCGAGCCAGAGCTCGCGCCGCCCAGAAAAAGGAAATCATCGAACTCTCTCAAATTGAGACAATCCTCCCCACAAGGTTTGTCGGATACGACGCCCTTTCCACAGCCGCTTCCGTCGTGGAAGTCGTCTCCGTCAAAAACAAAACCGCTGTGATTCTGGACGTATCCACCGCCTATGCGGAGATGGGCGGCCAAATCGGGGACTCCGGAGTCCTCGAAGCTGGAGCCGACTACTGGCAGGTCACGCACACCACAAAAAGCGGACCCGTCTGGTTACATTTCATTGAGGGCGACCATGCCCCTGCTCTCGGCCAAAACGTTTCTCTTTTCGTCCATACCGATCGTAGGCGCTCCGTGGAACGGCATCATTCGGTGACGCATCTTTTGCACTGGGCGTTGCATGAGGTTGTCTCGAAAGAAGCCTCTCAAAAGGGCTCCTTTGTTGGCACGGATAAACTCACCTTCGATTTTTCAAGCGGTCCTCTCTCACAATCGCAACTTCATGATGTGGAGCAACTCGTGAATGAACGCGTACTCGAAAATGCGCCTGTTTTCTGGCGTGAACTAGAGTTCACTGAAGTTAAAAAAAATCAGGACATTCTTCAATTCTTCGGTGAAAAGTACGGAGACATTGTTCGCGTTGTGCAGGTCGGAGGAACCTCCGATGGTTTGAACGGTTATTCAATGGAACTCTGCGGAGGCACCCATGTGCGCAGCACCGGCGAGATCGGTCTCTTTCGCATCGTTTCCGAAGGCGCTGTAGCTGCAGGCATTCGCCGCATCGAAGCTGTTGCAGGCCTGCCCGCCTACCATAGCTCCGTCGCTGAGAACCACCGTCTGAAGGCACTTGCTGCGCTTGCTGGAAGCCCGCTCTCAGACTTGGAACGGAAAATTGAGACTCTGCTACAAAATCAAAAAGACCTCGAAAAAGCTCTCAAAGCCGCGCAGCAACGCGAAGCTTCTGTGGCCGCTTCCCGGCTCGTTACCCAGATAGAAACGCTCTCAAACACGCCCGTGATCATCGCGGAAGTCCACGACGTCACAGGGGAAGCGCTCCAAGACATCGCAGACGCTCTTAAAGGACATTTCGAAGGGGTTGTCTTCCTAGCAAGCGCCCATGCTGAAATTGTTTCCCTCGTCGCCACGGTGAGTCCATCTTTCACAGGGCGTTTTGCTGCCGGCAAACTCGTCCAAACCGCCGCTCCCATTGTAAACGGAAAGGGCGGAGGGCGGCCTGACACCGCACGCGGAGCAGGTAAAAATTCCTCTGCTATTCCTCAAGCGCTCGCGTCTATCAGGCAGCTTATTTCAGGCTAGCCCTGGCCGCCCCGTTTCCACCCCATCCCTATGTCGCTATGAATCCGTTAGAGGAACGCATTCAGTATAAGTTTCGTAACGCACTGCTTCTTGCAGAGGCTCTAACCCATCCAAGCCTGGGTTATGAAACGCAGCGCCATCATTTCGACAATCAACGCCTCGAGTTTCTCGGGGATGCCGTTCTACAGCTCATCTTCACCGAGTTTCTTTTCGACTCCTATTCCGAACTTCCCGAAGGAGAACTTACCAAACTCCGCGCCAGACTTGTTTCCAGAGACGGGCTCCGTATCAACGCAGAAGCTCTGGATCTTGGGAAATATTTGATGATGGGCCGTGGCGAGGAAGCCACTGGCGGCCGCAGCCGCGCGTCTGCCCTTGCTGACGCCTACGAGGCGCTTATAGGCGCCCTCTATCTGGATTCCGACTACGTCACCGTGCGCCGCATTGTTCTGACAGAAACTCGCTCCCGCCTTGAAGAACTGATTGTGGAAGACCCTTCTGCCAATCCCAAAGGCCGATTGCAGGAGATTCTTCAATCTGTCACTCCCCACAGTCCTATTTACGAAGTGGTCGAACAATTCGGCCCGGAACATATGAAACAGTTCATTTCAAGAATTGTCTGGGAAGGCGCTGAGTTAGCTCGCGGCTCAGGTCGCAGCAAAAAGGACGCTGAAGTGCAGGCTGCACGGAAGGCGATCGAACTGCGTTCCTGGGAAACCTTGTCCCTTGTGAATGAAGCCAAGCCAACATCGCCTGCCAACAACCAGGCCGAGAACCTGTGAACAACCTCCCACAAGTCCCAACAACCCTCGCCCCTCGCTCTTTTCGAGTCGGTTATTCACAGCCTCTCTTAGGTTGTTGGCCGTTCAAAATCCGCCTTATCATCCGCAAAACAAACGGGATCCCTATTATCTTTGCTAGTTATTCACATTCTTAAGAAGAAGGAGAATGATTTAATTTTTCTCTCTTTCTTAAAGAGCTGTGAATAACTCGCCCCTCGGGCAAATAGCGGCACCGTCTATCTACGCCTCATTTTAACCTGCCACGATTCACACATCTTCTCTTGGAACCAGCCAGCACCTGAGCGTATGCTGAAAAACTTTCCTCTGATGAGTGCTTCTGACCCATTGATCTACCTCGACAACAACGCGACCACAGCCGTGGATCCAGCCGTTGTAGAGGAGATGCTGCCGTTCCTTAACCAATTCTATGGAAATCCTTCCAGCCCCTATCGGATTGGCAAAATAGCGGCCCAAGCTCTGGAAATCGCCCGTGAACGCGTAGCCATGTTGCTTCAAGCGGAGCCAGTGGAGATCATTTTCACCGGAAGCGGAACGGAAGCTACGAATGCCGCCATTTATTCGGCCCTGGCTGCAGATCCCGATAAACAGCACATTGTCACAACAAGAGTGGAACACTCTGCGACACTGAAAACATGTGAGGTGCTGGCGAAAAAAGGCGTGGAAATCACATGGATCGGGGTTGATTCAAAGGGACAAGTCGATCTCCAAGAGATGGAAAAAGCGGTACGTTCAGACACAGCTCTACTGAGCGTGATGTGGGCGAACAATGAAACAGGGACAATATTTCCGATTGAAGAACTGACAGCCATCGCTAGGAGCAAAGGGATTTATTTTCATACCGATGCTGTGCAAGCGGTGGGAAAGGTGCCGGTGAAAGTGGGCAATACAGGAATTCAATTCGCTTCAATCTCAGGGCACAAACTCCACTGCCCTAAGGGAGTAGGCGCCCTTTACGCAAATAAGAGAGCCAGATTTGTGCCGTTTTTAACCGGGGGAAGCCAAGAAAATGGAAGACGCGCCGGTACGCAAAATGTGGCGTCAATTGTAGCGTTCGGTAAAGCCTGTGAGATCGCTCACCAAGAATTAGAGCAGAACAAAAAGAAGGTTCTGTCTCTCAGGGATGCCTTTGAACAAAGGCTTCTTTCTCGCATTACAGGCGTGGAGGTAAATGGTGACCCGCAGAACCGTCTTCCGAACACCACAAATCTCGCTTTTGAAAATATAGAGGGAGAAGGGCTGCTCATTCTGTTGGATGAAAACAACATAGCTTGCTCAGCAGGATCTGCTTGTACGGCAGGATCCATCCACCCTTCGCACGTGCTCAAAGCCATGGGATGTTCCGATAAGAAAGCCAGGGCGAGCCTGCGGTTTTCTTTTTCCCACTTAAACACCGAAGAAGAAACACAAAGGGCTGCCGAAATCATCGAAAGCAAAATCACAAAACTGAGGGCTACCTAAAACAGTGCTTAACAAAGCCATAGCTCGGTGGGTTTTGCCAGAACCAGCAGCACCTCAACTTGTTCAAGGTCTTGTAAGCGCCTTGGGACTTCCTAGAATCGTTGCAGATCTCCTTGTCCGCCGCGGATACCAAGAACCCGCCGCCGCCCAACGGTTTCTATATCCCCGCTTGAATACATTGAGCGATCCATTTTTGTTACCAGACATGGAGATCGCCGTGTGGCGTATTCTTCAGGCCATCGATCAAAAACAAACGATCGTCTTGTATGGTGATTACGATGTCGATGGCCTCACTTCCCTGACTCTCTTGCATCGCATCTTGGCTCTCTATCAGGCCGACGTGCATTGTTTTTTACCGCAACGCAAAGATGAAGGGTATGGTCTGAGTGCTAAAGGTGTAGCCCGGTGCGTAGACGAGTATGCTCCAACCCTGCTGATTGCTATTGATTGCGGCACGTCGTCCGTAGCTGAAATACAGCAGTTAAAGGATGTTGGTGTAGATGTCGTTGTGCTGGACCATCACGAATGTCCTGAACAGCTGCCGCCGTGTGTCGCCCTTGTGAACCCGAAAAAGGGACAGGTCTTTCACTATCTTTGCAGTGTTGGAATCGTTTTCAAGGTCGCTCATGCCCTCCTTAAACAGCGGCCAAACGCAGCGGTTCAATTAAAGGATTACTTAGACCTCGTCGCCTTGGGGAGTGTTGCCGACCTCGTCCCATTAGTTGAAGAAAATCGCGTGTTGGTTCAAAAGGGCCTCGAACAACTTGCCGTCACAAAGTGGCAGGGAATTAAAACCCTGGCTGAAAAAGCAGGAGTCAAACCGCCGTGGGCTGCCTCAGACGTTGGGTTCAAACTCGGACCGAGACTCAATGCGGCAGGGCGCCTGGGAGAGGCGAAACGGGCCTTTCACCTATTAATGAGTGAAAATGAAGTCGACGCTGCGAGCCTTACGGAGGAGCTCGAAGAAGAGAATCAAAACCGCAAGGTCATCGCGGAAGACGTCTACCAGCTTGCCGAAGCCCAGGTCGCCGAAAAATTTAACATCGTAAAGGACTTCGCAATCGTCGTTGGCGGAGATGGTTGGCATGAAGGAGTGATAGGGATCGCGGCTTCTAAACTGATGCACAAGTACAATCGGCCGGCGATTGTGATTGGGTTTGACGCACAGGGCTGTGGAAAAGGAAGCTGCCGAAGCATCCCCGGGTTTTCGTTGGTCAGTGCGCTGAGATCTTGTGGAGCTTATTTGGAGAAAAGTGGGGGCCATGAAATGGCGGCTGGCCTCTCAATCCGGCGTGAACAGTTCGAAAACTTTCGAACCGCATTCGTCCGCGAGGCCGGAGAGCTGATCCGCGAGGAAGAATTGACGCCTCTGATCGTTCCAGATGCCGAGGTACACATTCACGAATTAAATCTGGTCTTGCTCGAACAACTCGCAAAGCTGGGCCCGTTTGGGATCGCTAACGCCTCGCCAGTATTTTTACTTAGAAATGTATTTCCAGCGGGTCAACCCCGCGTGATGAAAGAAAAACACCTCAGCCTGGAAATCCGGCAGGACAAGGAGACCGCGCGGGCGATTTGGTTTAACGGCGCGACGGACCCCGTTCCGAAGGCGCCCTGGGATGTTGCTTTTGAGCTCGTCCGAAATGAATACCAAGGCCGCGTGCAGCCCCAAATTCAAATCCGGGCCCTCCGTTCAGCGGCCGGAACCTAGAAAAAAAGACTGGGGAGCACAGAATACACGCGTTTCCTGCGTGGTGTGTGGCTGAGGGGTTGACCCGCCAGACTCTGGAAGCCATCTTTTTACGCTTATGAATTACGATCTCATCGTCATCGGCGGAGGACCTGCCGGCTATGTGGCAGCTATCCGTGCGGCGCAATTGGGAAAAAAAGTGGCCTGCGTCGAAAAAGAACGGGCCGGAGGCACCTGTTTGAATTGGGGCTGCATCCCGACGAAGTCTCTTTTGCGCAACGCAGAACTGTACCACATTTTCGCGCACCGAGCCTCAGAGTTCGGCATCAAGGCCGACAACGTTTCCTTTGATTGGAGCAAGATCATTGGTCGCTCCAGAGATGTGTCGGATAAGAACGCCGGCGGCATTGAGTTCCTTTTCAAAAAGAACAAAGTCGACTACATCCGTGGCGAAGCGACATTGGAAAAAGCGGGTTCTGTTTCCGTTAAACTGACGGACGGCACGCCGCAAACTCTCTCCTCTCCCAAGATCCTTGTGGCGACAGGCTGTCTCCCGCGACCCATGCCAGGGTTCGCTTTTAATGGCAAGACAGTCATCTCCAGCAAGGAAGCGATGATTCTGCCGGAACAGCCCAAAAGCCTGATCGTCATCGGCGCCGGAGCAATCGGTGTGGAGTTCGCCTACTTCTACAACGCCTTCGGCACCAAAGTAACCGTCGTTGAAATGCTCCCGAATCTCCTTCCTGTCGAGGATACCGAAGTATCCCAGGCACTGGAAAAGTCGTTTCAAAAGCAGGGCATCAAAGTGCTCACCTCTCACAAAACGGTCAAAACTCAAACCTCCGAAAAAGGGGTCTGCATTACGGTGGAAGACGCCAAGGGAAAAACACAAGACATCGAAGCGGACGTCTGTCTCGTGGCCATAGGGGTCCAGCCTCTGATGCCCGGCGGGAGCTTGCGCCTCACGCTCACGGAGCGCGGCTACATCCAGACAAACGACCGGTATGAAACCAACGTTCCGGGAGTGTATGCGGCTGGAGACATCATCGGGCCACCGTGGCTCGCACACGTCGCCAGTTTCGAAGCGATTCAAGCCGTGAATGGAATGTTTCAGCCAGGGTTCAAACCCAAAAAAGTGGGAAACTTTCCCGGCTGTACTTACGCACAGCCGCAGGTTGCGAGCGTGGGCCTCACAGAGCGCGCGGCAAAGGAAAAGGGCATCAAGTTCAAGGTTGGAAAATTCCCTTACGCTGCGAGCGGCAAAGCGCGCGCCATCGGCGAAATCGAGGGGTTTGTGAAGCTGATCCTGGGCGAACCACACGGTGAAGTGTTGGGCGCTCACATCATCGGCTCCGAAGCCACCGAACTCATCGCGGAACTCGGGTTGGCCATCACGTTGGAAGCAACCATCGACGAGATCGAAGGCACCATCCACGCACACCCCACGTTGAGCGAAATGATTCACGAAGCTACAGCGCAAGCAGAAGGCCACGCCATTCACATCTAATCCCCACAGAAAAACACTTATGAGCAATGCATCTCAACTCGAACAACTGAAGCAGTTCACAAAAGTCGTTGCAGATACCGGCGACTTTGAGTCCATCCGCGAATTCAAACCGCAGGACGCGACGACCAACCCCTCCCTCATCCTTCAGGCCGCTACAAAGCCCCAGTACGCGCCGATTCTCGAAAAAGCCATCGCCGACAGCAAGCACAGCGGCCTGACGGGAGCTAAACTCGTCGACAACATCATGGACCATGTCCTGATCGCGTTCGGCCTGGAAATTCTTAAAATCGTCCCAGGGCGCGTTTCGACGGAAACCGATGCACGCCTTTCTTTTGACGTCGCAGGAACTGTCGCCAAGGCCCATCAGCTCATCGCCCTCTACGAAAAAGCGGGCATCTCACGGGACCGCGTCCTGATCAAGATTGCCTCGACGTGGGAAGGCATCAAGGCGGCTGAAATCGTTCAGAAGGAAGGCATCCATTGCAACCTGACGCTCCTCTTTTCCCTGCCACAAGCCATTGCCTGTGCGGATGCGAAGGTGCAGCTCATTTCCCCATTCGTGGGCCGCATTTATGACTGGTACAAAAACGCCAACAAGCGCGATTACACCGGTGCGGAAGATCCAGGGGTTCAGTCTGTAACGACGATCTTCAATTACTACAAACACTTCGGCCATCAGACGGAAGTCATGGGAGCAAGCTTCCGCAACGTTTCCCAGATCGTCGAGCTCGCTGGTAGCGATCTGCTTACCATCTCTCCTGATTTATTGGCGAAACTTGCAGCGTCCCACGATCCCATCTCGCTTAAGCTGGACGCGGCCGCCGCTAAAACAGCGCACATCGAAAAAATCCAACTCGATGAAAAAGCGTTCCGCTTCCTGATGAACGAAGATGCGATGGCCACGGAAAAAACAGCGGAAGGTATTCGCAAGTTCGCCGCTGACATCGTCAAACTCGAACAGGTCGTTTCGTCGCATCTCTAGGCGCTGAAGAAATAGCGTTAATCAATGGGGCCCCGGTCTTTTCGAAGGCCGGGGCTTTTTGATGATACGCTCTGCGCGACGCTCAAAACTTCGGCCCCTCCCAACAGAGGATGTTCACACTCCAGAGCTACGCTTTTTTCCCGTCGCCAAAAGTGTCTGAAAAACAGGGTTCTGCTCGTCCCTTGAAACCACTTCCGCGTCCACGTCGATAAAACCGGCATCGGATAACAGCCCCCCGAGCTCCGACTCGGTGAATCCCAGCCAAGTGTCGGCGTATAATTCTCGCGCCTGCTCAAACTGGTGCGCCAAAAGGTCTAGAACGGCCACCTGCCCGCCTGGGCGCAGAATCCGGTGGGCGGCCGCCAAAGCGCGTCCCGGGTTGCTGGCGTGGTGCAGGGCTTGAGAAAGCAATACAAGGTCCACCGTTTCCGGTTCAATGGGCGGGCTCTCAATATCCCCGAAACGGTATTCCAAATTGTGAATGCCATTCTCCCTCGCGAGACTCGCCCCGTACTCCACCATCTTTTCCGAGTTGTCCACCGCGATGACGCGACTAGCCCGCTTTGCCAGCAGTTGAGACAAATGGCCTTCCCCCGCCCCTAGATCCGCGATCACAAGCGAAGGAACCAGCGTAAACAACATCCGCGAAACACCCTGCCAGGTCCGGCCGGGGCAATAGGTGCGTCCAAAGCGCCCTGCCATGCGGTTGAAATACTCCCGGCTCAGGTCCGCCCGCTTGCGCCGCACCGCGTCCAAGCCGCGTGCGTCAGACTTGGTATCCGGTAATTCCAAGGCCGCTGCGTCCAGCACGCTCCCGACCTCCGGGGGCAAAGCACTGTGATCCACCGCGTAGTAGATGTTTTTTCCAGCCCGACGATCCGTCACCAAAAGACCGAGGCGCAGCTGGGCGAGATGGGAGGAAATGCGAGACTGGCCCATCCCGAGAATTTCCTGAAGCTCAGCCACCGAGAGTTCCTCTTGGCGCAGGAGGAGCAGCAGGCGCAGGCGTGTATCGTCGGAAAGGAGGCGGAGAGATTTGAGGATTGACGCCATGGGAAAAAAATACATCCTCCCATCATGATGCGTCAATACATCCGGTGACGCGTCCTTAAAATCGAGATCTCATCCTATCCAGCCACCCGCCATGTCACGCCGTTACATCTTTTCTTCCGAATCCGTCGGTGAAGGTCACCCCGACAAAGTTTGCGACACTATTTCCGATGCAATCCTAGACGCCTGTCTGGCGGAGGATCCCCATAGCCGCGTGGCTTGCGAAGTCTACGCGAAGAGCAATGTTGTTGTTGTCGGTGGGGAAATCACTACCAGCGGCAAACCCGACTACACGACGCTGGTGCGCGAGTCCATTCGCGGGATCGGCTACACGAACGATGACGATGTCTTCCATGCGGACAAAGTTTTCATCATGAACATTGTCACAGCGCAGTCCCCGGACATTGCGCAAGGTGTGGACGCTCGCGCGGCCGATGGCAAAGACACCGCCGAGCAGGGCGCGGGAGACCAGGGTCTGATGTTCGGTTTCGCCTGCAATGAAACCCCGGAACTCATGCCTGCTCCAGTCATGTTCGCACACCGCCTGGGCCGGGCCTTAACACACATCCGCAAGAGCGGCGTGGTGAACTGGCTGCGTCCCGATGCGAAGTCGCAGGTCTCGGTAATTTATGAAGGACACCGGGTCGTCGGAATTTCCAACGTCGTCATTTCGACCCAACACGCGGAGTCCGTTTCCAACGCGACGCTTCGCTCTTTTCTGATTGATGAAGTCATCCGCAAAGAGCTCCCTGCGGAGCTTCTGACGGCGGACACGCAGTTCCTGATCAACCCGACTGGCCGCTTTGTCGTCGGAGGACCGCAGGGCGATACTGGGCTCACGGGGCGCAAAATTATCGTCGACACCTACGGCGGAATGGGCCGCCATGGCGGCGGCGCTTTCTCTGGGAAGGATCCCTCGAAGGTAGACCGTTCGGCCGCCTACATGGGCCGTTACGTTGCCAAGAACGTCGTGGCCTCGGGCCTTGCAGACCGCTGCGAAGTCCAGTTCGCCTACGCGATTGGATACCCCGATCCCGTCAGCATTCACATCGACACTTTCGGAACGGCCAAAGTGTCTGAAGAGCGTATTGAAAAGGCGGTAGCCGAGGTTTTCTCCTTCAAACCCGCACAGATCGTGAAGCAGCTGAATCTGCTGCGCCCGATTTATTCGAAGACCACGAACTACGGTCATTTTGGGAAGAACGATCCGGAAATCACCTGGGAAAACACCGACAAGGTCGAAGCCCTCAAAAGCGCCGTTTAATTTTAGTCGAGACAACTACAAACCGAACAGAATCTTATGCTGACACAAACACAGACCAATTCCGATTTTAAAGTACGGGATCTTTCCCTCGCTGAATGGGGCCGCAAGGAAATCTCTATCGCTGAGCAGGAAATGCCGGGCCTCATGTCGATCCGCGAAAAGTACGCACCGCAGCGTCCCCTCGCCGGAGTGCGCATCACGGGTTCATTGCACATGACCATCCAGACCGCCGTGTTGATTGAAACACTGGTTGATCTCGGCGCGCAGGTTCGCTGGGCGAGTTGCAACATTTTCTCCACACAGGATCATGCAGCCGCAGCCATCGCCGCCGCGGGTGTCCCGGTGTTTGCCTGGAAAGGGGAAACGCTCGAGGAGTACTGGTGGTGCACCCGCCAGGCGATCACCTTTGCCGACGGCAAGGGACCAGAAATGGTTGTCGACGACGGCGGTGATGTGACCCTGCTCATCCACAAAGGCTACGAGTTGGAGAACGGAGACGAATGGGTAAACACCGCGTCTTCCAACGTTGAAGAGCAGGTGATCAAGGACCTTCTCAAGGACATGAACCGCGAGAATCCCCTGCACTGGCATGAAGTGGTGAAGGAATGGCGCGGCGTTTCAGAAGAAACAACGACAGGCGTGCACCGCCTCTACAAGCTTCAGGAGTTGAACCGGTTGCTTGTGCCGGCTTTCAATGTGAACGATTCCGTCACCAAGTCCAAATTCGACAACCTGTACGGCTGCCGCCATTCGTTGGTGGACGGGTTGAACCGCGCCATCGACGTCATGATCTCCGGCAAGGTTGCTGTGGTTTGTGGCTACGGAGATGTGGGCAAGGGCTCTGCACAGTCCCTCCGGGGACAGGGCGCCCGCGTGATCGTCACGGAAGTGGATCCCATCAATGCACTCCAAGCTGCGATGGAAGGTTATGAAGTCACCACGATCGAAGACACTCTCGGCCGCGGTGACATCTATATCACGACCACTGGCAACGTGGACGTCATCACCTTCGATCATATGAAGGCGATGAAAGACCAGGCGATCATCGCCAATATCGGCCACTTCGACAACGAGATCCAGGTGGACATCCTCAACACCGCAGCCGGCGTGACCCGCGTGAACATCAAACCGCAGGTCGACAAATATCGCTTCCCAGACGGTCGCGAAATTTTCCTTCTGGCGGAAGGCCGTCTTGTGAACTTGGGCTGCGCCACTGGGCACCCCAGTTTTGTAATGTCGGCAAGTTTTTCGAACCAGGTGCTTGCGCAGTTGGACCTTTGGAAAAACCGCGACCTGTACAAACCCGCCGTTTATGTCCTGCCCAAAAAGTTGGACGAAGAAGTGGCGCGTCTCCATTTGGAAAAGATCGGCGTGAAACTCACGACGCTCTCGACCAAGCAGGCGGAGTACCTTGGAGTCGCCCTCGAAGGCCCTTACAAGCCGGAGCACTACCGCTACTAGGCGCTGGAAGTTGCGCCAGTAAGGCGTGATATTGTGTACCAAGGACGGTGAGGCAGTCTTCGAAAAGACCGCCCACCGTCTTTGGTTTTTTTAAACAACCTCCTTTTGTGCTCCTGGCCTTCCACAAACCTTACGGCGTTTTATCGCAATTCACCCCGGAGCCGGGCTCTCGGTGGGGGACTCTTGCGGACTTCGGGTTCCCGCCGCGTGTGTATCCCATCGGGCGCCTTGATGCGGATAGCGAGGGGCTTCTTTTGTTGAGCGACGAACCGGAATGGAACGCGCAGTTGCTCCACCCCTCGCGCGCCCATGAGCGCGAATACTGGGCGCTCGTGGAAAGGGAGCCCACGGCGGAAGCCTTGAGTACTCTCAGCCGAGGGATTGTTCTGGGCGGCCAGCGTACGCTCCCGTGCAAGGCGCGACTGTTGGAACCGCAGCCCGTGGTCGAAACGCGCAACCCGCCCGTCCGGCTTCGCAAGACAGTGGTCGACCGCTGGATTTCACTGGAGCTTGTGGAGGGCAAATACCATCAGGTGCGTAAAATGACTGCGGCTATCGGTCATCCCACCGTCCGCCTGTTGCGTATCCGCATTGGGGCCTTGGAACTGGGGGACCAGCCGCGTGGCGTTTGGCGGGAGCTTGGAGACGCTGAACGCAAACTGGTAGCCCGCGCCGCAGGATAGTAAAGGCTCAGCCGATACGGCCTTCCGCTGGGCTTTTGGCGGCGTGACACGCTCTGCGGTCGCCCCTCCAATGCCCGCCGTATGAGGAAGAGGGCGGTGTCTAGAATGTGGCCGGATTTCGCGGCTTCTACTTTCGCGAGGGGTCCCAAAACACGAAGGCCATGTTGGCCCTCCCCTTTCGTGGAGGAGTTGTGTTAAAGTTCGCGTCCCATGTCAGCGCCCGACTCCGTCTCCAACGCCCCTACACCGGACGATATCCAGTGGATCCCGTCTTCCATCCTTGAATCGGTACGCACGGCGGACTTGTTTTCCAACGAAGCGCCGCTGACGGTAGACTACGGCTGCGGGGAGGGAGCGTTCGTCCTGGCGATGGCGGAGCGTCATCCGGAGCGCAACTTTCTAGCGACGGAACGGCTCGTCGGGCGCGTGGAAAAAGTATGCAAAATCGCCGCCCGGCTGGGGTTGCGCAATCTCCGAGTGTTACGACTCGAGAATTTGTACGCAGCGCGCTTTATCCTTCCTCCGGATTCGGTGTCGACGAGCTATGTTTCGTTCCCCGACCCCTGGCCAAAGCGGGCCCATCAAAACCGGCGGTTGGTGCAGCCTGATTTTTTAGACGCTGTCAGAGCCACGCTGGTGAGTGGCGGTGAGTTGCGCCTCAAGACCGACGACCTCCCTTATTTTCAGTGGATGGAGAAAATCATTGCAGATTCCAAAGGCTGGGAAAGGGTGGCTTGGGATGACGACGCAAGTCATCCGCTTACAAATTTCGAGGCGCGTTTCATCGCGCAGGGGCTACCGATCCACAAGACGATTCTTCGCAAGATAGCGTAGCCGCGCGAATGGCCAGACAAGGCCGGTTTGCGGTCCGATGTTGGGCGTTTATTCCGGCCGCTTAAAGAGGCCCTTGGTATCCAGAATCCATACCGTGAGGCCTTCACGTCTCGCGAGCGGCTCTGCTTCGGGAAGGCCGGTGGCGATCACGGCTGTGGACCAGACATCGGCTTCCAAGCAGGTCGGGCGTTGTACGGAACAGGCTTCAATTGTTTGCGCGACTGGACGTCCGGTCTTTGGAGAGATGATATGGGAGACGGGTTGTCCCTCGAGTCTCTTCCGGGCCCGAGCCAGCCCAGACGTTGCTAGAGCCGAATCTTTCAACTCAATGACCGCCAGAGGGTTTCTGGCATCAGCTGGGTTTTCAATCGCGACGGACCAGGCGTTTTTGGCGCGAAACTCGCCTCCGACTTCGACGAGGTAGTCGTTGCATCCTGCCCGCACAAGAATGCCGCAGAGCTTGTCTACAGCATACCCTTGGAGGAGAGAGCCGAGATCCAGAGCCAGCGCAGGATGAGACTTCCGGAGCCCTGTTCCATTGGAGCTGAGGGTAAGTTTTTCCGAGCCCACAGCAGCCAGCAATTTTTTTAAATCATCGTTCGACGGCCCGATGGATACTTCTCCAGCCGGGCCATATCCCCAAGCCGAGACCAGTGGGGAGACGGTGATATCGTAAGCCCCGGAGGTAGCCTGATGGGCACGCAGAGCGAAGGCCACAAGACGCCCCAGCTCTTCGGGTATGGCCTGTTCTTCGGTCGAGGTACTCACGTTAAACCGGCTGGTTGCCGAATCCATGGACCAGTGAGATAGCGTCGACTCGATGCGTTTCACTTCGGCAGCAAGCGAAGCGTGGAGGGAAACGGCGTTGGCGGGCTTGTCGCGTAGCTTGACGCACCACGTCGTTCCGAAGCCCGTGCCGCGCATTACGGCGATGGAACCATCCGCAGGCAAGATTGTTCCGGAGGGAGCCAGAATCCAGGCCACGAAAAGAACGAGCGCCGCAAAAGTATCGCGTTTCGTGAAAACCTCGCGGGAAGAAGAAGAGCGAATGAAGCCGAGTAGTGCGCCCGTGGGACAGCCATAACGGCAATACGCCATTGGTACAAAGGCCGAGAGTGCTAACCCACCGAGGGCCAGTACAGCGGGTATTGCCACGGCTTTTCCAAGGCTCCAAAAGTCGAAGGGTTCCAGATTACCGAGAGGGAAAAAGGGAAAACGAACAGCCCCCAGAAAAGCTGCGGAGAGCAACAGGCCCGGGCCGAGCCGAAGGGCCGCATGAAATTTTGGAGGCAGTTGATAACTGTGCTTCGAAAGACGACCCAGCCACTCTTGGGCGGCGCCGTGGGGACAAACGTGGTGACAATAAATTTGGCGGCGCGTTCCCCACGGGACAAGGAAGGCCGCAGCGGCCAACGCCACGAGGGGGGCTGCCTGCCTCCATGGGGCACCGTGTTGGGCCCAACCAGCCAGCAGGCTCAGGGATAAAAACTGCCCGAGCCAAAGCCCTAAAACGCCGATAAGAACAGCCTGCCAAAGGACCCGTACCCATTGGGTGCCTCTGAGGCCCGTGAATGCCTGTAGCCCTGCAAGCAGGAGTAACAAAACTAACGCGCCGTTCTTGATTTGAGAAAACTGAAAACCCTGCCCCAAAGGAGTCACGTCCAACTTGAAACGTTCCCTCAGACCTTCGGCTATACCTGCGCTGGTGAGCGTCGCTCCTGCGACACCCTCGATTTTTTCCGCAGCAAAATCGAGGGTCGGCCATTGAGAGACTTTCCATTGGGAGAGCGATTTCAAATAGTCTCTGTCCATCACCACGCGATCCACGTATTCGTCGGAGTCGTAGGATTTTCGAATACGCACCTCGCGGAGTGTTTGACCGTCGGGCTCGACGCTTGCCAGACATTCCGTGGGTCCGGCGTAGCCTGTGATGCCGTCCGAGGCGGGGGCCGTGCGCACCACATAGCCCGCGAGGCTTCCGGCTGGGGTGATGACGCGGTGCCACCCCTGCCGCGGATTGTCGGTGAGGAAGGAGGCGGCGCCTGGAAAGAGGTCGCGCACCTCCCCAAGGGAAAGGCGTTCGGGAAAACGCAGGGAACCGTGTGTCCCGCCGATTCTTGCGGCGATGCCCTCAACCATGGCAAGCCCGGTCAGGGTGGAGCCGCTGATGCCCTCGATTTTTGGCGGCGGCTCGGTCGAGGGTTTCCAGCCTATGATACTATTTGAAAATCCCACGCGCTGTCGCAGCGATTCTACGTGTGCGGGCGTGTCTTCGCTTTCGATAATTTTCGAACCCAGGATTCGACCGTCTTTGCCCAAGGCAACAAGCAGGTTACTCGGGCCGCTGTACCCCGTAATGTGATCCGCTTCGGGAGAGGTTGTGACAACCATTCCAAGGGTTTCGTTGTCGCCGTCCCGCACCGTGGCGGCTCCGGAAGGCTCCATATGCAGGCGTGCCGCTGAGGGGAAAAACTCACGCGCCCCCGCGAGGCTGATTTTTGCGGAGCCACTGTTTAGCGGGACGGCAGCGCGGTGCAAAAGCAGGGCGGCGGCGGCAAGCGCTGCGAGGCGCCAGACGCGAACCAGTAGGTTGGACAGGCGGGGGCTCATGCCTGGAATGGGTGTCGCACGGGTGGGATGAGGGTCGACTTGCGAACGGTCAGTGAGGATTCTTGCAAGGGAAGCCGCTGGGGAAGTTTTTGTTTGGGAGTGTGTTGGAGAGAGGCGTTTTCAAAAACTGGGGAAGGGTTCTGGAGCTAGCGGCTCGCCAGTTGGGAAATGTAGTCTAAACTGGGCGCCTCTATGAAGGCTGTTTCTTGTTTTCTAGCACTGCTATCCTTAGTTCCACAGTATGCAGGCGCTGTTGATCTTCCTTCGGTGACTGTGGAGCATTTGTATTACCTCCGCGCCCGCGCTCAGCGACTTCAGGAATTTAAACCGGACGAAATGGTGGACTATTGTCTGGGGTTAAAAATAGGAGGGCCTGCTTTTGATTCTGTGTACGCGCAGGTCTTGTGGTTGCGCACTGAGCTCGTGAAGGTCACCAAGGTGGACATTCTGCCGGCTTCGGATCCCTACGTGAGGTGGCTCAACAGGGCGCTAGAAGCGCACATCGGGGTGCTGCGGGAGGAGGCGATGCATGTGCAAAGCGGGCTCCTCAAGGAAGGCAGCGTGGCCTTTGACACGCTGGATGCCATCAGCAAGGCGCAAAAGGCGGTGGAGAATGCGGCGGAAAACTCCGCTCGGAAGTAGGCGACGTTCGGTGGGTGCGAGATCGCGGAGAAAGGGAGGCGGCTCAACCCAGTTCGACATGCCAGTAGGCGAGGTCGATGAAATGCCGCCAGCTGTCGTGGGGCTTGTGATCAAAGGTGATGTGCAAAAACGGCTGCCAACGAGGCCGTTCCGGTTTGCGTTTGAGTTTCATTCCCACCTCGTGTGGCATCCTGTTCGCCTTCCGTGAATTGCAGCGAATACAGGAGCAGACGATGTTTTCCCAGCTTGTCTCGCCGCCTTTGTCCCGCGGAACGACGTGATCCAGGTTCAGATCTTTCCGGTCGAAAACCTTTCCGCAATACTGGCAGGTGTTTTTGTCCCGCTCGTAAATATTGTGCCGGGTGAACTTCACCTCCTTGCGCGGGACGCGGTCAAAAAGCATGAGCACAATGACTTGCGGCACGCGGATTTTCAGGGAGACGGTGGCGACCATTTCGTCGGTCGGTTGGCGTTCGGAGAAATCGCGCCAGCTGGCAAAGTCGTGGGTGAGAAAGTTGCCATCTTCAGAGTGAACGACCTGGGCCTGCCCAGCGCAAAGAAGGACAAAGGCCCGCCTGGCAGAGCAAACATTGACTGCCTGCCACAGACGGTTGAGGACGAGGACGGTACGTTCCAGCATGTGCAAAAAATGGCAAAACCCGAACGGGGTACTACCAAATCATGCCGGTCCTCCGGAGTCAACGCGCCCCGTGGATTGTCACGAATTTGTCAGGATTCAAAAGGCCCTGCGGGTCCAGGGCGAGCTTGAGAGATTCGTGAACGGAATGGCCAACTTCGGAGACGGCTTGCGGCCACCAGCGTTGTTTGGCGATCCCGATGCCGTGTTTCCCTGTGATGGCGCCACCCCTGGCGAGAACCTGGGTAAACCATTCGTCCAGAGCTCCCTGGACCTTTTCTTGTACGGCTGGATCCTCTTTGTAACCGGAATGCCCGAAACAGGCGATGGGATAACCCGTCCTCAGTGGAGGAGGCCAACACGACGGCTTCGGGAGTGCGGCTGGCAAACCAGCGGTCCGCCGCATGGGTCAGGAGCTAGGCGTCGCCGTCGGTCACGCGTTCCGGCCTGAGCAGGCGGCGCAGGTCAGCTGCTAGCGTTGGCTCATGCTTTGGAGCCATTTCTTCCGGAGTTCTTCCTGGCTGAGGGCGACGGGCTTGCTCTGCGTCCCGTCCTTCGGGGCGTCTCCTTTTTGGGCCGGCGGGCTGGCTTTGGAAG
This sequence comes from Chthoniobacteraceae bacterium, assembly GCA_947479475.1. GTDB lineage: Bacteria > Verrucomicrobiota > Verrucomicrobiia > Chthoniobacterales > Chthoniobacteraceae > Chth-196. The sequence continues at coordinate 52,892 of CANJZW010000007.1, forward strand.
CCGTTGGAGCCGGGGTGGAGGGTTTGGCTTCCGTCACTTGTTTCTTAGCGGGAGACTGTTCTGCCACTGTTTTTTGGGCGGGCTTTGAGTCCTGCGGGGCGGGCGTCTTTACGGTGGGCTTGGAAGCCACGGGCGCCTTGGGAGGCGACGGCCGGTCCAGGGCGAGGAGTTCGGAGACGGTTACAAATTTGAATCCTTTGGCGGCAAGGGCGTCGAGGGTGGATGGCATCGCGTCCACGGTGGATTTGTGGATGTCATGGGAAAGAACGATCGAGCCGGACTTGGCGCGGGCCAGGATTTCAGTTTCAACGCGGGCAGCGTCGCGAAACTTCCAGTCCAGAGGATCGACGTCCCAGAGAATGGTGCGGTATCCAAAGTTGGCGTGTGTCCAGCGGCGCTGCGGCTCGCTGAGGGCCCCGTAGGGCGGGCGCATGATCTTCATGGTGACGCCTGTCGCCCTTAGAACGGCTTGGTGTGTTTTGTCCAACTGGTCTCGCAGCGCTGCCTCACCAAGGGAAGCGAGGATCGGGTGCGTGTAGGAATGGTTGGCGAGCTCGTGCCCCTCGGCGACGATGCGTTTGAGAATGTCGGGGTACTCCGCCGCGTTCTGGCCAACCACGAAAAACGTGGCTTTGACACCCCGCTGCTTGAGGATGTCGAGCAGTCTGGGGGTGTTCTGAGCGTGGGGGCCGTCGTCGAAGGTCAGCGCGAGAACGTGTCCTTCCACGTTGCAGGAGGAATAGGAAAGTTTCGTCGGGGAACCCGCCGGAGCCGGGGCTTGCGTTTCTGGCGCAGGCGCCGCTGCTAGGGCGGGAGCGGTTGCGTCTGCGGGTTTTGTCACCGTATCAGCCGCCGTATCGGGAGCCTTTGAAGGCGCCGGAGCCAAGTCGGGTGCGTTGGCTGGCGCCTCGGCGAGGATCGGTTGCAGGGGAGCCTGCGCGAAAAGAGAGGTCACCGGGGTGCCGACTTGCAGGAGGATAATGAGGGATGGAAGCAACAGGCGACGCATACGAAATGTGGATCTACTTCACGCTAGAGCAGTGCGAAACGCAACCGCACTTTAGCGGGCGCTGCGAATTGCTAGCGCAGCCCCATGGCCTTGCGGACCCGCTCCATCGTGGGAACCGCGACGGCTCGGGCGCGCTGGGCGCCATCCCGAAGGATAGCGTCGATGGTTGAGGGGTCTGCGGCAAGTTCGGCGCGTTTGGTGCGGAAGGGGGCGAACTTTTGCCAGAGAGCCTCAAACAGACGCTTCTTAAATTCACCGTAGCCCAGACCGCCGGCCCGGAACTGCTCTTCCATAAGCGCCACGGAGTCGGCATCCGCGCAAAGTTTGTACAGCGCGACGATGGAGGAGGAGGCTGGGTCCTTGGGGTCTTCGACGGCCGCCGAGTCGGTGACGATGCTCAACACTTTTTTGCGGAGCACTTTTTCTTCTTCAAAAAGGGCGATGGTGTTGTCGTAACTTTTGCTCATCTTCTGCCCATCCAGCCCGATTACCGTGGCCACCTCGGAAACGATGCTCGGCTGCGGCACGGTGAAGATCGGGCCAAAAAGGCGGTTGGCTTTTTCGGCGAGATCACGCGTGACCTCAACGTGTTGCTTTTGATCCCTGCCTACGGGAACGACGTTGCTATCGTAGAGAAGGATGTCAGCCGCCATGAGGACGGGGTAGGCGAACAGCCCGTGGGAGGGGACCTTGCCCTTTGCAAGGTGATCCTTGTACGCGTGGCAGTTCTCGAGCATCGGCATCGGGGTGAGGCAGGTCAGCAGCCACGCCAGCTCGGTCACTTCGGGGACGTCGCTCTGGCGGAAGAGGACGGCTTTCTGCGGGTCAAGGCCACACGCCAAAAAATCCAGCGCCACGCCGCGTGTATGTTCGCGCAGGGCGGCGGGGTCTTGCACCGTGGTGAGGGCGTGATAGTCGGCGATGAAGTAAAACGCCTCCCCACGGTCCTGCCAGTCGATGCTGGGGCGCATCATCCCGAAGTAGTTTCCGAGATGAAGACGGCCTGTCGGTTTGATGCCGGAGAGAATGCGGGGCGCTGCCATAAGAAAGCGCATTCTCTCCGGAAAAGCGCCCCCTGCACAAGACGCGGCGTTTAAAAAGACGTCGACTAGGGCGCCGGCACGATCTGGATCGCGTCGGCAACGATGTTTCCATCAGCGCCCGCAGTTCTGAGAATAACGGCGTTTTTGGCTCCCGCCGCGAAATCAAACAGACCGAGGACATTCATTCCCTTGGGGGCGGTGATTCTCTGGTTGAGGCGCTGGGCCGCTTCTTTCTGTCCTGGCCGCTCCAGAGCGCAGCTTGTTTGGGAGGAGCGGTTTTCATGGCCTGCCCAGTACAGGCGCACTTCGTATTTGCCGGCGCTCGGCACCGAAAACTCGAAGCGGGCTTCCGCGTTGGCTTTGGGGCCGGCGATTTTCGCGCCGCCCCCGAGGCATGGGGTCAGTGATGTGGAGGACCAGGAGCCGGTGAAAACGGCCTTTGTGTCGTCGACGACGATGCCCGATAAAACTTCACTTGGAGCTCCGTCTCCCGGATTGAGACGGTTTGCGAATTGCGGCAGGTCGCGGTTCATCGAGCCCACCGTCATCTTCGAGGGGTCGGCGATGTTGGGATCCAAACGGGTTTCGCCGTTGAGGGAGTCGCGCCGGATGGCGCCGGGTTGCTCGGCGAGCTGGATGAGTTCGGGCAGATGTTTTTCATACACACCCCGGGGACTGGTTCCATGCAGCACGGCGAGGTAGGCGGCCTTGCCCACGATTTCACCCATCATTCCGCAAGTTCTCATGACGCGGATGGTTCCGAGGGCCTGATGGGTGACGCTGATGTTACGGCCTGCCATGAAAAGGTTGGGCACGTTTTTGGAGTAGAAACACCGGTAGGGCACGGGATAGCCGTTTTTGCGGTCGACGTGACGTCCGAATTCGGCGCGGGAGATGAAAGGGTTTTCGGGGAACTTCTTGGCGAACTGCTCGCGCGGATAGTGCAGGTCGATGTCCCAGGTGGTGGGAACGAAGCCGTCGGCGAACTCGCGTTTTTCGACAATATCTTCCTGAGTGAGGACGACGTCGCCTTGCAGCAGTCGGCTTTCGCGCGGGCCGCCCACGTGCGAAACCCACTTGAGGGAGGCGTTGGTGTTTTCGTCTTTTTTCCCGCCGTGTTTCAGGGCGCTAAACGCTCCGAAAACAGCTCTCAAATTCCAGTCGCGAATCAGCTCCAGATCGTTCAGAGGATGCTTTCCAAAGCCCGATTCCCAGAACCATTCGCCTTTGTAAAAGGGTTTGCCTTCGATCAGTGAACGGCTCTTGGGCGTGTTCGGAAAATCATCCGCTTCCAAGGCGAGCGCCCATGGCGTCGGCTGCCAGGCCTGCGGAGTTTCAGCCTGCTGATAGTACCACATGTTGGACATGCCCATGTGCCCGGTTTCTTCCATTGTAAACGCCGCGCCGGCAAGGCCGCCCACGGTGCCGTGCCCGGTGCAGTCGACGAAAAGTTTGCCGCGGAAAACACGTTCCCGGCCGGAGCGAACATCCAGTGCGGTGACGGCCTTGATGGCGCCGCCTTGTTGTTCCTGCAGCACACCTTGCACGAAGTGACCCAAAAACAGGGAAAGCGTTTTTTCGTTCCGGCAGACCGTTTCCTTTTTGTCGTCTACAAAGTCCGCAGCCGCCCCGGGACTGTCCGGCGAGCGGTCTGCAAACTCCTCCACAATTTCGCCCACGTGCGGGTATTTTCCGCGCATGGTTCCACCTTGGGCCCAGACGCCGATTTCGCTGCTACCGTTGCCTCCGAGGACAAAGCGGTCTTGGATCAGCGCAACGCGCAGGGACTGCCGGGCAGCGGAAACGGCGGCGCCCAGACCCGCGTAACCGCCGCCAATGACCACGAGATCGTAGGTGCCGGCCTCTGCGGAAGCGCCTTCGGGATTGAGCCACTTTTTGCGCGCGTCAGCGAGGGCGGCGCCGTCGGGCGGGGTGAACTTCGGATCGTTGCTGAGTAGGATGGCGTCGCAGCGGCCGTCGAAGCCGGTGAGGTCGTGGAGTGCGAGCGTGACTTCGCCCGGTTTGAGTTCGAGGCTGCCACCCGCCTGCCAGTGCCACTCAGCGCCTTCTGTGCCGAATTCGGCGGCCAGCGCTTTCCCGTTCACGACCAGCTGGAAGCGCCCCGGCGTACCACTTGCTTTCCACGGTGCCACCCAGTCTTTGGTGCGCACCCAAACGCGGTAGTTGCCCGCCTCCAAGACCTGGATTTTTCCCTGGGCGTCAGACACGGGTTTTCCGAGGCCGTGTGCCAGTAAATAGGGGGAGCCCATGATGGGGATGAAGGAGGTGTCCAGCATCCAGCCGCCGTGGGTGGAGAGCGACTCGGCTTCCACAAAAAGGGGTTCTCCGGCGGAGGCGTTTGAGAGGCTGGAGCAAAGCAGGGCAGAGCCGGTGAGCAGCAGGGAAAAAGACTGGCGGATTTTCATAAAAAAAGAGAGGACGCGGTGCCGTGAAGGAAAGACGCAGGGATAAAGATTCTTAGGCTCATTGTGAGTCGGGGCGCAAAATGCCGAGGATGGGTTTGCCCATGTTCAGGGCGGGCTCCGTCATGCGGAGCGCGACGCAAAGTGTGGAGGCGATGTCGGTGATGGAGACGTCATCGGCGCAGCGGCCGGGTTTGAATGGGGCGCCGTAAAAGAGGATGGGCACGTGAGTGTCGTAGGCGAAGGGGGCCCCGTGGGTGGTGCCGCCCTTTCCGCCGCCGGGGATTTGGAAGGGTTTTTGGACGAGGACCACATCTCCGCTGCGTTCGGCATTGAAGCCGTTTTGGATCCGCTGGCCGAGGGGGCCGGGAGCCCGGCCGTCAAGCAGTTGGGAACGCGTGTAGCCGGCTTGGAACTTGCCCGTGTCCAGGGCCCAGTCGCGCACAAAAGCGGCCACGTCTTCGGCGTTTAAATGGCGCTCAGCGAGAGCGGCGTGATCGAAATAAACGTTGCCTTCCACGATTTTTGGGGTGAGCAGAAACCGCCCGGCTCCAAAGCGTTGCTCTAGTTTGGCGAGGAGGTCGGCGGTGAGGGCGTTCATGTCCGCGCGCAGCCCGTCCAGCCCGTTGGCTTGGGCGAACTCTGGCGTCGGCGCCACGCCGTGGTCAGCGGTCAGAACGACCCAGACGTTGTGCAGGCCGAGGCGCTGGTCGAGCCCTTGCAAAAGGCGTTCCAGTTCGAGGTCCAGCCGCAGCACCATGTCCTGGATCTCGTGGGAATAAGGGCCGAAGCGGTGGCCGCAAGCGTCGAGGGAGGAAAAGGAAACGCTCAGGAGGTCCGGTTGGGGGCCGGAGCCCATCTTTTCGCCGTCCACGGCGGCCAGCGCCAAATCGGTGAGTAATTGGTTGCCAAAAGGGGTGGGAACGAGGGTTTCAAAGCCTTCGGTCGGAGAGGGGACGACGGTGTGGTCGAAGGCGGCGATTTTTTCGCCCGGAAGGGGGGAGGCTCCCAAGGCCTGGGCCGGTCCGGTATAGACTTCGGGGCTTTTAAGACGTGTCCATTTTTGCCCGGTGAAGGACTGCGGAAATTGCCGGGCGTTGAAGTCGGAGAGCCAGGCGGGCAGTTCGGGGCGGTAGTAGGTGCTGGTGATGAAACGGCCGCTGGTGGAGTCGAACCAGAACGCGCCTTGAGGTTTGCGCCCGGCGGGCAGGATGGCGCCGCGGTCTTTGAGGGAGATGCCGACGACTTTGGAGCCGAACCGGAGGCGCATGCCATCGGCAAAATTATCCCCGATCATATTCCGCGGGGAGCGGCGGGCGGCGGCTTCGCCGGCTCCCACGGGGGCGGCGTCTGGGTCGCCAACGCAGTTGACCATGGTGCGAGAGCGTTTGTCGAACCAGTCGTTGCCGATGATTCCGTGCATGGCGGGGGACGAGCCGCTCAGGAAAGAGGCGTGGCCGGGACCGGTGACGGTGGGGGCGTAATTGTAATGGGCGAAGGTGAGGAAAGCGCCTTTTTGAGAGAGAAAGCGGAAGCCGCCGGGCGACATTTGGCCGTGGAGGGACTCCAGGTAGTCGTAGCGCAATTGGTCGACGAGGATGGCGACGACGAGTTTCGGCGGGGTCGCGAGGGCGCCGAGCGGAACTGAGGCGAAGCCCAGAAAGAGGAAAAGGCAGGGGAGGAAACGCATGGGGTAGGATGTCGCTTTGACCAGGCGCGAAGGCAAGTCAGGAAGGGTGGGAGGGCAGTGTTTCTCAAAAGTGAGAAAAGCGCGTCGCTTTGGAGCAATTGCGGCCAGCCCGCTTCTCTGTAAATGGAAGAAGAAACGGGTAAGACAAACCGGAGTGGAGCTTCGTATTAGAAACTTTCAATGATCGCACGTTTTCTGCTACTCATCCGGTGTTCCCTTTTGCGTCAGTTCTCCGGCCTTCAAGCTGCGAGCACCCCCCATGACTGTGCCACCCTCCACCACCCGAGACCAGCGCGCTCCGTTGTCCCCAGACAACGCGGGAAGGGACGGCGCGGGTGCATCTGGCAACAGACTGCCAGGGAAAGGGATGGAGCTCGACGGTACGGTGCCGGAGCTGCGGGTGAGCGGCTTCGGAGGCGTCAAACCCCTTTGGGTGCGTTGCACGAGCATTTTGATGCTGTGTGTGTATTTCTGCAGTCTAGGCAGCGCGCTTGGCCAAGGCGCTTTCCCTCCGGCCGTTACTTTGCAGTGGGGTTTGGGGGTGGATGGTTTCCATGAACGGTCTGTTATTTGGGAAACCGAGGGCGCTGAGGTGTTTAACCCAAAGTTTGCGGCGTTCGATCCCTTGAATCCCGGTTACCTAGGGACTCAGGGTAGGTTGTCCAGCGATGGCTCATCGGTGTTGGGTTTTGGAGCTCTGGTGAGCGCTAGGTTGGGCGATAAATACGAGGTTGTTTTATGGAGTGGATTAACGGGGGGATTTATTCCTCAGGTGGGTGTTTTAGATTTTGGTTGGCAAAACTACACATTGAAGGGCTCCGACTTTCTGGGTGGGACACTGGTTTTGGGGGGAGTCGGGTTAGTCGGGTTTTCTTCCGGAATCAATGTCCATGATGGCGCTAACTCCCGCCTTGGAAATGGTTCCCCCTGGCTCAATTTAATTCTCGGGGCAGACAACACCTGGCGCAACGTCTCTGGGAACGTCTTCACAGTGGACACGCCCATTCAAACGCGGGGTTACTCTGTGACCATTGCAGGATTCAGTCCGATCGTTCTTGCGGGAACGTTAATTGGAAGTGCGTCCGGAACGCTTCACGTGGGATCTGGCAGTAACCTGATCATTGGAAACAGAGCGCTGGATACTCTGGGAGAGTTTGGAGGAGGCATTTTTCTCGAGGGAGGGATCCTGGGTCTGGCCGCGGATGTAGATCGGGGCTCGACCAAGTCTGTTCTCACTCTGTTTTCGAATACAACAATCGTGCCCCAAAGGTTTTCCATCGGCGGCGAAAATCACAAAAGCCAGGTTGGAATGGTAAATGCGGGCACCTCGAATCTGTCTGTCTTATCGTTGGATGGATCCGGCATGGTGGTCAGCGGCACGTACAATCTAGGTACCGCGCAGTTTGTCAACGTCTCATCGCCCGGCGGATCAGGGTCCAATTTGACTCCCGGACTGACGCTTGGGGGTGCGGTGACTGCTGGGACAAACCAGTTTCTCAAAACTGGAGATGGGGTGTTGCTGCTCACCGGAACTTCAGGCACGGATATCGGCGGAAGTGAGGCAGGGGTTTTTATGATCAACCGCGGGGTTTTGGCTGTGAATAGCGATTTGGCGTTAGGAACTCCGACGACTATAGTGGACCAAAGCGGGAGTGATCCGACGGCGGGTTTTCGGGCGACGGGAAGTTTTTCGACCTTCCGGTCTTTCAGGTTTGGCTCGGTGGCGAACAATGGGATGGGTGTTACTGGCGGCAATACACTAACGCTAACTTCGCCTTTCATTTTCAACTTCGGATCTGGTGCCTCGATGCAAAAAAACGATGCAGGAACGCTGGAACTCGCAGTGGCCAACGGTACTTGGAGCGGTCCGATAACGGTAGCCGGGGGTGGCCTTTTGCTTTCCGCCGGCACCGCCGCCGGCACGGGCTTGATCACGGTGCAGACTCAGGGAGCGGCCCTGCAGCTCAGGGGGGTGAGCCTGACCCAGCCCCTTTCTTTAAATGCCTCCGGAATCAATTCCGCCGGAGCGCTGGAAGCTGTTTCGGGAACCAGCACGGTTTCGGGATTGATCACTCTTGCCTCTGGGGTTCCGTCTTTTATCGCGGCTGATGCAGGAGCGACCCTACTCATGGCAGGCACGATTCAGGTGGCCAATCCGTTAACATTGGCGGGGGCGGGTAGTGTGATCCTGGGGCCCAAAACCGTTCTGTCGGGATCCTGGCCTGGCACCGTCAACAAACTGGGGACTGGAACGGCATTTCTTTTGTTTGCTGGCACCAATTTTTTTGGGGCGCTCAATGTCAATGGGGGCAGTCTGATCCTGGGAGGATCTGGGATCATCGGCGGCGCTGCAAATGCAGTCACCATCCAGCCAGGGGCCACTCTTGTGGTGGACAATTTAGGCGCCAATGTGGCCAACCGTTTGGGAGGCAGCCTCAGGCCCCTGAACCTCTCTGGCGGCTTGCTGTTTTCGGGCACCACAAGTTCAGGCACCCTTTCCGCTGAGAACTTGGGCGCCCTAACATTGGCATCCGGAAACAGCGTTATCACCCTCAATCCAGGAAGCGGGGGTTCGTTCACTGTCTCCCTGGCGAGTCTTACCAATAAAACTGGGGCAACACTTCTCTTACGGGGGGGCAGTGTGGGCTCTGCGCAGGGTGCCAATACGGGCACCTTTACCAGTGGTACCGCCGCAGTGACGCTGTTCGGCGGCACGGTGAATGATGGCGTGTTCAACAAAGGAATCCTGCCCTACACGCTGATCGACCCAAGCGGCAACGGCACCGGGACGTCCTTCGCAACGGTGGACAGGTCGGGCACCCTGACCGTCGCCGCCGGCACGTTCCGGGCGCTCAAAGGAGGTGAGTATTTTACGATAGCCTCTTCTACCGCGACGCTTACAGCCGATAGAAACACATTGCTCAGCGCAAATCTGACGCAGCCTTCCACGGTCAAACTAACCTCCTTGACCCTCAGTGACGGCTCAGTCTTGTCCGTAGGGAGTAGTGCGTCTTCCGTAGTTCTGACGCTCAGCAGCGGAGGCTTGCTGCTGTCTGGCGATGGCTCTGGGGTTCTGGGGGGCACGCTGAATTCAGGGGCGTCCTCACTGTGGATTTTCGCGCCGCAGGCAGGTAGCACGCACACCATCAGCAGCGCTTTGAGGGCCACCACTGGAACTCCCAACTTTGGGTTGGTCAAGGCCGGACAGGGCACCTTGCTCTTGAATGGCACCCAGGTGACTGGAGTTTCGTCAAACTTACTCATTGGGGCCGTGACGGTTAACGAAGGCACGCTGCAGCTCGGGGTTAGAAATGCCTTTAACTATAGGAGCCCCCAGCCACTCGTGGTGAATGGGGGCGGAGTCTCCGGCGCCGGAGGCGTGCTGGATCTCAACGGATATGCTCTGACGATCGGATCCCTCGCCAGCCAAGGCGCCGCACCGAACGCCGGGGTCGCAGGAGGGCGCATCACCTCTTCTGTTTCCTCTGGAACGTTCGCCAGTCTGGTGTCTAGCAGCGGCATTGGTACGGATAGTGCGTTTGCCGGCATCATCTCAGGCTCGCAGCTCTCCTTTAGTAAGGTCGGTTTTTCGACGCTAACGTTACTTTCGAAAAACACGTATGGGGGCCCCACACTGATTACCGGCGGAGGGATTACCCTTAACGACTATGGAGCGCTTTCGGCCACGAGTGCGATCACCCTTAAATTTGGAACTCTGACCTTGGACAACCGGACCGGTCTGACGGATTTGGGCAATCGTGTTTCGGACACCGCCCCATTGATGCTCACCGGCGCCGGTCTCAATGTGATTGGGCGGGCGCAGACCCAGACGGCTGAGACATTGGGTCCATTGGTGCTTGGGGCAGGTTTATCCACGATCACACTCACGCCGGGAAATACAGGGGTGAATTCGGTGGATTTGACTGTGGGAAGCTTCTCTGCAAATTCCAGCCAGGCCTTCTTGAACATTGTGGCTGGCAATCTGGGTGTCATGGGGAATTTCTCGCGTTTGCGCGTTTCCGCAGGGGCTGAAGCCGCCGTTGTTTCTCAACTCAAAAATGGCATCCTGCCGTGGGTGGTGGTGAACGGGGTGGAGTTTGCCAGTTACACGGCTAATTCTGGCAGCCTGACTTACGGGGGCTTCGGGGCGCTTAACTCGACGGGGTTCATCAGCACGGACCAGGTTGTCGCGGGCACGGCGCAGATCGTCGGCGGGTCTTCCCCTCTAGCGGGCATAGGGTCGTTTATATTTTCGGGGACCTCGAACACAAAATGGTTTACGCCCGCCACATCCCCAAGTGTCACCATCACTTCGGGTACGGGGGACGCGGGGGTTATGCGCCTGAATTCTCTCAACATCGTCTCCACGACCACAGCGGATACACAACTGAGTTTTACCGATTCTACAAACACTTTAAATCTGACTTCCGGAGGGCTTATTCATTCGGGGAGCCTCAGCAACCTCACTTTGGGAGGGTTTGTGGACAACGGCTCTTTGACGGCGGGGGGCTCACTAGCCTCTCAGCAATTGTTTTGCTGTGATTTTGTGGCTGCCACTCCGGTGTATATCTTTAACAACAGTTCAACGTTGACGTTGAATTCTCGAATTATTGATAACCCGGCTGGAGGCACTGTCCAGTTGGTCCTCTCCGGCACAGGAGCCGCCGCTTACGTGCTTGCCAGCGGAAAAAATAGTTATACGGGCGGGACTGTTTTGGACGCCGCCACGCTGACCTTAGCCCAGGGAGCGAAGCTGCCCGGCGGCGGCCTCACTCTGAATGGAGGTGCCACCTTTAATCAGTTAGATGGAAGTTTCATGGACTCCTCGAACGCGATCACGCTAAACGGCTCCACGTTGACGCTTGTAGGAAACAACCGATTTGCGAGCTTGACGCTGAATAATGTGGGGGCCCAGCAGGCCACTCTGGCGTCTGAATCGGGAACGCTGAGCCTCTCTGGCAAAATCATAGCCACAAGTGAGAATAGTAACACGACGGGGCTCATTTCGGGAAATCTCAGCATGGGGGGAGGGACGCTGACTCTGGAAGTCTCCAGCGTCATCGGAGAACCAACAGCGACTACCTTGAGTATTACCGCCGCTATTTCCAACGGAACCCTTGAGCTGAAGGGGGGCGGCTTGCTCAAGCTTTTCGCATACAACTCCTACACAGGAGGCACCCGCCTATCCAGTGGTACTTTGATTCTTGCCGGAGGGGTCGGGGGCGAACTGGGCTCCCCTTTGACGGCAGGCCCCGTCTATATAGAACCCACGGGGACTTTGGACTTTAATGATTATACGGCCTACGCGCTTTCCGGGTTGAGAGGTACCGGAAACGTATCCCTCACGGCGGGAGTCTCCGACAATCCCGTTCAACTCACTGTGGGAAACGCTTCGAATTTGTCCACTCAGTATTCTGGCATCCTCTCCGGCAGCGGCTCTTTTGTGAAGGCTGGCTTGGGTGCATTTACCTTGTCTGGCTCTAATACTTACGTTGGGCCGACCACCATTCAGGCAGGAACACTGGTGCTAGATTTCACTTCGCTTCTATCCTCCTCTTCCGTCCTTCCAAGCACCACCACGCTGATCACTGCGGGCGGAACTCTCCAAATGTTGGGGGCCGCCGGTACGGCAAGCGTCCAGTCGCTTGCCGGCGGCACCATTCTGCAGGGTTTTACCACCCTGATGATCCAAGAGGGGTTGGGGGGCACCGCCGCGATGAACCTTGGCACGCTGACGCGCCCTTCCGGGGGAGGGCTTCTGGATTTTGTGCTCGGCTCGGGAACTTTCACCACGGACACGAACAATAATGGCATTTTGGGCGCTTACGCCACGGTGGGAGGCACCGCTTTCGCCAGCGTTGTCAACGGAACCATCGGCAGACTCTCGGGTTCTGCCGACCTGCCTGCCGCCACCACCGCGGATTCCGGGACCGCCAATTACGCCATCTCCGGCAGTTTAGCGCTAACGGGGCCGCTGAATGTAAACTCTCTCACCATCGCCCCTCTCACGAGCACCGACGTCCTCAATCTAGGCGCTTCGGCCCTCACTTTCACCCCTGCGGGCGGCCTCCTGTACCCCGAAGGAGCCGGTCGGCGCTATTCCATCACCGGTACGGGGCTTTTTAGTGCCGGTTCTTCCAACGAATTATTTCTGAACATCGGCCGCTCCAACACGTTGTCTATCGCGAACCCGTTGATCGGAGGAACCGGCGGCCTCACCAAGGCCGGCGCCGGCCTTCTCCTTCTCACGGGAGCCAATAGATACTCCGGCGCGACCCAGATCCTTGCCGGAACTCTCTCCACCGGCGCTTCCAATGTGCTGCCTGATAATTCGGCCGTCACGGTAGCTCTTGGCGCCTCGCTGATCCTTGGGGGGGTGGAGACCCTTGGAACCTTGGCAGGAGCCGGATCCGTTTCCAGCGGGACCTACCGGCTCACCCTGGGGGCGGACAACGCCTCGGGCATCTTAAGCGGCAGCCTCTCTGTCGGCGGCGGCCTTATCAAGGCCGGCCTTGGCACCCAGACCTTGCTCGGCTCCAACTCGCTTTCCGGCGGCGTCCAGATCAAAAGCGGCGTCTTGGTGGTGGGCAACGGCAGCCAACTCGGGGCCGCCAACAACCCAGTGGTGGTCACAGGATTGCTACAGCCGGGCTTTCAGGGCGGGATGCTGGTGGTGGATGGCGGTCTTGCCGGAACCTCGGTCCCGCAGTCCCTGTCCCTCGCCGGCCGCGGCGCCACCGCTTACAGTGGGGGCGCGGTGCTTCTCTCCCTTGGCAACAATACCTTTTCGGGGGCCATCATGCTGGGAAATCCGACCGGCAGCGCCCTTTTGGCCGCCGCCTATGGAAATACGACCCTCACCGGGCCGCTTTCCCTCGGACAGACCCAAGCGGTGTATTTAGCTGGGAATGGGAACATTATCATGGCCGGGTCCATCAGTAGTTTCGAGCAAACCACGCAGAAGATGGAAAAATTGGCCACGGTGCTTCCCTCCACCCTTTGGTTGCAAAACACAACCAACAGCTTCCTGTCATCGGTGAGAATCTCCGGGAATACCACGGTGCGTGTCTCCGATGGCCGCGCGCTGGGCATGAACGCCGGCGGCGCCAACGTCGAGTTTAACGGAGGAATTCTGGAAATACGCGCGGATGCTCTGACCATCCCGAGCTTTACCTCCAAAACAATTTCTCTTCAGAATAGCAGCGGGACGGTCTTTTTGGACCGGGCTGTGGGAGGTGGCGGAATGGCGCAAAACGTGGCGATGGGCACCCTGAGCACGGTCGCAAATAGAGCTTTAACCATCGGCGGTCGAAATGGTTACGGGATGACTATCGGGTCTGGAAGCAGCGCTTTGACTGCGGCTGGCGCTGGTGGCAATTCAACCTTTACCAATAACACGAACGGTCTTGTCACGCTCAACGGCCCGGCGCCCGTCGGTGGAACGGATGGCTTTCGACAGCTCGCTTTCTCGGGCAACGGGGACACCGTATGGAACGGAACCATGTCGACGACATTAGTGTCGGGATACCTGGCCGGCATCGCTAAATCGAGCCAGGGGCTTGTGATCCTCACGGGCACCACCAGTGCCGGTGGGTTAAACGGCACAGCCTCCCTCTCTGGAGGCGTCCTTCAGGTGGGAACACTCGCGGTGCTTAACGACTCGGCGACGCAGTTTGGAGGAATTTCCATCAACGGGGGCGCGTTGAGTTATGCCGGAACCAGCGGCGAAACAACCTCTAGATTGGTGAACATGGCCGGCACGACGGGCAACGCGATTCTCCTCGCCAACCAGTCGGGAGGCAGCCTGGCGTTTACCAGCGGAGTGGTCGCAGGGGCTGGTGGAGCGAAGACGCTTGTTTTGGGCGGCACCAACGAATCCGCAAACAGCATTTCGGGGCTGATCAGCGAGCTGGGGGGCTCCACCTCCATTTACAAGGCGGATAGCGGCCTTTGGGTGTACGCGCCCCAGGCCACGCAGCGCTTGTACGGCGGCACGGTTTTTTCCTCCCTCGGCAATGCTGCAAACACAGGCACCCTCACCCTGAGCACGTTGAGCAGCGGGAGCATCGGGTTGAGCGTGGGATTTTTTACTTCGTCGGGGTCGCTCCTGAGCGGCGGCACCTCCCTTCTAGTCAGCAGCACGGTCAATCTATTCCCGGGAATGCTGATCGTGGGCGGCGGTACCCAGGGAACGATTTCGGCCATCAGCGGGGGCAGTCTTATTTTTTCAAGCCCCATCACGTTAAGCAGCGGAACGGTTCTGACTTTGGGAGCGCTGCAATTCACAGCGGCCGGTTCGCTCCTGAGCGGGGCTGGGACTTTCACCGCATCCGATTCGCTCCTGAATGGCATCACCCTTCCGGTCAGTAGCACCGAAAATCTCTCTCCTGGAATGACGGTGATTGGGGGGGGGACTACGGGGGTGATTGGCGCCATTAGCGGGGGCAGCCTGACCTTTACAAGTCCCATCACATTAAGCAGCGGGACGGTTCTGACTCTGGATGCGCTCCAGTACACGTCGGGCACGTTCTTGATCAGCGGCACTTCCTTGCTCGTGAGCAGCACCGTGAACCTTTCTCCGGGAATGACGATCGTGGGGGGCGGAACGAGCGGAGTTATTTCGTCCATCCTAGGCGGCACGTCTGGCAGCAGCGGGACTTTGTTCTTTGGAAACTCCATCACGCTGAGCACGGGAACCCTCCTAGGCTTGACTCAAATTCTACTGGCAGCCGGCGGCACCCAACATCTTTACGTGGGAATGCCCGTCTCGGGTGGCAGTCCCAACAGCATCCCCCCCGGCACAACCATCCAGAGCATTTCGGGCGGCAGTCTGCTGACGCTCTCCAACCCAGTGATCTTGGATGCGGGAACCGGCCTTTCTGCTGTGACCTCTGCGTCCCTCGTCCCCGGGATGACCGTGAATGGACCCACTGGCGCTGCACTTGGAACGGTCATGGCCATCAATGGCAACACGCTTTGGCTCTCCGCGACCACGGCCGCTCTCTCCTCCGGTACCATGATTACCTTTGGCTCCCTTGCTGCATTCAGCGGGAACCTTTCGATCTCCGCTGGCACCATGCGCCTTCAGGCTACTTCAAGCTCGGTAAATCTTCTGAACGACTCCACTGGCGGAGTTAATTTTGTGGCGGATTCCATCACCCCCGGTCTCGGCCGCCAAACGGCGGGCGGCCGCCTTGAATACGTGGCATACGTGGCCATTGGCGGCACGAGCCAGGAAACAGCGGGAACGCTCATCTTTAGTGCGGGGCAGAGCGTCGTTGCTCTCACCAACGGCGGCACGCTGACTTTTGGCCAGGGTGGGCGCGCCGTTGGGGCCACTGCGGATTTTCAAATGGGCTCCGGGCAGATCAATATCGGAACACTTCAAAGTGTGGGTCTGGGATGGGCAACGGTCAACGGGGTCGACTTCGCAAGGCTGCTTGTTGGGGGAACCGTGGCCATCGCGGCGTACCGCGATTACCTGCCGCAATGGCCGGGGAATCCAAATTACGATTACCGGCTTACCACGGGTACGGCCTCGGCGTTTCCGCAGAGGATTAACACTTTAAAAATTGCCGCTTCCGGCACGCTGGCACTGGGAGGGGCTTTGCAGTTGGATGGCGGCGGGCTTTTGTTCGACAACTCGACGGGGCCGTTTTCCATCGTCAACTTCAAGATCATTGCTCCGATCGTAAGTCCGGAAATCATGATCACGGTGAACGGCAGCTCAAGCGCCAACGCTCTGACCGTTAGCAGTCAAATCGCGGAGGGAGCCGGTAGTCTTACCAAGGGCGGAACTGGGATACTGGTGGTGGACGGCACGAATAGTTACAGCGGACATACCACGGTCAACGCCGGAACGCTTCGTCTAATCACTCGGGGCGCCGTCTTTGGGACTGGCTCCCTCTCCTTCGTTGCCGGCACTTGGGGAATCCCAGCAAGCGGTACTTGGGCCATCTTTGCGCGTGATACTTCTGGTTTGGCAGTGGGGATGAGTGTGGCCGGAGAAGGGATTCCAGTGGGGATGACCATTCAATCGATTCTTTCAGATCCACTTCAAGTCGCAGGCACCTTGACGCTAACCGGGGGATCCCTGACGGCCTCGGGGACGCGCTCGTTTATGGCCGGCACCATCGTTTCCCCACTCGGTAACCCCGCCGCCAATGCCTTCACCGTTGTACGACAAAACGCGCTCCTAGACGTCGCTGGCGCTGGGTCGCCGTCTCTCCTCTACACGGGAGGCCCCTTGATGCGGCAACTCAATCTGGGGCTTCTTTCGGGGGCGGGTACCGTCGACAGTCTAAGCGTCGTCAACACCGCCCTTTCTTTTGGCACCTCTTTTTCTTCCACCACCTCGGTTTTTTCTGGGGTCATTCAAAACAGTGGCACCGGTTCGGTTTCTGTGATCAGTAACGGAAATTCTAACACCTCTTTTTTCACCGGACTCAACACTTACACAGGTCCCACCATTCTGAGCGGGGGTCGCATGCTGGGGGTCACTTCACTAGCCAATGGAGGCCTCCCCAGTGGAATTGGCGCTTCCTCCAAGGACGCGGCCAACCTCGTTTTCAATGGCGGGATCCTCCAGTACACCGGCTCCAATTCATCTTTCACGCAGTTCACGCAGACTCCCTCCGTGTCCACCGACCGGCTTTTCACCATGGCAAAGTCCGGCGGCATTGATTCCTCCGGAAATTACGGGAATAACACTCTCGCTGGGGGAGCGGCAAACAACGCCGCCCTCGTCTTCGCTAACGCCGGCTCCGTCGCGTTTGCGGGCATAGGAGCGGTCACCCTCACCCTGCAGGGCACCTCCACAGGGGACAACGAAATCCACCTCGCGCTGCGGGATAATCCAGCCGGCGGCGTTTTTTCGCTCACCAAAACGGGGGCAGGCCAGTGGCTTTTGACCGGCGCCAACACCTATTCGGGCACCACCACGGTGGCCCAGGGAATCCTACAGGTGCAAGACGGATCGTTGCCGGCGGCCAGCAACCTCGCACTCAGGGGGGGCGTCTTTCAGTCCACCGGCATCTTCACCCGGGCGTTCGGCACGGCCCCGGGCCAGGTACAGCTGACAAGTCCCACTAGCGGGTTTGCCGCCGCCGCCAGTAAACTCTCGCTAAACTTTGGGAGTGGCACCACTCAGTTCATGGGGTCCGGTGCCTTCTCTACCAGCACCTTAGTTTTAAATTCCGCCACAGCTCTTGCGGAAGTTGAAATCGTCAGCCCCCTGAACTTCGGAATTGCACCTCGGACGATTCAGGTGGACGACAATGCGAATACTGCCACGGATTTTGCGACTATTTCCGGTGCCCTTAGCGGCGGCATCACAAACGCCTTGGGCGCGGTCACCCTCACCAAAACGGGCGCTGGTAACCTGATCCTGTTCGGCGCCAACAATTATTTGGGCGATACCGTCCTGGCCAACGGGGCCCTCATTGTCAACTCCATCGGAGCCGAAGGAGCCACCTCCAGCAGCGTCGGGACGAATATTGGAAGTGGCGTTGGACGGGGTGTTTTGTATCTCGGCAACAGTGGTACCGCGGTAAACCTGCTTTACGTGGGGGCGGGCGAGGTGGTCACCCGCACGGTTTCTTTAGGAAACACCGCCGGGGGTGGAAACGTTGTCATCGACGCCTCAGGAAGCGGGGCGCTGGTGCTCACCAACATGGACAACAAGTCGACGGGTGCGAACAAAACGCTGATGCTGCGCGGCTATAATTCGGATAACAACATGATCACGGGGAACCTCGTCGACAACACCTCTAATGTGCTCTCGGTGACGAAGTCCGATGGCGGCGTCTGGGTGCTTGCACCCCCCACGCCGAATACGTTCACGGGCGCATTGACGGTCAATGGCGGTTTGCTGGGGCTTAATGCGAATGGTATCGGTACTGCAGGCGTAAACCTAAGCTATGGTGGCGTATTCGCCTATGGAGGGGTACTTGACACTGGCAAAGCCTTTACGATTAACCAAAACGCAATCGGTTTGTTCGCTGGCACCTCCAACATCACGCTGACGGGTACTCTGTTCGGTCAAGCGGGTAACCCCTGGACATTGAACAATTCCATGGAGAACGGGGCGGTTTTGAGAGTCGCAAATTTTGTGAACCAGCAGGCAGATGCAACGGCACGAACGCTGAGCATCCGAGGGTATGGATCCACTGTTTTTTCTGGCGTGATTTCCACCGGTGGTACGGCTGTCTCGTCCACAGGCTTGAATGTCAGCGTTGCCAACAACGCGTATGTCTTGCTAGGGGGCAGCAACACCTTTACCGGCGGAGTGGCCCTGTACCAGGGCTCCCTGCTTCTGGATAATCCAAGCGTGCTTGCCGGCACCAGCAGTGCCCTCGGTGTGGGGACTAACACCTTCACCTTCGGCGGCGGCGAACTCCGTTCCAACTACGCCATGACCGGCGCTAGCGCCCTGCTCAACCCGGTGACGCTCGGGGGTGATCCCGCGGTTGTTTCAGGCACGAGTAGCATCGAGTTTGCAGGCACCCTCACCGGCGGCGGCAAAATCCTTCAGAACGACCTCACCAATAGCTCCTTGATTGTCTCCGGCTCCTCGAACTTCGCCACCACCTCCTTTTTTCAAGGCGCTTCGAACACGCTTGTCAGTGGCACGATTTACGGTGCGGGCGGCCCGACATTCCAAGGCACAGGCACCCTTTCTCTGACGGGCGCCAACCTCTTCACCGGAGCCCTCACCCTCAACCGGGGGCTGGTTGTTTTGAGCGGAGTGTCCGGTGGAACCGTGAACAACGCCAGCGGCGTCAGCCTGTTTGCCGGCGGGACCCTGCGCCTGGACGACAGTGGCGGCGTCAATACAGCCGGCCGCCTGGGCTCGGGGACGCTCCTCACCCTCACCGGCGGCCTTTTGGAGCTCACCGCCAACAGCGGCACCATTTCGCTCGGCAGCATCACCGCCAACCAGACCCCTGCCTTGCTCAAGATGACTGGAGCAGGCAGCCTCGTTCTGGCAGGTGTTACACTCACCGCCAACCCAGGCTCCTCGCTGGATTTGAGCGCGGTCAGCGGTCTGGCTTCCACGAACAAAGTGCTTTCCACCGGCACGGCCAACTTGATGCTCAGCGTGCTGAACCGGGTCATCATCCCCGGCTCGCTGGCCACGTACGACCTCACCAACGGGTTCACGGCCTTCATGGGGTATTCTGCCAATTCGCTGAACCAGCTTTCCTCGACAGACTCCGGCAACATCACGTCCGGGACGGTTTTGAGCACCTCGCGCACGCTGAACGCCCTGAGGGTGTCGGGGACGCTCATTTCGGAGGGTGCCCCCGGAACGGTTCTGGCGCTGGCGGGAGGCGCTTTGCTGGCAGTCGGAGGCAGCAGCACTCTGAGCTTTACGCAACTGGCTTCACCCACGTTGCCCCTGTACGTTAATGTGGCTCAGGGGTCGACCCTCAACCTGAACGCAGCGCTGACAGGCAATACCGGCCTGGTGAAGGTTCAGGCCGGCAATTTAAACCTGAACGCGCAGAATTTCGTGGGCAGTGAAACGGTGGTCGCCGCAGGAACGCTCACCCTAAACGCCGGACTCAACACCCTCCAGCCCGGCCAAACGCTCCGCCTTGGTCTCGGGGCAACTCTGGATCTTGCGGGCAATATCCAGTACGTCAACGCGTTTAGTTCGCCGGGGTTCCTGCCCGGCACTGGGGGAACCGTTCTCTCCAGTGGCGGCACAGGTTTGCTGGTCTCCTCAGGCGGCGGAACCTTTGCGGGACAACTCACCGGAAGCCTCGGGTTTGCCATGGTTGGCAACGCCGCGACGACGCTCGAAAGTGCCCAAACGTACACGGGGCGCACGATCCGCTCGGGAAATACGCTGAACTTGGAAAACGACGCGACATTGCTCAACACGTCCGAAATCGAACTCAATACCGCCACCCTCTCGCTGAACAACCAAAACAGCCTTCAAACCCAAAACAACAACCGCGTCAGCGACACCGCTCCGATCATGCTGCGCACTGGTGCGATCACCCTCAACGGCCGAGTCAAGGCCGCCGCCACCGAAACACTGGGCGCCGTCACGGCAGCGATTGGCGCCAACACCATTACAATTGCGACTGCGGCAAACGGCGGTACCACTCCCATGTACTGGTCCGCCGAAATGACGCTCGCCAGCCTCACGCGCGCTGCAGGAGCGACGGTGAACTTTGCAACTGCAAATCTCGGGCTGCTCGGGAACTACAGCCGCCTCTTTCTTTCCGAGGAGCCAACGCAGGTGGCACCCGGGCTCCTAGGGGCATGGGCCATCACCAATTCCACGGATTACGCGGCGTACAGCACCTTCAGTGGAGTTGGCACGGTGGGCCAGGGGGGATACATCGGCTACGACGGTCTCTTTGGCTCGGGCAGGATCACCAACCTAATTGCCACCTCGGTAGGGGCCGCCGCAGGCACGACCACGCTTATCGCCGGTGGTACGATGACGGCCATGCTCCGTATCGGAGGGAATTACCAGAACGACATCGCCTTTAACAACGCCAGCGACGCGCTCAACCTAGAACTCGGCGGCTTGTTGCGCTCAAACGACGCTGCGGCCACGACCATCGGCACAGGTACCATCGCGGGCATTCTTACAGCCGGTGGGAACGCCATTTCCGGCGTGAAGGAGCTCGTGGTTTACAACAATCAAAACACCGTGACCATCAATGCGGTCCTGATGGATCTCAAAAGAGTCCAGGGGTCGGGGTCCGCCACTCTGGCGCTGCTTAAATCCGGAGCGGGCGCACTCACATTGACCGCGGCCAACGCCTACTCCGGCGGCACCACGGTTTCCCAGGGCTTGCTGACCTTGGGGGGGACTGCCGGAGTCGTTGTGATTCCTAAGGGCGGCCTGACGATCACGAACGCCACGGTTGCCATGGCCGCCAACCAGGGCCAGATCGAAGCCTCTAATACGGTGACCCTCAACAACAACGCCATACTTACCCTCTTCGGAGACAACACCCTCAATAGCATTACGTTCAATAATTTTGGCAGCAGCAGCGCCCCTGCCCTCAACCTGGGCGGCACCCTGACCCTCGGCACCCTCTCCGCCATCACCGTCACTTCGCAGGATGCCGCACTTGTGCCGGTGATCCAGGCGGGCTCACTGGCACTGAAAGCGGGCACCAGTATTTTCTCAATCGGTGCCATTCAACTCAACGGCTCCACTTATACGCAGACGGCGGCTTCCCTTAATATCAGCGGCACAATCACCGGCACTGGGGTGTCCATCCTGAAAGCCGGTGCTGGCGTCCTGCAGCTAAGCAGCAGTGCAAGCACCTTTGGCGGCGGCGTGACGCTTGGCGCCGGCGGTCTTGCCTTTGGGACAAACACGAGCGTCACCACCACGAATTGGTTTTTACTCGGAACGGGTTTGAATACGGCGACCCCAACCTTCACCGGCCCGCTTGGCACGGGCTCTCTCACCGTGGTTGCAGATACCCGCCTTTTGGCCGATGACGGGCAGGCCCGTTCCCTGGTGAACCCAGTGTTTTTTCAGAATAACAGCGTTGTTTTTGATAAACTCACCGGAGGGAACACTTCCAGCCTGACCCTGAGCGGTACGCTCACGTACGCCTCCGGCCCGCTAAATCTGAGCATCCCCCACCCAAACATGACCGCCATTCTGACGGGTCAAACTTCCATGGCTGGGGTTACGTCCATTACCAAAACAGGTCTGGGCAACTTGAGCATTAACCTGACAGGGATCGGTGCCAGCGCGCCGATCACCATCAGCGGCGGCACCAACCTCACCCTTTATACGGATGGCGATGGCACTGCAGCCACCAACAGTATTCCCCTGGGAGCGGTCACGTATTATTCCACGCTCGTGTCCGCAACGGCCACCGCCATCGCGCCCACGCTGACCATCGGCCGCTCAAGCCAGACGCAACTTTTTAACCAGGCTCTCAATAAGACCGTGGCACCCGCCTCCTTTACGTCTCCGGGTCTCGCCTACGGGTTGAATCTTACCAATAACAATAACTACGGGTTGCTACTGGCCGATAATATCATCCTCGCTACGGTGGGTGCGATTGCCGGGGGAACATTCACCGTCAGCATTGCCTCCGCCTCCGATATTGTCCAGGGCCTCACTTTGAGCGGTTCGCTTTCCGGTGGAGCCACTACGGCGGGCAGCGTGGCGCTTACCAAGGCGGGTCCCGGGGCATTGGTGCTTTCGGGCATGGGCAACACGTTTGGGGGAGCGAACACCATCGTCGATATCACGGGTGGGATTTTGCAGATCGGCACCCAGAACGCGCTCGGCCAGTCCGGGACAATCCGTCTCTCGACGAACAGCACCACGCAGGGCCTGCGCGCGACCGGCAGCTTTACGTTGGACAAGACGGTCTATCTCAACGCGGTCTCCTCGGGCATGGACGTGACGGTGGGCAACACCCTGAATTTAAGCCGCGCGTTTGGGTTGAGCGCCGGCACCAATGCCCTCCAGAAAAACGACAACGGCACCCTCCAGCTTTCCGCCGACAATACGGGCTGGGACGGAGCTTTCACGATCAACGCCGGGGTCGGCCTAATCTCTAACGCCAACGCCCTGGGTTCGACGCTGGGTGCCACAACCGTCAATAATACGGTCGGTACGGCCCTGCAACTAGGGGCCGTCTCGCTTGCAGAACCGATCACCATTAACAGCTCGGGCGTTAATTTTGCAGGCGCCATCGAGGCCTACACCGGCACTAACGTGTTGTCCGGCACCGTCACGCTTGCCAATAGCCCGACCATCGGGGCGGACGCGGGCGCGACGCTGACGCTGTCCGGCAGCCTGACGGGAGCGGTTGGACTGTCCTTTTCCGGTAGTGGGTCGCTCTTCCTCACCGGTACAATGAATTCCTTTGCATTGCCCAGCAGTCTCACCAAATGGGGCACCGGGTTGGCCAGCATTGCCGCGCCATACGCAAATTTTGTGGGCGGCTTGACCGTCAACGCTGGCACTTTCTCGCTGGTTGGAGCGGGAGTGCTGGGCGGCACGGGCGCTCTGAACGTCAACCCCGGCGCCACCGTGCTGCTCAACGATTCCGGCACCCTTGCCCTGACAAACCGCCTTGGCGGCCGCGTTCCCACACTCGTGAGTGGCACTTTGTCCTACATTGCCAGCGGCACTTCCGTTTCGAGTGAAACGCTAGGTGGCCTAACCACTTCCTTTGGCAACAATGTTGTGAACTTCGCAAATGCGGGCGCCGTCGCGGGCACGCTTGGGTTTGCCTCATTGAATCTGGGCGGGGGCGGCTTGCTGACCTTCCAAAGCGGCACGCTGTTAAGCACGGCACAGTCCATCCGCTTCAGCTCGGCCCCAACCCTCACAGGCGGCCTCCTTGCAAGGGGCGTTGTGATCGACCCTAGCGGCACGAGTTTTGCCGGCACCCAGACCCTCTCCGGGGGCGTTGCGATCGTGCCCTTCGTCTATCCGGCGAGTGCCGGCAGCATCAACCTGAGCCTTGGGACGCTTTTGTCGGTGGCTGGCACCTCTGGAAGCACGGGGTTCAATGCACTCGACACCACCACCATCAATTACAACCTCAAGCTCACCGGCAACTCCACGGATCTGGCCAGCCCGGGTGTCCCCGGAAAATTCCTCAATTCGCTTCTGCTCGCAGGGACGGGTGCTGCGGTTGGCTTAAATTTCGCGGCTGCGGGTGGTCTGGCGTTGAACGTTGTCTCAGGCAATATCCTGGTCACAGGCGGCACCGTAGCGACTCTGGGAAATGCGGCGCTCGCCCTCGCCGGAAATGCCCCGCTGATTACGACTGGCGCTGAAGCCGCGCTCTTGGTGGATGCAGGCTCCACGCTGAACCTGAACGCCGCGTTGGTATACAGTGGCAACGTTACAAAGGGTCTGGCCGGAACGCTGAACATCAACACACGGCAGTTCTTCAACACGAGTACAGGAAATTACTTCACCATTGCGGGAGGCACGGTGGTGCTGAATGGCGGCACAAACACGCTGTGGCAGGGTGTCCAGGGCGGCAATAACGGCCAGTATCTGGATATCGCGCCCGGCGCCACCTTGGACCTGAATGGCAACAGCCAGCTGATCGGTCTGTTGCGCAGTCCGAACAACAGCGCAGGCCAGGGCGCGGGTGGCGTGATTACCTCGGCGACTCCAGCCACCTTGGTCTACGCGACGCAGAACGGGGACAACTGGGGGGGGAATATCTCCGGCCAGATCAGCTTTAACAAAACCGGCAGCCAGCCAATCAACTTCTATTCCCCCAACACGTACTCAGGCTCCACGCTGGTTAACTATGGCGGGCTGAACCTCACGGATTTCGCGACCCTTCCCAACACGTCCTCCATCGACCTCAACTACGCCACGCTCACCCTGACCAACGGCGGGCAGGCTTTCCTCAACAACCGCATCAACGATTCCGCACCCATCACTTTGCGCGGGGGCAATCTGACAATCACGGGCCGCGACAACACGGCGGTAGTTGAAACGCTGGGAAATATCACCCTGGCTCAGGGGGAAAACTTCTTTACTATCAGTAACGCGGGCAACGGCGTCCGCTCCCTGGAGATCCAGGCCGGGACACTCACTGTCCAAAATGACGCGACGATGTACAGCAACAGCGTTGGCGCTCTCGGCTCTTCCACCCGGTTGAAATTCATCAACGGTTCGGCGTTGCTGGTGAACGGGATCCTGCCTTTCGCCACGAATGCAGGCGAATTGCTTTCCTACGATACCCAGTTGGGGGTGGCCGCACTGAACACCGTCGGTTTCCGGGGATACGATGCAAGCGTCCTCCCCACCACGGGAGTTGCCACTCAGAACATCCGGCTCTCTAGTGGAAGCTTTGCGATCGCCGACGTGGGTATTCCCACCAGGGCGGGAACCTACACGCTTAACGCTATCGCTTTCAACGTCACAGCAAGCGGGCAGACGATCAGTTTCGCGGACAGTTTGGACACGCTGAACCTGACTTCCGGCGCTCTGGTCATCAATGGAAACGGCTTCACCCGTTCCCTGGGCGGCACCCTGGGCAACGGCCGCCTGACCGCAGGTGGAACGTTGTCTTCGGGAACTGCAAATTTCTACCTGACCTCCAACTTCAGCACGACAACCATCAACAGCGCCATCGTGGATAACGGCTACGGGGCTCAAACACGGCTCGTCTACACGCCGTTTAATAGTGCGGTCCTGCTTTTATCAAACGCGAACAGCTACACGGGCGGAACTGTTTTGAACGGCAACGCCGGGCAGACGGGCGCCATTCAACTTGGTCTTGCGAATCCCAATGGCAGCACCTTCGCGATTCCAGCGGGCGACCTGATTCTTAACTATGCCACCGTCTCCGCCCTGGGCCCGAAGCAGATCGCTCCCACCGTGAGCCCCACCCTCAATGGCGGCGGGATCCTCAATCTCAACACTTACGACACCACGCTTGCCGGGCTTACGTTTAACAATAACGGCGGCCCCGGTCCCGCCGTCAATCTGGGCGGCGGTCTGACCTCCGTCACGGGCGCACTCACCAGCGGCTCCTCCACGGCCACCTTGAGCTCCACCGCGGGTCTCGTCGCCGGTATGCCGTTTGATAACCCCAACCTTCCCGCCGGCACCACCATCACCAGCGTGGTGGACTCCACAACCGTCCTCCTTTCAGGCTCAGCCATGGCCTCGGTCACTGGCCAGACTTTCGCCCCCTATACCGGCACGATCGCCGTGGGCGACACGACCATCGCCATGACCACGGTCGCCGGCTTGTCCGTCGGGATGCCCATTTCCTTGTCCGGCACCCTTCCCTCGGGGACGCTCACCTTTATCACCTCGATTGGGGCGGACGGGACTTCCGTTGGGATCTCCCAGCCCGCTGTTGCCAACCTAGCCAATCCCGCGGCCTTCACAACTTGGAGCACTTTCAAACTTAATGGCGACATCACCGCCACCTCTTCCAACGCCTCAACCGTCTCCACGCTGGCCTCGCTCGGTTCGGTCGTCGAACTCAATGGAGCCAACCGCACTTTCGACATCGCGCCCGTCACGGTGAACGGCAACAGCACGATTGCCGGTGTCACACCCACGCTCAATGTCAGTGCTGCCATCACAGACCAGTGGTCGGGCTCCACCTTTAACGGGACAAGCGGTGGTTACGGCATCCTAAAAACCGGAAACGGCCTGCTCCAACTTTCTTCAACGGCCAGTACTTTTTCGGGGAGCGTGAGCGTTTCGGCCGGCGGGCTGGTGATCGGTGGCAGTAGCGTAGGCAATGCCGTGGGCGCGACGGTGACCTCGGGCCCTGTGGGAACCGGGCTGTTGGCGATGGGTGATGGCACGACCCTTGTCACCACCGGGGTCTTCACGCTGGGTAATAATTACACTCTGGCAGGCACGCTTAATTTCAGGGGGCTCAACGCGCTGACCCTCAATGGAGCCGGGACGTTGTCTTACACTGGCTTGGGAACGATTAACGTCGAGGCGCCGCAGGGCATTCTGACTCTCGGCGGGATCCTTTCAGAGACCTCAACGCAAGCGGGCCTCACCAAGACGGGCCTCGGGACTTTGTCGTTGCTCAATTCCAATACCTTCACGGGTGGCATCCAGTTGAACGCGGGCACGCTTGTTTTGGGTGGCCTGACGGACAGTCTGGTGGACCCGATCCCTCAGTATACGACCACGCCTAACAGCATCATCACGCTGAATTCAGGACTTCTGCAGCTCCTTAATAATGGGAGCGCGAGCAATTCGTTGATTTCTTATGAAAACACCAAAATCGTGTCGGGTTCGAGCGCCTCGGCCATCAACGTCCAAGTGGGGCCTTACAACGCGAACATTTCCAGCACGATCGAATTAGGCTCCCTCGTGATGACAGGGGGCCAAATTTTCAACGTTCTAAGCAGCGGGAGCTACGGACTCCAGATCGACAATTTAGCATCCGCCGGCACTTCCGCCGTGCAGTTCAACCCGGTCGCAGGAACCACGGTTTTGGTTTACAGTTATTCGGGCGTCAAACCGGTCAACGTAGGGCTTGGAAAACTGCTTTTCCCGGATCTGGTCACCCTCGGGACTTCCTCAGCGCTCGCGAGCGCCATCGCCGGCACCGTTTATCTGGGCGGTAACAGCATGATCCCAACGGTCGTTAAAGCCAGCACCCAGTACCTCGCGAATGGCACTCTAGCGGGTGGCGGGTTCGCCGTCGGAGGGGTCAATGCTGCATTCGCCTCCACCTCTTCCGCCATTAACACCGTCTCTCAGGCGGCTTCGGGTCTCGGGTTCTCTGGCCAGAAAGTGGCCTCCCAGCTTTCCGAGGGCGGCTTCCTCAATCGCCCGGCCACGACCGCGACAAACTTCGGCAATTCCTTGAGCGTCTACACCGGCTTGTTGAACATCGTTAGGGGAGGCACCTACACCTTCACGGGAGCGGCCGACGACCAGATCATCCTCTACATCGATGGAAACTCCGTGCTTTCCTCCAATGCGAACGGCGGGACGAATAACGGGTTGAGCGATACTCCCAATCGGAGCGTCAACCTCAGCGCCGGCCTGCATACCATCGCATACAAAGCGACGAATACCAGCGGCGCCACCACCGCCGGCGGTCAGCGCCTCCTTTATTCCGGCTCGGACACCGCCTCGGCGTCCGGCACTCCAGGCGCGTTTCAGGCGATCGCTGCCAGCAATCTCTACTACGCAAACGCCCTTCCAAGTGCCGCCAATAATTACAACCTCGCAGCCCTGACCAGCACGAACTACCGGCTTTCCGCCGGAAGCCTCGACACCATTGATACATTGGGTTCCATCTTTGGGGCGGTATCCACAGGAACTCTGACCCTCGAAAATAATTCCACGCTGAATGTGGTCAACGGCCTCGCCGGGTCTCTGGCCGGCGGGTGGATGGGTTTCGGCGGCTCCATCAGCATTGGCAACGGCGTCGTGCTCGATACCGGTTCCCAAGGCGCCTCCCAAGCGGCAAGCACGCTGATGCTGCTCGGCACCCTCACCTCAACCGGCACCGGAACAAGCGCCCTCACCAAGCGCGGGGATGGCATCCTCGTCTTGGGCGGTTCCAACCCAGGTTTCACCGGGGACCTGAATGTTTCCGGCGGCGTAGTGATGCTGGCGGGAAGCAGCGCCCTCTCCTCGGGCTCCACGACCATCGGCAGGGTGCAGACCGTGTCGACAGGCTCCGTAACGCTGACCTCCGGCAGTTCTCTGGTCACCCTTTCCGGTGCGGATACGGTGACAAGCCTGGGGCTGATGGTGGGCGGTTCTATTTATGCGGGAACGGTTGGCTTTTTACCGGCCGGTCTGACCATCAGCAGTATCATCAACAATACTTCTTTCACGGTTTCCGGCACGGCGACGGCAGGCACTCTGCGCGTGATCAACCTGACGGCCGCTGCGGCATACGCTACCCTCGATTTGAACGGGCAATCCGCCCTCTCTGGTAATGTGCTCCTTACGGGAACAGGAGCGTCAAACTTCGCCACCAACTCCACCGCCGCCTTGTGGAACAGCGCTTCCGTGCTGGGCAGTTACGCAGGGGCCTTGACCCTCGGCACCCTCTCCAGCATTGGCGGCTTTGGCGACATCACTCTCAGCGGCGTGCTCGCAGGCTCGGTCAGTTCCGGCACGCTCCTCTATAAAGTGGCGCCCGATATTCTCACGCTCTCTGGTTCCAACACTATCTCGGGCAGCCTCTACGTGGGCTCCGGGGTTCTCCGCCTGGGATCCGCGCAGGCACTCGGAATCTCGCCGCTCACCACGATCGCCAGCGGGGCCGTTCTGGATCTCAATGGCCAGACCACCAACCAGCCGATCAATTTGAGCGGAGCGGGTTATACGGGCGCCGGAGTTGGAGTGCTCAACTCAGGCACCGCCAGTGCGCTGGGGGCGCTCATCAACACCTCCACCAGCAACGCCACCTTAGGCGGTTCGTTGATCTTGGCGGCGGCGTCCAGCATCGGCAGCAATTACGTCAATGGCCTCAGTGGCGTAACCCAAGGCGGCAGCCTGACGATCTCCGGCACCATCAGCGGCGCCTTCCTGCTCACCAAGGTGGGAGCAGGCACACTGGTCTTGAGCGGTACCAACTCTCAGAGCGGTCTCACCATCAACGAAGGACTCGTGATCGTGAACGGCTCCGGCCAGACCGGCTCGGGCGGAAATACCACTCTCACCATGGGCACCGTCACTGGCTTGGCTATGGGCAACATCCTGCGTCTGCTTAATACCGGCACGGTCTCGGGATCCAGGATTGGCAGTGGCAGGACGCTGAGTCTGAATGCCGCCGGTTTTGAACTCATGGGTGGTACCGCTGCAATGTCTGAAAATATCGGAGGCGGAAACTTGACCTTCTCCAGCGGGTTCAACTTGGTGACGCTTCAAACCAACGGGGGATCTTTGCAGTTTGTGTCGACGGCGTCTCTGACCCGAGCCAACCAGGCCACCGGGCTTGTGCGCGGCGTGGTCACCACGGGCGGCACTTGGGCAGGGTTGACACTGACGACAGCCGCCGGGACCCTTGGTCAGACTGGCGCGAACGGCACCATCAACCGCGGCATCGTCCCCTGGCTGCTGGTGGGCGGTGGGACCTCCGGTACGAGTTTCGCGGTTTCTGAACCCAATGTGGCGTACTTGGGAGTGCGGCCCATGAATCTGGCCACCGAAGGCACGCTCACCCTGACCGCAAACACCAACGTCTGGTTGACCAATAATTCGAGTCTCACCCCGGGTGCGCCCACCCCCACGCTAAGCAGCACCTTGGTCAACTCGCTGACCTTCGGCGGTTCTTCTGCCACGGGCGGAACCCTCACGCTGGACCTCAACAGGGTTCTCAACGTCGACAGCGGCGGCGTGCTCGCCACGCTGAGCAGCAGCATTAATGCAGGCACCAGCGGCGCAGGGGTCCTCAATGCTGGCTCCAACCGAGAGTTTATTTTCCAAACCGCCGGCGACGCCACCACGCTGACCCTCAATCTGCCGCTTGGGGGCGCGCTGACTCCAACCACCGGCGGCTTCACCAAGGGCGGCGAAGGCACGCTGGTTCTCAATGGCGCCTACAACTCCTTCACCGGCACAACGGCCCTCAACCTTGGCACTCTCCAGTTCGGCGCCAACGCACCCTCCCTGAATCCCATCCTCTATAAATTTTCGACACCGCAACCCGCAGTGAATAACCCAGCCACAAGCACGAACGCGAACGACATTAACGTCAATCCGGGCGCCACGCTGGATCTCAATGGTAAAACGATGCTGGCCGGCAATTTATTCGCCACTGCCCCGACGTCAACGCTTCCTGGGACTGGCGGAGTTCTTACAAACTCCAGCACTGGCACGACTGTAGATTTTATCACCATGCTAAACGGCCAGCGTGATTTCGCCGGCCAGATCACGGGTAATCTTAACCTGTACAAGACCGCTTCCACCGGTCAGAGCCTCAACCTGCGTTCCATCAATACCTACACCGGTTCCACCACCGTAATGGGCGGCGCCCTCACCCTCCTCGACCAAGGCGCCCTCACCGCCACCTCCGGCATCACCGTGCGCAACGCTGCGTTGGTGTGGGACGATTCAGGCATCCAGGCGCTCCCCAGCCGCATCGGCTCCGGCACGCTGCTCACCCTCGATGGCGGCGCGTTCGCCTACAACAGCCGCAGCGGGACCGATGGCGTCATCCGTATCGGACCGGTTTCCCTCGCAGGCGGCGCCAGCGTGATCCGGCAAAATGTGGGTAATAGCGGCTTCGGCTCCAGTTTGGTGACACTCGCCAGCCTCACCCGTTCCACCGGAGCCACCCTCAATTTCCTCGCGGCAAACGGTTCCCCCGGAGACAACCCCAACTTCACCATTACGGCGCCTGCAGACCGCACCCTGACCGGCGGCATCCTCGGCGGCTGGGCCACGGCGACGGGAATCAGCGATGGTTATGTGACTGGCCAGACGGGAAGCCAATACGAGTTTGCCACCTACGATCCCGCCACGGGGATTCGCATGCTCACCACGCCGATGTTGGTCACCTCCTTCGCTGGGCTGGCAAAAAGCACAGTGGGCCGCAACCTGGCCATTGGCGGAACCGACACCGTGCTCACCGGCGGCACCAGCATCAACTCGCTGACCATGACAAAAAACGCAAACATGGCAGTGAATTTTGCCTCCGCCAGCGATGTTCTGACGATCACCACCGGCGGGATTCTGGGGGGCAATCTGAATGTAAGCAAAACCATCGGAGCCCAGCTCCTCACCGGTTCCATCACTTCGGGAACCGATGAACTGTTTGTTCACAACGCCAGCAACACGATGACCCTTAACTCCCGGATCATCAACAACCCTTCCGGCGGCGCCGGCGGAACGCTCTCGTTGGTGCTGGATTCCATGGGGGTGCAGGGTGGCGCCATCACCCTCGCCGGCGGGGGGATCGCCGTGGGTGGCACCATTTCCAGCGTGATGACCTCGGGCAGCTTCCTGACTGTGAATCTCGCCAACTCAGCCGCTTACTACAATCTCAAGCCGGGTATGTCCATTTCCGGGCCTCTGATTCCCTCCGGCGCCACCGTTCGCTCCGTCTCGGGCTCGACGCTAACGCTTTCCCTGAGCGCCACCACCGCCGGCACCTACTCCATTGCGGGCGGCTCCCTCACCAGCGGCTCCGCCATCTTGACCGTCCCCTCCACCGCAGGCCTTGCGCCCGGGATGTTGCTCGCAGGAACGTCCTTTGTTAGTGGCAACATCTCCTCCATTCTGAGCGCCACTCAGATCCTGATGTCTGCCGCTGCCACGGGCACCGCCACGGTCCCCAGTCTCTACGGCTACATCCCTCTTTCCCTTCTGATAGGCCCTGGCAACACCTTCTCCGGGACCACCTACGTCAACGGGATTACCACCACCCTCAACGCCCCCCTCAACGCCATCCCCGGCGACCTCAGCGTCACCAGCGGCAACAATGTAGGCACGGATACGATGAGCAACGTGACGGTCTCGAACTACCGCTCCAACCAGATTGCGGATACCGCCCAGGTCAAGCTCCGGGGCGGCGGTCTCTGGAATTTGAACGGGTTCAACGAAACGATTAACAACCTCGTCTTTGAAGCGCAGGGCGGCGGCGCTGGATCCGGACCCTACCTCCAAACAGGGGCCGGCATCCTGACTCTTTCTTCGGGCTCCATCACCGCTACCAAGCTGGATGACCCCCGCTCAATTCCAGTCCTGCTGGGCAACTTGATGTGGAACGGGAGCGCCCTGAATATTCAGGTCGATCCGGTGCGCGATACCACGGTGCTTGGCAGCAATGGCCAGATCGGTCTTGCGCTCAACGCGACGATTCTTTCCTCCGGCAGCATTAATAAAATAGGCGCCGGAGTCCTTTCCCTCGGTGGTGTGAGTTATCTGGCGAATACCTTTAATATCAACGCCGGCGAAGTGGTCTTGGGACAGCCCTCCAACTACGGCCTCTCCACGTTGAACCTCGCCGCCGGCACCACCCTCGATATGCGCGGCCTGACCAATCTGCTGATCGGTTCGGTGGTGGGCTCCGGCACGATCAAAAACTTCAGCACGAGTTCCACGGGCACTATGGTGACCGGCGGTGACAACACCAGCGGCATCTTCTCGGGAACTTTCTCCAGCGACTTCAGCAGCGGTTTGCTCAATGTGAAGAAGGTGGGTTCCGGCAACTGGAGCCTCACCGGCAATAGCACCGCTTCGCTCCTTTCAACACTGACCCTCGCGGGCGGAAGCGTGAGCCTCTCAGGCGCGGGCAGCCTCGCCTTTGCCACTTATAACCTGCAACGCGGCACCCTGTTGCTGGACAACACCACGCAGGCCGCCAACAACCGCCTCGGCGGCCCGACGCTGATGGGTGCCAACAACACCACGCTGACTCCCCAGGGCGGGGAACTATGGCTGACGGGCAATGCCTCCACCCCCGTGAGCGAAACCATCGCGACCCTCACCCCCGGTGATGGCGGCGGTGTGGTCACCCTGAGAACAAACGCCGGCTCCCTGAACTTTGCGGCGACCACGCTGAGCGCGCAAAGTTCGACCAGCAGCCTGCTGCTACGCGGGGACAATCTGGGTCTCTATCCTCTGTCCACAGGCACGGCTTCCGTTAATGTCACCACACCCAATCTGGTAGGCGGCGGCGGCTCCTGGGGCACCAGTCCCCTCACCATGAGCATCCGGGCCGACATCTTGGGCGATACCTCCGCCACGGGGACAGGCACCGGGTTCCTCACCTCTGGCAGCTCCGGGCTGCGCCCCCTGCTCGCCTCTGAGTTGCTCGCCTCCGCCTCCGTGGGCACGCTCACCGCCACAGGAGCTCTGCAGAACGTGGGACTTTCCTCCTCCCAGACCGTCTTCTCCACCGTGCTCATGAACAGCCTCACGCTGTTTTCCGGTGTCAGCCTGGGGCTCGCCTCGGGTGCCCTGCAAGAACGCACCCAGTTGAACCTCAACTCCGGTGGGCTTCTGGCGCTGGCCGGGGTTGAATCCGTGAACGTCCCGTTGCTTTCGGCCGGAGCGATTGGCACAGGCACGCTCTACGCCCAGGTCGTGGCTGGTGGTTCGTTAAATCTTACCGGAAGCGTGGTGAGTACTGGCGGGATGGTGAAGGCGGGCGATGGAGTGCTGCAGTTGAATTCCCGGCAGTACTTCACAGGCGGCAGCGGACTGGTCATAAACAGCGGCACGGTGCGCCTCAACAGCGGCGCCGCAAACACGCTGTTAGTAATCCCCACAGCTACGGCAGCCACACTCCTCGACATTCGCGTCAACGGCACCTCCACGTTGGATCTGAATGGAAACAATCAGGCCATTGCCCAGTTGCTCGGAGTGGACCCGTTGCCCGGCATGGCGGGAACCGTCACCAGCGCTACAGCAGCCCTTCTCACCGTTTCGACAACGCTATCGAGCACGTTCGGCGGCGTTTTTGGCGGGTCCCTTTCCCTGGCCAAACAGAACACCAACACGCTGACTCTGACAGGCCCCAGCACCACGGCGGGGACAATCGTAGTGGCGGGTGGCGTGTTGGCCCTCAAGGA
>CANJZW010000008.1 GCA_947479475.1 Chthoniobacteraceae bacterium
CCCAGTCCAAGCGCCCGGATGCGCTCAGGTGGAGCCGTTTTCGTCCCTCAAAGGTGGTACATTTTGAACCCGGTTAATTCGACCGGAGGTGGTACATTTTAACCGACCGCTGACAAGTCCGCGCTCTTCTGCCTCACTGAGAATGATTTCGTTGCCATAACCACAATCGCCTCGCACAAAAGTCGGCCAGTGCGTTCGGGGAAACTTGTCGAGAATGGCCTATAGACCAGGCATGCCATATTTTCCAGCATTCTGTTTTCCATCATGCACTTCCACTCCAAGACACAGGCGGGTGTTAGCCATGAAATAACTGTGGTACGTGTGACTTGGACGGCCCGGTTTATGAGGATTATACCCAATGGATGCACCCTCTTGGTGGCCGTAAATAGGCTTCACCGTGCAGTCGACATCTAAAATCCACTGCTGGCTAAGAACGGGCGCAAGCGAGTTCTGGAGTTCTTACGAGAGCCAGTTCAGCGCTTTAGGCTCATCCATTTTCTTAAATGCATCGCGCACCGTATCCTCGCTGACAGTCTTGTGCATTCCCAAGAGAGCTGGATTTAGTAAATCACCACGCACTGCGTTAATGTGGGCGTATCTCCAATGGCCGCAAAGAATGGAGAGAAAAATGGTGCCGATTACATCCACGATCGCACTGCCTCGGTTGCCAGAATACGCGAGCGGACAGTTTTTAAGAAAGTGTGACCAACGTTCGCCGGCTTTAAGAAACTGGGCGAAGAAAATCAACTGCCCTTCGCGAGTGGTGGGTGTGCTGTGGTCAAATTCGGCGTAGTACCGGCCGCCAGGAGTATCGACCGGCCAGGCTGGAGTGCGAGAAGCGGCTGGGAAATTGGGCTCACCCACTGGGTGAGTCTGAAGCGAGGTATTTTCAAGCTGCATCTCTCATTTTAACAGAGAGTTGCATCAAATCTACCAAACTTTCATTGCCGCATTTAGGATAATCTTTTTGTAGAGATCGAGGTCGGAACGGGCCGGGCTGTCCTCGCGTGTTGGGATGGCGGTAGGGGTTATGCGAGGAGTTCCTTGAGCACGCCGGTGCTGTCTCCATGGCGCTCGGCGTTGACTCCAATGCCGTGGAGTAAGGCAAGCCACGCGTTGCAAAGCGGGGTGTCTTTGGGAGCGACGATATTGTGGCCGAGTTTAATGCCCGCCCCCCCGCCGCTCAGGAGCGTGGGGCAATTGTCGAGATTGTGTTCCGTGCGGATATTGCTGCCGTAGGCGAGGGCGACGTGGTCAAACAAGGCGGTGCCGTTGGATTCCTTGGTGGCTTTGAGTTTGTCGATGAAGCCGGAGAGCAGTTCGCTTTGTGCGAGGTCGCGGCGTTGGGAGGCATCCAGTTTTTCGCCCAGCGTGGAGTGGTAGTGGCTCATATCGTGGGGGGCGACTTTGATGCCTAGGCTCGTGAGCAGGGTGCTTACGGGCTGCCGGTAGGTGAGGACGCGGGTGCTGTCGGTTTGGATGGCCGCGAGAATGATGTCGTACATGACCTTGATCTCCTCGCGCCCCGCGAGACTGGGCTGCGGCTCGGGAAGTGGGGCGTTAGGTTGGGGGACGCCGATCCATTGTTCGTCTTTGCTCAGGCGGGTTTCGATGTCGCGGATGCCCTGGAAATATTCATCGAGTTTGGCGGTATCGTTTTTACCCAGGCCCCGCTGCATGGCGCGTGCGTTTCCAAGCACGGTGTCTAGCACACTGCGTTTTTGAGCGAGCATTGCCTTTTGCTGTTCGATGGGCGTGGTGTCCTGGGAGAAAAGGCGGTGGAACGCTTCCACGGGTCCTTTGTGACCGCCGACTGGCTTTCCGCTAACGTCCCAGGCCATGGAGAGACCGGGGCCGTGCCCAGAGGCTTCGGCGTTTTCCGCACCGTTGAGCTGAAGTGAGGCAAAACGTGTGCTTAGTCCCAACTTTGCTGCAGCAACCTGATCGGCCGATATGCTGTTGTGGAAGTTCTGTCCGGGTTCAGCGAACCGGTTTGCGCCGGTGAGCCACATGGTGCTGCCCCAATGGCCTTCGTTGGAATATTTGTTGCAGAGCCCCTGGACGATTGAGAAGTCGGCTTTATGACGGGCAAGCGGTGTGAGTCCGGCGGGCAGTTCGTAGGCGGGGCCCGGATTTTTGATGTCAGGAAACCAGCTTTCCGTGGTGATTCCCCAGCCAAAGCCAAGAAAGATGAGCCGTTTTGGAGGTTCGACTGGGGCGGCCGCTGAGGCGAAGCGGCGGAAACCTAGGGATTCCAGCGCCGGTAAGGCGATGAGCGCTGTGCTGGAGCGGAGGAAGTGGCGGCGGGTCAGCGAGGGGTTCATGGCGTCTGTTCTGGAGGGTTTACTTTGTGTGGAACTCGTTGCTGGCGACTAGTGTGTGGATGAATTCACGCACGGCGAGGTCTTTCTTGCCGGATTGGCTGAGCATGGTTTTCAGAAGCGGCTCGTCCGCGAACCCGCAGGGGCGGCCCAGGGCGTACTCAACGAGGGCGGAACTGAAGCCCCGGGCAAAGGCATCGGACCTGGATGCGACGATGTCCCGGAGGCCGAAATAGTCTTTAAAGGCGGGGCCTTTGTACAGAGCGGCGGAGGCTTCGATGGGCCAGTTTTTTTTTGCTTTGGGATCGGGTTTCCCTGCGGCGTCGGTGGCCTGGTAGCTGTCCTCGGTGCGCCACCCGCCTGCGGCATCGAAGTTTTCCAGACCGAATCCGATCGGGTCGATTTTGCGGTGGCAGTTAGCGCATTGCGGATCCTCCTGGTGGGCGAGGAGTCTTTCGTGAGTGGTCAACACTTTGCCCGCAAGCCGCGAGATTGCAGGGATGTTTGCGGGCGCCGGCGGGGGCGGCTCGTTGAGGAGTTTGCGCAGCACCCAGGTGCCGCGTTCGACGGGGCTGGTGCGTTCCCCATTGCCGCCCATGAACTGGACGGCAGCCATGCCAAGCAGGCCGCCGCGGGGAGAGCCCTCGGGCAGGGACACCTTTTCGTAAGCATCCCCCTTGACGCCGGGTAGGCCGTAATAGTGAGCCAGCACGCGGTTGATCACAACGTAATCGGACTTCAGAAGATCGCGCAGACTCGCGTTGTGATGCACAAGATGTTCGATGGTTTCGTAGATCTCGTTCTTTGCCGCCACTTTGGTCGCGGTGTCGAAACGTGGATACAGGGCCCGGTTGATTTCAAAGAAATCGATCCGGTCCATTCCCAACCATTGGTGCGTGAAGGCCCGGATAAACCCGCCCGCCCGTCGATCTTCCAGCAGGCGCTCCGTCTGAGCGGCCAGCACCTCGGGTTTGGCGAGTTCGCCGCGCTTGGCGAGTTCCCGAAGCGTGGCATCCGGCGGGGCGGACCATAGGAAATAGGAAAGGCGGGTGGCGAGTTCGGAGTCTGTGAGGGGCCTGCGTTTTTCCCCGGCGCTTGGTTCCACGAGGTAAAGAAACATGGGTGAAGAGAGCACGACAGACAGCGTTTCTTTGAGGGCGGCGGCGGGTTTGTCCCCGGCCTTGCTGCGAACGTTGTAGAGGCGGATCAGGTCGTCGATGTAGCCTTCGGGCGGCGCTGTGCCACGGAAGGCCTCTGTGGCGAAACGCTCCAAAGCGGAACGGACGTCTTGAGGTGCGGGTGCGGGCGCTTTGTCGTCCAGCGGCAGGCCCAGGGATGCGATGCCCGGAGGCGCGGGGTTTGCCGTATTGGGAACACGTTCAATTTCCATCCAGTCCACCCAGAGCGCCACTTCGGGGCCGATTCCGTTGCGCTTTTGGGCCTCACTGCGCTTGCGACCGCCTTCCTCGTTGGTGTCCCAGCTGCCTTTTTCGCGGATGAACAAAGAGCGGTCGGAACGCTCTGTATGGCCGCGGGTCAGCGTGAACGGGATTTCGATCACCTGGGGCGCATCCAGGGTGCCGGAGACTTCGTGCGTGGCCATGACCTTTCCGGTGCGCGCGTGGAAGCCAAAATCAAGGAATCGGCGTTCTGGCGGGGCGTCGTTGGCGGCCGCGACGCGGACGCGCGCGATGTAGTTCCCCACGGGCCAGTCGAAGGGAACGAGGAGTTCGATGTAGTTGACGTTTAGTTCAGCGGGATGGCGCGTCTGGGTGCCGAGGTAGGCGCCCCGGTCGACTGCGGGTTGGCGGAGGTAATATTGGTGGTAGGGGAGCCATCCTGCTCCAAGGGAATCGTTGGCAAGGTCGGCGTCGTTTTCTCCTTTTTTGTCGAATCCAAACGATCTGGGGGAAGGTGCCCCAGGGATTTTCTCCCAAGAGCGGCGGAAGATACTGTCGTTTTTGGACTCCTTTTTAAGCTGAGCCACGATGTCCTTGTTCTCAGGAAGCGCGGCGGCGTCCTCGACCGCTTTCACCCAGAGTTTCGCTCTTTCGCGGGCGTCGATTTGATAGGCGACGAATTTTTCGACTATCGGGGTGGTCGTTTCGGCTTCGTAGCGCAGTTTTTTTTCCACACCCGCCGCGGCCTGCCAGGCGAAGGATTCGGAGAGGGCTTCTCGTCCGAGCGCTTGGTATTGCTCAAACTGGTTTCCTGACATGAAAAGATTTGAACCCACGGTGTCGAATCCGCCCGTGCCGGTGTCTGAGGGGAGCTCGCTGACGTTGATTTCCACCCCGAGCAGTTCGCGCAGCGTGTTGCGGTATTCGCGCCGGTTAAGTCGGCGCATCGTGATGACGCCGCGTTGATCGCTCAGGCTGCGGCGGGCGGCGACCATGGCGTTGGAGAGGTCATCCAGAAAATCCGCTTTTGCCTCGCGGGAGGGCTGCTTTTCCTCGTCGGGGGGCATCTCTCCAGAGTTTATTTGGTTGAGTACTTTCTGCCATTTTTCCGCCGTCTCGAGGTTGGTTATCGAGAAAGACAGTTCGTCGATGCGGAATTTGCCCTTCTGCTTTTCGGCGCCGTGGCAGCCCTCGCAATGCTCTTTGAGCAGGCTTTTGTGGCGTTCATTCATCGAGGCACGCGGCGGTTCTGTGGCTGCGTAGAGGAATGTGGGCGCCAGAAGGAGGGCGGCTAGAAGGTGAAGGAGGTGCTTCATGAGTGTCTCGGAGGAGCCTGAGCGTGGGAAAAAGGGGTCGGAAGCTGAGGGGTTTTCAGAGAGGTCAACCCTCCGGGGCCTTGAAAAGTTAGCCTTCATTCGCCCTATCCGCCGCGTTGCCGGCAGGCGGACTGGGGTTTAAGGGAAATGAGGCTGGGTCAGGCGCAGGTTTTCAGCAGGAGATCGGCCTCCTTTAACTGAGATTTCCAGCGTTGAAGGTACGACATCTCCCTGTAAACCGAGGCCAGGTGCCTCAGCATTTCGGGCGTCCGCCGCTCCCAGACGGCGTCTACGGCGCGCACCTGGTTTTCGCAGCGTTCCCATTGCTGATTCACCTTCTGGGTGAGGTGCTCCAAATCAGATCTCAAGGTGAATGTTTCGCTGCGCAACAAAGCCGAGCTTAAAGGAGAGGTGGAAACGGACCGAGACTCTCTCCCTTGCACCCCTGCGGGGTGGCTTCGGGCGTGCGACCCTTGGCTCAGGGCTGGTTGCTCGTGGCTCAAAGCACGTTGTCCGCAGAATGCAGAGATCTGCCGGTGCAGCGTCGCGATGCTCATGAAGAGATCTGGAAGATTGGTGGGCACAAGGTGGCCATCGGCGGCGTCCAGGATGCCGGGTGATTCGAGTTCCAGCGCCGCTTCCAGTCTGCGCACCGGGTCGCGCAAAATCTGGTGCGCTGCTGTCACGGATTGGAAGTTCGCATGGGCTCCGGGTTCCCTGTTGGAATCTGGATGTGATTTTGCCGCCAGAGAAACAAACTTCTGCTGTACCAAGGAGGGATCCAGCCAGGGGCGGATTTTCATCTCAAAAGTGGCGAAAGGGTCGGGCATTTTTTGGTAAGTTGCGGAATGGGCTCCTTGCGGTCGGAGCCCGGTTCCAGGCTAGGCCGGACCCGGATCCTGAGGGGCGCGGTAGGGGTTTTCGAGAATGGAGTGGCAAGAATGTGAATCGATCAACAATTTCCGAAGATCTAAAGGAAGGTAAGTGTTCACCGACCCGTTTCTTGGCCATCCCGTCGGCAGCATCCAGCCGCCTTCCCAGTGAGTCCCAGTGAGTCCCAGTGAGTCCCAGTGAGTCCCAGTGAGTCCCAGTGAGTCCCAGTGTTGCGCGGAAGCTCGAAATCCGGTAGGTACCCCCCGTGCTCAACTTCTTTTTCAGGTTCTGCTTATGGCTGGTTGTCCTCTGTGGGATGACTTTCTTCTGGATTGCTGTTTTCGATGCCAGTGATACCGGGTTGGTCGATTCCTTCTCTCGCAACGCGACTCAAGCCGCAGACCGCATTTTCAACCTTAACCGCGCCTCCTAGGTCGTGTTAACAGCCGACGCCTCCCACTGGCCTCTGCCGTTTTGAGCCCCAACGGCGCGCCTCAAGAGGAGTAGCGGTTTGGGAAAATGATGTTTACGGCTCCCCCCCTAGGGGCGCTGAGCCCCAGCTTCGCCTCTAAGCAGGCAGAAAGGATTCCGACATTTTCGCTGATTCGGCCTCCCTAGCGAGGCTCTCCTTAGCTCCCCACGAGCACGAGCACGAGCACGAGCACGAGCACGAGGCTCCACCGGGCTCCTGGCTTGGGAACCTCGAGCCCGGCTTTTGGCTGCGGCCCCTGTTAGGGTTTGCTTTCCAGAACCACCAAGCGGCTGCCTCCGCGCGAGTAAACCCTGAGGAGGACCTGCTTTTCCTTCTTGAGATCCTCGCTCAGTTTGACCGCCTCGTCTGCGCTTGAAATCGGCCGGCGCTTGACTTCCTGAATGACGTCCCCGGGGCGGATGCCCACCGATGCGGCGATGGAGTCCGGCTCCACGGCCGTGACCAAGGCGCCCTTGACTGTGGCGGGCACCTTGAATTCCTGGCGGGCAGCGTCGTCCAAGTCTGCTACGGTTACGCCGTCGAGTACATCGGGGTCGGGTTCGGGTGCGGCTTGGGCGACTTCCTTCCTTTCGGGCTTTTCAGCCAGCAGCACGGTGACCTCCAGCGGCTTGCGCTCGCGGCTGATCTGCAGGGTCACCTTCGCGCCTGGCTGCATGGCGGCCACCGTCAGGCGCAGGTCTTGAACGCTTTCAACCTTTTTTCCATTCACGCTCAGGACCACGTCGTACTCCCGCAGGCCTGCCTTTTGGGCTGGAGTGCCGGGCTGGACCTCCGTGATAAGGGCGCCGATTCCGGGCTCCGTGTTGAACTCTTTCTGGAGCGCTTCGTCGAGGTCCTGCAGCCCAACGCCAAGGAACCCGCGCAGAACCCGGCCGTGTTTGATCAGGTTTTCCATGACAGAGCGAGCCATGTTCGAGGGGACGGAGAACCCGATGCCCTGGTTGCCGCCGGTGCGGCTGAAGATGGCGGTGTTGATGCCCACCAGGCGGCCGAGGTAGTCCACCAAGGCGCCCCCAGAGTTGCCCATGTTGATGGCGGCATCTGTCTGGATGAAGTTGCCTAGGTCGGCGAGTTGGGACATCTGCGTGTTACGGCCGATAGCGCTGACGACTCCCATGGTTGCGGAGCGCGTGAGTCCGAAGGGGTTGCCGACGGCGATGACGATGTCTCCGGAACGCAGGTGGTCGCTGTCGGAGAAGGTGATGGGGGTGAGTCCCTTGGCCTCGATTTTGAGCACTGCGATGTCCGTGCGCACGTCACCGCCCACCTTCCTCGCGATGTAGGGTTTCCCGTTTTTACCAACGGTGACTTCGATTTTGTCGGCGCCTTCGAGCACGTGGTTGTTGGTGAGAATGTACCCGTCTGGGCTGACGATGACGCCCGAGCCGAGGCCCAGGGGCGTGATCTGCTCCCGTTTGCGGCCCTGGGGTGCTCCGCGACCGCTGGGATCTGCTTCCGGCGCCGGGG
The DNA here is from genome assembly GCA_947479475.1 of Chthoniobacteraceae bacterium. Taxonomy (GTDB): domain Bacteria; phylum Verrucomicrobiota; class Verrucomicrobiia; order Chthoniobacterales; family Chthoniobacteraceae; genus Chth-196. Next base: position 7,871 of record CANJZW010000008.1, read on the forward strand.
GGCGTTGCGAACGGGGAGCCTGGCGCGGATTGGGCTTTTGGGGCTGGGGGTTTTCGTTTTCCGGGATGCCGAAAAAGCGTCGGAACATGGGGTCGTCAAAAAGGGGATGCCCTGAGAGGGGGTTTGAGGCATCCGCGCTCTTGGAGGCGGAGGTGTTGATGGTCACAACGCTGGGGGCGACCCGGTCAACAATGGGCGCGTAGGTGGGGGTGCCCGCCGGGAGCGGTGCATTGTCGATTTTGAGTTCTGGGAGCGTCTTGGCACCTTCCGCCTGTGGTTTGCTTGCTTCCGGTTTGGCCGGCTCTGTTTTAACGGGCTCCGTTTTTCTAGCCTCGTTTTTACCGGGCTCGACCTCCGCCGTTGCGCCAACGGTGGGGGCTGCGCCAACGGTTGAATTTAAGCCAACTAAGCCAACGACGCCAAGGGGGGCCAGGGACCAAGCCGCCGCGAGCGTGAGGGGGGCGAGCGCTGAGAGCCGCAGGGAACGGTTGGAAAGAGTGCTAAGAAGGGGGTTGTGTCGTTTCATGGGAATGGCTGGGTTGGCTAGTCGCTGTAAATTTACGGTGTGACGGTGTGACGGTGAATGGTGCGGAAATTTTTACAGTGACTTTTCTCGTCACCTTCAATGGGACAGGGGTCGGCGGAGGGCGTTCAACACAAGCGGCCCCTTTTTTGCGGAAGCCGCGGAAGCATGTTTTTACTCTTTGCTACGGACTAGGCGCGTACAGAGTTCGAAAAATCATACCGGGTTGTTAAAATATGTGAACCACCTGCGGGCAGGAGGATCGCGTTCTGGCCTGCATTGACCTGTTCCACACAGACAAAGTGCCGCCAGTCCTCGTTCCCCAGGTCCACCAGCGCCGCTGCTTTTTCAATCCAGGGGTTCCAGACGACGCTGCTTTTGGAGCCTGTTTTCGAAACCACCAAAGTCCTGCCCGAGGCAGGGTCCGACAGGATGCAGTCGGCCGTGGTGTTCAAATATAGCCGGTCTGTTTCGGCGGCAAAGGAGACGAAGGGGGTGGTATCTTCTTTGAGGCGGAGCGCGTCGGTTTTGTCGAGGTAATGGGCGCATTGGAGGCCTGAGACCGAAGCCGAATGGACGTCCTGAATGGGAAAATAGGGGTGGAGCGCCTGTTCGAATTCAAAGGGGGAGTCCCCTGTGTTTTGAACTTCCCAGCGGATGTCCAGCGCGGCGCCGAGCACGAACTGCAGGCTCAGAGCGAAGGCGTGGGGCCACAGGCTTCGGGTTTCTTGATCAGCCTGAAAGGAGAAACGCACGGTTGCCGGGCCGTTTTCGGGAACCGAAACCTCCTCCACCTTCCAGAAGCGGGTGCGCACGAGCCCGTGCATGGGGGCGGCGGGGTGGCCGGCGCGGGGGCCGAACCAGGGGAAAATGACGGGCACGCCGCCGCGGATGGCCTTGCCCGGGGCGAGGTGTGTGCAGGAACTGAGGAAGAGGATCGGGGACTGTCCGTGGGGGGTGAAGTCGAGGAGGTGTGCTCCTTGGGGGGAAAAGCGGGCGGTTCCGAAGGCGCCTGAGAGGGAGAGGAGGGGGAGGCCCTCGCTGGAGAGAGACTCTTGGACGTGTGGGGAAGAGGTTGGGCTTGGCATGGAAAGAAAGGAGAGCAGGGCTGAGCTGAGCTGAGCTGAGCTGAGCCATGATGCGCGTACAGTTTGCTGCTTTTGGATCTACAAAGTGTGCTGTTTAGTGAATAGATTACAGACTAAAGATGAAACCAGCTCTCCGATCCTCGTTGATTTTTGCCGGAATTGCCCTCAGTGGAATCCTCCTTGCTGGAGTTTGGGTGGCAAAGGAGGCCAAGCGGGTGGGCGGCCAGCAGCAGACGCGGCGCGCCTTGGCGGGCCCCCTGGGGGTGGACATGGCGTGGATTCCTGCGGGAAAATTCACGATGGGCGCAAACGACGGCCAGTCGGATGAAAGGCCGCTGCACGATGTGAAGCTCCGGGGCTTTTGGATCGACCGCTACGAAGTGTCTAACGATCAGTTCGCCAATTTTGTGGAGGCGACAAAATACGTGACGACGGCTGAAATTAAGCCGGATCCTGCTCAATTTCCTCAGGCGCCGCTCGAAAATTTGGTGGCGGGGTCGGTGGTGTTTTTTGTGCCTGAACGTGTTGAGAGCCTGAACAACCACATGCAGTGGTGGCGGTATCAGGCTGGGGCCAATTGGAGGCAGCCCGAGGGGCCGGGTTCGGACCTGAAGGGGCGGGGGCAGCATCCCGTGGTGCATGTTTCGTGGTTTGACGCGGTGGCGTACGCCAAGTGGGCGGGCAAGCGCCTGCCCACGGAGGCGGAGTGGGAGTACGCGGCACGGGGTGGCTTGGAGCAGAATCCCCTAGCCTGGGGCCGCGAGCTTTTTCCAAAAGGATTGTGGATGATGAACATCTGGCAGGGGCAGTTTCCTACTGAAAATACGGGTCAGGATGGGTTCAAGGGGACGGCCCCTGTGGGATCCTTCCCTCCCAATGGGTACGGGTTGCATGACATGGCTGGGAATGTGTGGGAGTGGGTGGAGGACTGGTACAGGCCGGATTATTATGCGCACAGCCCGAGGGACAACCCCCAGGGGCCGGAGGATAGCGTGGACCCGGCCGAACCGGGCGTGGCAAAGCGCGTGGGGCGGGGCGGGTCGTATCTTTGTAGTGATATGTATTGCAAGGGGTACCGCCCGAGTGCGCGCCAGAAAACATCGCCGGACACGGGGCTTTCCCACACGGGATTTCGGTGCGTGAAGGACGCTCCGGCGCCATAAAATGAGTAAAGCGCGTGAAAACCCTGGATGGGGCGTTGACAAGTGAAGTGAGATCCATATGCTCGCACTCCCCTTTTTCGGGGGCAATTTTTTCGATTTTGAGTTAAACTAAGTGAATTTGAGTTATGAAACGCACGTACCAACCCTCCAAGCGCACTCGGAAGCAGCAGTTCGGATTCCGCACGCGGATGAAAACCAAGAACGGCCGAGCCATTCTCTCCCGCCGCCGTCAGCAGGGGCGTAAGCGTCTCTTGCCGAAGGGTGTGGAGATTCACTTTGAGCGCCAGACCGACCAGCACAACACGGCGGCCAAGGATTTGCTGCACCGCAAGCAGCGCCGTGCAGCCGAACGCATCGCCCACAAGGCGGCGCGCACGGCGGCCTACAAGGCAGCCTAAAGGCAGGCGTAACACGGCCAATTTCGGAGGCGGCAACGCCTGCGGATTGGCCGTGTTTGCTTTCCGAGGCCTTGAATAAAACCGCGCCGCCCGGATGGAAATATCACCACGCAAGCTGGTTAGCCTGAAGCGGTCCGGGGAGTTCCGCCGCGTGCGGGAATCCGGCGTGTCACTTTCGGGCAAGTGGCTGGTGATGGGGGTCTGGCGGCAGCAGGGCGAGGCGCTTCCAGCGGGAGCTCCCTTGGACGTCCGGTTCGGACTGATTACTTCACGGAAGGTGGGCGGGGCGGTGGTGCGAAACAAGGTGCGCCGCCGTTTGAGGCATATTCAACGGGCCCACCGGTTGAATGTCGTGGGGAGCGTGTGGTGTGTGACGGTGGCTAGATTTCGCGCGGCGCAGGCGACTTTTGCGGAATTAGAAGCGGAATGGTGCAAACTCGCAAAACGCGCGGGGGTGCTCGCCGCGTGAAAGCCCTCGTATGTGCGGCGATCCGTGGCTACAAGCGGCTGCTCTCACCCGTGTTCCATGCGATTGGAGGGCCGGGGTGCGGGTGTCGTTTTGAACCGAGCTGCTCGCGTTACTGCCTGGAAGCGGTCGAAAAACACGGGGTTGCCCGCGGGGGATGGCTCGGGCTACGGCGCCTGGCGCGCTGTCAGCCCTGGGGCGGAACGGGTTGGGACCCGGTGCCTGAATATTTGAAAAGTACGCCCCCGGGTGCCGGGGGCTGCTGCGGAAAAAGGAACTAAAATTTACTATGGACCGAACCGGAAAAATTGGCGTCGCTTTGGCGATTATCACGTTGGTGGTGTGGCAGATTTTCTACTCCAAGGAAATGGAGCGCACCCGGCTCGCCCAAGAGCAGGCCGCCGCTCTGGTAGCGACAGAGGGAGGCGCTGCCCACGCCGCAAACGCCCCCGCTGCCGCTGGAAGCGCCCCCGCCGTGACGCCGTCAACGCCGGCAGCCCCGGCGCCTGCTGTGGTAGTTGCCGCTGGATCGGCTCCCAAAAAGAGCGAGGTTTTGGAAGGCAGCGAAGCCAAGTGGACCTTCACCAACATCGGGGCGGGCATCGAACGGGTGGAGTTGCTCAAACACAAGGCGGAGGGAGGAAACACCCTTTTGCTCAACGAATTTGGAGGCGTGCCGATTGGCGCCCTCACGGAAGGCTTTGAAAGCGCAGTGCTCGAACCGTATGAGATGGAGGTGTCTGCGGACCGCAAGGCCGTGACCTACCGCCGTACGGACAGCCGCCAGCTGGCTGTGGAGAAAAAGTTTGTCATGGGCTTCGGGGCGGCCGGTCAGGAAAGTTTGGAGGGGTTCCTCGTGAACCTAGAGGTGCGCTTTGTCAACCAGGGCACTGTCCCAGTGACGGTTCCTGCTTATGCGGTGCGGACGGGGTCCGCGGTGCCCTTGCACATTAAAGACCAGGCGCTGTACACCGGGTTCAGCCGGATGAGCTCCGGTGCGACCAAGTATACGGACGTGAACTGGTTTGAAGGGGGCGGGTTTCTTGGATTCAACCACGTGCCCCGGCCGGTGTATTCCGACGCGGGGCAGGTGCAGTGGGCGGGGGTGACCAATCAGTACTATTGTACGATTTTGACGCCCCTGGGGGAAACTGCAACCGAGGCGTTGGCCCGCAGGTTTCATCCGGAAATGAAGGACTGGACGGAAGGCGGCCGCTCGGGAGATGGGGTCGTGCCTTTCGCGGTGGATGGCGGGGTGCGGTTTGCTGCCACCGTGCTTGAGCCGGGCCGGGATTTGGTGCGTAAGTTTGCGATCTACGCGGGGCCGCGCGAACACTGGAGGCTCAGGGAGTTGGGCGGTGGACAAGATCAGATTTTGGACTTTGGAATGTTCGGCATCGTGAGCAAGGTTTTGCTGGCGTCCATGAACTCGCTGCAGGGGATGCTGGGATCCTACGCGGGGGCGATCATTGTGCTGACTCTGATCATCAAGGGTTTGATGTGGCCGCTCCAGAACAAGTCCACGGCCTCGATGCAGCGGATGCAGGAGCTACAGCCCAAGATGACCGCCTTGAAGGAAAAGTACGCGGACGATCCTTCGAAGATGAACCAGGAGCTGATGGCCTTGTACAAAAAGCACGGTGTTAACCCCATGGCTGGCTGCCTTCCGATGCTCGTGCAGATTCCTATCTTTTTCGGCTTCTACAACATGCTGGGGAAAGCGGTGGCCCTGCGTAACAGCCCTTTTCTGTGGGTGCAGGACCTCTCCCAGCCGGACACCGTGGCGGTGCTGGCCGGGTTTCCGGTGAACGTGCTGCCGCTTTTGATGGCGGGAACGATGCTTTACCAGATGCAGTTGACCCCGAAAACGGGCGACCCGATGCAGCAACGCATGTTCATGTTCATGCCGCTAATTTTCGTCGTTTTCTGTTACAACTACGCATCTGCGTTGGCGTTGTACTGGACGGTACAGAATCTATTCACGATCGTGCAGCTTCTCATTACCAATCGGAAGAAGAACGCGGGCTTGCAGGTTGTCCGTTCTGGGGGCAAGTAGTGGAGTGCAGGTTTGAACGCCTGCTTCTATGAATCTGGATCCTCGCGAAACATTGGAGACAATGCTGGGTCTGCTGGGCTTCTACTGTCAGGTGGAAGAGAGCAGGGAGGAGTCGTGCGTGGTTTTGCAGGTTTACAGCGCTGAAAAGGAGCGCCTCATCGGGCCCGAGGGGCGCGTTTTGGAAGACCTCCAGGCCCTGCTCAACCGCATGTTGCTCGCCCAGGACAAAGCCGCGCCCAAGGTCCAGGTCGACATCGAACACTACCGGGCCATGCAGTCGGACCGGCTGGTGACCCGCGTGATGACCCTCGCCGAATCGGTGCGCACCACGGGGCGCCCCCTGCAATTGGATCCGATGAACGCCTATGAACGGCGCATCATCCACAATGCTTTTGCGGAGGATTCCGAGGTGGAAACCTGGTCCCCGCCAGAGCAAGCCCGTATGAAACGCGTGGTCCTCAGGCGCCGTCGCTAAATCCCGCTCCGGAGGCCGTGCAACGTCCGTGTTGGGCTGCACTTCCGCCTTCCCTGTATTTGCCTCGCCGGGCGCTCCGATGCTAGGCTGCCCGCATGGAACCCGCGTTGTACACCGTGGACGCCTTTACGGGGCGGCCCTTTTCTGGAAACCCCGCCGCAGTCTGTCTTCTGCCCGGGCCACGGGAGGATTCCTGGATGCGGCTTCTGGCTCGGGAAATGAATCTGTCCGAAACGGCCTTTGTGCATCCCGTGGACGGAGGATTTTCACTGCGCTGGTGGACCCCAAGGGTGGAAGTCCAGTTGTGCGGGCACGCGACTCTGGCGGCGGCGTGTGTGCTCTGGGAGGCGGGGCTTCTTGCGCCTTCGGAGGCCGCCCGGTTTCAGACCCTCAGCGGCTGGCTGACGTGCCGGCAGGAAGGAGACTGGATCGCCATGGATTTTCCCGCCAGACCGGCGCTGCCGTGTGAAACCCCGGCGGGGCTTGCCGAAGCACTGGGTTGCGAGGTTGTTGCCGCGGGTTGCAACGGCATGGACTACCTTGTTGAGGTACGCGATGCGCCTACCCTGCGCGGGCTCGCGCCTGATTTCGAGGCGCTTTCCAAACTCCCAGTCCGCGGGGTGATCGTGACAAGTTTAAGCGACTCGGCCGAATGGGATTTCGTGTCGCGTTTTTTCGCGCCGGCGGTCGGGGTGAACGAGGATCCGGTGACGGGCTCGGCGCATTGTGCGCTGGGGCCGTATTGGGCGTCCCGATTGGGCAAGGCGGAGTTTACTGCCCACCAGGCGAGCGAGCGGGGGGGAGTGGTGAATTTGAGACTGGAAGGGGAGCGTGTTTGGTTGCGAGGGCAGGCGGTGTTGATGAGCGAGGTGAGGTTGCGGGCCTGGCATTGAGGGGGCTTTTATTAATTAAAGTTTTAATGCAGAGGATTTTGTGGATTCTCTGTTGGAGCTTTCCCAGGGGTTCACCAGCAGGAGAAGGAGCGTCGCCTCCAAAACTTCAGGGGCTGAAATAATTACCTTTCCTGAAGGGGAGAGGGGAATGTAAAATAAAGGTACCGTTGAGTTTAGATAGGTAAAATCGATGTCTTCCGGCGGATTTTGGAGATCCTCACTCGATTGTTACAATGACGCCATCTGTTTGTCACAAAGGGCGGTGATATTGGCGAGGTCTGATCCCACCCCGATTGGCACCCCCCTTAAATCAAGGTGTCGGCAGTGGGTGGATCAGGAACCCAATAAAACACACCATGTTGACAAAATCCACCGTCCAGCTGATGGCCCTCGGGCTCGTTGGCTCCTTTGCAGCCACAGCCGCAGCCCAAGATGCTGGCGCCCTCATTGATTTGATGGTCCGCAAAGGGATGCTTAAAGACCAGGAGGCCGAACAGGTTCGTGCCCAGCTTTCCCGCGACTACGCCGCGAACACCCCTGCAGGCAAACTGAACCTGAGCTCCTCGGTGAAAGAGTTGAAGCTCAGCGGCGACGTGCGCGTGCGTGGTCAGTATGACACCCAAGATTCTCAGGCTGGGTTGGTCAATGGAGATCAGCGCATGCGCTACCGCGTGCGCCTTCGCATCAATGGCGACTACAAGCTGAGCGATAATTTTACAGCGGGCTTCGGTTTGCAGACCACCCAAAACAACGATTCTGGCAACCAGACGCTGGCGGGTGGGTCTACGGGAGACTACCATCAGAATTACGGAGTCTACATCAACAAGGCCTTCATCGGCTGGACGCCGATCCCCGGCCTGAATGTAACCGGGGGTAAGCAGGTCAATCCGTTCTATACGACGGATATGCTGTGGGATGCGGACATCAATCCGACCGGTTTTACACAGCGCGTTGATTTGCACAAGTTTCTCAACATCGGGCCTCTCGAGTTGTCGGTCGTGGCCGGACAATTTGTGGTGTCTGACAACAATGAGAACAATGTTTCCGGAAAGACAAACCGGGACGCCTTCATCTATCAGACCCAGTTGATCGCCGCGGCTAACGTGACAGAGGGGATCAAGGTCACGGTTGCTCCTGGTTTTTACTGCAGCAATGCGGCAAATCTCGCGGCGACGACGTCAGACGGCGGCGGCGAATACAACTCCTCCAAGTGGAGCGGTTTGAACCAGTTGGACGGGCTCAAGGTCATGCTCCTTCCTGGGGATGTCTCCTTCAAGGTAGCTGGACTGCCTGTGAAGTTTAATTGGGACTTGGCTTACAACAAGGACGGCACAGACCGTAGCGCGTTGTACGGCATCAGCGGGGTGACAGCTTCGAATTCAACTTATCTGCTGAAAGATACGGCTACCGGGAAGTTGAGTTCATTGGATTCGGCCGCCGCAGGCAAGAGTGTTGGTGATAAGACAACATTCACTGGCAAAACAATCGTTTCCGAAGTTGTTGCCGGCAAGTCGGCCGTCACGGAAAAGTCCGTAACCTCCTCGGGCCGCGATGATATGGCGTACTTGGTTGGCTTTGTGGTCGGTGAAAACAAAAAGAAGGGCGACTGGTCGCTCACCGCAAACTACCGCCAGGTCGGTCTTTCCGCGGTGGATCCCAACATCAATGACTCTGATTGGGCATTGAGCTTCACCAACATGTCCGGCTACAAGGCGGGATTCCTCTATAGTCTGGGCGACGCCACGACGATTGGCGCCACTTATTATCAGGCGGATAATCTTCGCAAGGATCTCGGCGTGATCGGTGCCTCCGCTGGCCCCGGTTCAGTCAAAAACTCTGTAAGCGTCCTGCAGGTAGACGTGCAGGTTAAGTTCTAACCCTTTTTGGTGTGCTAATTCCGGTCGGCGCTACGGGTGTTGCGCCGGCCGGAGTTTTTCTCTGATGCTTCCCCCTGAAGTTCTATCCATTCGACATTCTTTTTCACACATATGATCCGTTCATTTTCTTTTGCTTCCCTCGCGTTGGTTGTTGGCGTCACGGCCGCGCAGGCTGAAAAAATTGTCATCAAGGGTTCCGACACCCTCGGTGCGAAGCTCGTGCCGCAGCTGGCCGAAGCCTACAAGGCAGCCAATCCCGGGACTGAATTTTCCATCGCAGCAGAAGGCTCCACAACGGGCCTCGCTGCAATCATCGACGGCAATGCGGACATCGGTATGTCCAGCCGCCGCGCAAAACCTACGGAACAGTCCGCGGCCGGCGCAAAGAGCGTCATGTTGATGCCCACGATCGTGGCGTATGACGGCATCGCCGTGGTTGTGAACGAAAAAAACCCCATCAAGGCGCTGACCAAAGCCCAGGTGGAAAAACTTTTCACGGGTGATGTGAATGACTGGAGCGCCGTCGGCGGAAGCCCCGGGAAGGTCTCCATCTACACACGCAACACGTCCTCCGGCACGTATTCGGACTGGAAGGAACTGGCGATGAGCAAGCGCGATTACGCGGGTGGTTCGCAGAAGCTGGCCGGCAACGAGCAGATCGTGGCTGAAGTTTCTAAAAACCCCAACGCGATTGGGTACGTAGGACTGGCTTACATCAAGTCCCCCGGCCTCAAGGTGGTGGCGATTGACGGCCTCGTTCCCAACAAGGCGACGATCCAGGGCAAAACCTATCCGTACAGCCGGCCGACCTTCTATTTCACCAACGGCGAGCCCGCTGGCAAGGCGAAGGCCTTTGTGGATTTCACGCTGAGCGCCAAGGGGCAGGCGATTGCCGAGCAAGTCGGCTTTGTGTCAATTAAGTAGTGGTTTGTCACTCAATGGAGTCCGTGCTGTTACAACAGTGCGGGCTCCTTTTGTGTTTATGGCAAAGTTGCCGGGAGCCTTGTCACACCAATGTCTTTTTTGTGCGAAGCGTTTTGAGGGTGCAGCTTGAATCGGGCGCGCAGAGGCGGGTTGAGCTTGTCCTGCGGCAGGAAATCCTTCCTGCTAGGGAGTGACTGGCGCGTCTGCAGATGATTGGTGAAGGAGTGGATGGCGGCTGGGAATAATTTCGTAGGTTTGTTATGCAATCAGGTGAACAAAATCAGGCGTTGAGTTCAGCGCTCAAAGGGAAAACGCGGCTCCGCGTTTTTGGGCTGACCTTTGACGATGTCATGCGTTATTTCTTTGGCGGCAACGCCACGGTGGCGGTGGTGGTTTTGGCTTTGATCCTCATTTTTTTGTTGAAGGAAGGCGCCGGTTTTTTCGGTCAGAACCACACCAACATTCGCGTTTATCGCAAGGCCGGTCTCGAATACGTGGACATCATGCGGGCGCCTTTGGAGGAGTTCTCCTCGCTGACCCGTTCGCTGAACGACGTCCGTCTCAAGCGATTTCGGACGCTTCTTGCGCAGGGCAAGGATGTCGCCGCCGCCAACGAAGCGCTCACCCCGTTTGACGACTTTGCGAATGCGTTTGGAGCGGCTGCCTCCGAGGCCCGGGGCGTGGTTTCCGACACGACTGAAGTCGCCTCTGCAGTGAAGACGCGGGCGCAGGTCAGCGCGGACCGAGAGGAAGAAAAGGCGATGCTTTTGCACAGTGGCAAGGCGGCAGAGGCTGCGGCGCTGAAGGTGGACGAGGTGAATTACGAGGCGGAGATCAAAATGATCACCGGCACCGCACCGGTGTGGAAGGCGGCCTCTCTGGAGATGCAGGAAAAACTGGGGGCGGCGCTTGTCGTGGCTCGTGCAGCGGACTGGTCCAAGGGCGACAAAGATTTGGCGAAGGTGCTCGAAAAAACGGAGCGGTTTATTTCGGACCTGCCCAAGGGCGAGTCGAGAATGGCGGCGTGGCGTTGGGACGAGCCTGTACCGTTCTCACGTGCGGTTACGGCTTTTTTGTTCGGTCGTGAATGGCTGACGGCGAGCTTCTGGCAGGATTGGTACGGAATATTGCCGCTGCTGGTGGGGTCGCTTGTGGTCTCGCTGATTGCGATGGTTATCGCGGTTCCTTTTGCCATTGCGGCGGCGATTTACATCTCCGAAGTGGCCACGCCCGGGGAGAAGGCGGTGATCAAGCCCTACATTGAGTTCATCTCGGCGATTCCCTCGGTGGTGCTGGGCTTTTTCGGAGTCGCGGTCCTCGGAACCGCGCTGCGCAGCCTTTCCCAGGTGGAATGGCTGCACTGGATTCCCGGGTTTCCGATGACGGAGCGCCTCAACGCTCTCACGGCGGGTTGCCTTTTGGCGTTCACTTCGATCCCGACGATTTTCTCCCTCGCAGAGGACGCGCTTTCCAACGTGCCCAAACATTTTAAGGAGGCGAGTTTCGCACTCGGGGCGACGCGTTTTCAGACCTTGGTGCGGGTGCTGATTCCCGCCTCTCTTTCGGGGATCATTTCAGCGGTCCTGCTCGGGTTCGGGCGCGTCATTGGGGAGACGATGGTGGTGCTTTTGTGCGCGGGGAACCGGATCGCGATTCCAGATTTCACCGAAGGACTCAGTGCGTTGTACCAACCGGTGCACACGATGACCGGAATCATCGCCCAGGAGATGGGAGAGGTCGCGCAAGGCAGCATCCATTATCGGGCTTTGTTTATGGTGGGGATCATTTTGTTCACCGTGTCGCTCTTGATCAACTTCCTCGCGCAGCGTGTGGTGCGGAAGTACCGGATTTCCATTGGTTAACCCTATGAATGCATCACCTAACTCCCATCCGTTCACGACCCCTGTGACGGGGGCTGTTCGAATCGAACGGATTGCTTTTAATGCGTTCCGGATGGCGACGTATTCGATCTTGGTGGCAGCCACCTTGATCTTCGGGATCATTTTTGTGAAGGGCTCGGAGACGATTTTCCGGCGCGAGTTTCCCTTCATCAATGTCACGTTTTTGACGGGCTCTCCGGAGACGCTCCACGTTTTTGAACACGACGGTCAGAAACACGAGTTGGGTGACAAGGCCTTTCGCGCCTATCTCGAGAGCCACGGTAATCCGCAGGTGGCCGACGAGAATTACGTGTACAGCGCGGGCGGGATCTTCCCGTGCATTGTGGGGACGTTTTTTCTGGTGGTCGGTTCGATGGCGATTGCCCTGTTTGTGGGTATCAGTGCAGCGGTGTTTTTAAACGAATACAGCAGGGGAGGACCGCTTGTGGAGATGCTGCGGTTGGCTATTTTGAATCTGGCCGGGGTGCCTTCGATTGTTTTCGGGCTGTTTGGGTTCGGGCTGTTTGTCTTGTTCGCGCCCGTATTTGGTCCGGCACCGGATCCTTCGCATTTTTCGCTATCGCTTGGGTTCACCTATTTGAACTTTTCGGGCTGGGGTGTGTCCTTGTTGTCGGGCTGGTTTACGCTGGCGTTTATGGTGCTGCCAGTGGTGATCACGGCGAGCGAGGAAGCTTTGAAGGCCGTGCCGAAGGGTTTTCGCGATGGTTCTTTGGCGCTGGGGGCGACCCAGTGGGAGGCTATTCGAACCAACGTGCTGCCGTATGCGTTGCCGGGGATTTTGACTTCCTCCATTTTGGGGATCGCCCGTGTGGCCGGGGAGACGGCGCCGATCATGTTCACCGCCGCCTATGTGGTGAGGGATCGTCTGCCGTGGCAGGTGGAGCATGCGTCGGAAGTTCTTTTTCAAGGTGTGATGGCGTTGCCGTATCACATTTACGTGGTGTCTTCCAAAATTCCTCAAAACGTCTATACTGAACGGGTTCAGTTCGGCACGGCGTTTGTCTTTCTTTTCTTGGTCCTCTGCATCGCTCTGAGCTCCGTGATTTTGCGGAGCCGGATGCGGGCTCGTTATCGCTGGTAATATGAGTGTCGAACTTGCAACCCCAACTGTTTCAAAAGTGAATCCCGAGCCTTCCCCGAGCCCAAAAACTCCTGCGTCTGCCCAACCGGCGCCGCCTTCAACGATGATCGAGGTGGAGCACCTGGATTTTTTCTATGGGAAGGCGCAGGCTCTTCACGGCGTTTCCCTAAAGGTGCAGGCCAAACAGGTCACCGCTTTTATCGGGCCCTCGGGCTGTGGTAAAAGCACCTTGCTGCGCTGCTTTAACCGGATGAACGATCTGATTGAAGGAACGAGGATTGGAGGAGGGAGCATCCGGATCCAGGGCGTGGATATTTACGATCCGTCGGTGGATGTGATCGCTCTGCGGCGGCAGGTTGGGATGGTTTTCCAGAAATCCAACCCGTTTCCCAAAAGCATCTACCAGAATATTTCTTACGGGCTGGAGTTGCAGGGGGTGCGGGACAAGTCGCGCTTGGACGCCGTGGTGGAGAAAAGCCTGCGTGGCGCGGCGCTTTGGGACGAGGTGAAGGACCGGTTGCACACCAGCGCCCTCGGGCTTTCTGGCGGCCAGCAGCAGCGTCTCTGTATTGCGCGGGCCATTGCGGTGGAACCGGCGGTGATCTTGATGGACGAACCGTGTTCGGCGCTGGACCCGATCGCGACAAGCAAGGTGGAGGAGTTGATTCAGGTGCTTAAAAAGGATTTCACCATCGTGATCGTCACCCACAGCATGCAGCAGGCCGGGCGTTGCTCGGACCGCACGGCTTTCTTCTATCTTGGAAAATTGATTGAGATGGACGCCACGCAAAAAATCTTCACCAAGCCCGCTCATCAACAGACGGAAGATTACATCACGGGGCGCTTCGGTTGAGCCGAGTTCACCCCCCCCACAAGCCGCAAAAACTTTGAAAGCACTTTAAAATATGAGTCTGTACTGGGAACAAAATTTGCAAGTCATTCGCGAGCAACTGCTCATGATGGGCAGCCTTGTGGAACGCAATTTGGGCCAGAGTGCGCGTGCGCTCATGGAACGGGACGACACCCTCGCCGACTTGGTGGAGGAGGAAGATTCCGAAGTGGACGAGTTGGAGAAACGGATCGACGAACTCGTCATCACGTACATCTCCACGCACGGTCCGATGGCCCGGGACTGCCGTTTTCTGATCACCGCTTCGAAGATTTCCAGCGAACTGGAACGCATCGCCGATCAGGCGACTACCATTGCTCGCCGTGCGCGCGATCTCAATAGACACGCACCGCTGAATTCGCTTTCCAATATACCTGTGATGGTTGAAGAGGTGCAGGAGATGCTGCGCCAGAGCATCAAAGCGTTTGTGGACCGGGACACGGATCTTGCGCTCGAGGTGATTGGCCGCGATAAACTCGTCGACGTCGAATACAAAGAGACCGCGCGGGATGTGGAAGCCGCGATTATTTCGAACCCAGAAACAACGGGGCGTGAATTGCATTTGCTCACCGTGGCGAAGGCGCTGGAAAGGGCAGGGGACCACGCGACGAACATCGCGGAAGAGGTGTTTTACCTCTACAAAGGGCAGGACATCCGCCACGTAAAACTCACCTCGCTGTAGCGGGGTAAGACGCGGTCTTGGAGGGGCCGCTGACAGGAAGGACAGTAAAGGCAGTGGCTGGCTCTTTGCCCACGCCATTTTGCCAGGGCGGGATTTTCTGGGCGAACCTGGAAAGGTGCTGTGGAGAGAAAGGCGTCTACAAGTTCACCCGTGAACTTTGACGGCGAAGTTTTAGCCTCGGTTTCGCGCCAGTGCGCCGCCAGTAGGTTAGACGGCCATCTCCTTGAGGACGCCTGTGCTGTCGCCGTGGCGTTCCGCCTCTACTCCGACGCCACGCAGCAGCGTGAGCCACAGGTTGCAGAGCGGTGTGTTCTTTTGGGCGACCACATGGTGGCCGAGTTTGATCCCGGCGCCGCCTCCGGCGACCACCGTGGGGCAGTTGTCGAGATTGTGGACGGTGCGCAGGTTACTGCCGTAGACCACGCAGGTGTGATCGAGGAGGCTGCTTCCATCGGTTTCCTGGACGAATTTCAGGCGGTCGAGCAGACCGGCGAAGAGCTCGCTCTGGGCGCGGTCGCGCGCTTGGGAGGCCAGCATCCGCTCGCCGGGGGCGTAGTGGCTCATGTCGTGCAGCGCGACTTTGGCGCCGATGCTCTTGGTGAAGGCTTCTGCGGGTTGGCGGTAGGTGAACACGCGTGTGCTGTCTGTCTGGAAAGCTGCCACCATCAGGTCGTACATGAGTTTGACCTCTTCCTTGCCGTGGAGGTTCGCCGCGGGTTCGCCGATGGGTGCTTTGGGTTTTGTGACTCCAAGCCATTGTTCATCCCTGGCGATACGTGTTTCGATTTCACGGATGCTCTGGAAATACTCGTTGATCTTGTCGTTGTCGTTTTTGGTTAGGCCGCGCTGGAGTTGCTTGGCGTCGGAGAGTACGGCGTCGAGGACGCTTCGTTCCTGGGCGAGCAGGGCCTGGCGTTGTGCCAGTGGCATGGGTTCTTCGGAGAACATCTTGTGGAACAACTGGGCGGGTGAATTCAGCCCCGCCACCGGTTTGCCTCCTGCGTCCCAGGAGAGCGAGAGGCCCGGTCCGTGGCCCTGATGGTGCGCCACTAGGTCCGGGTCGCCGCCATTGAGCTGGATAGAGCTGAAGCGGGTATCCTGCCCGAGTTTCGCCACGGCCGCTTGATCGGCGGAGATGGTGTTGTGGAAGCTCTGGCCCGGTTCAGAAAAGCGGTTGGCGCCCGTGAGCCAGAAGGTGCTCCCCCAGTGCGCGTCCTGTGAGTACTGGTTGGACAACCCCTGGATGACGCTGAAATCCTTTTGGTGGCGGGCCAGCGGAGCGAGGCCCTCGGGCAGCGTGTATTCCGCGCCGATCTGTTTGACATCTGGAAACCATGTTTCCTGGGTCACTCCGAAACCAAAGCCCAGGAAGATCATCCGCTTTGGACGGCTGACCGCTTTCTCAGCGGTGAAGGCGCGGAACCCGAGGGATTCAAGCGCCGGCAGGGCGATGACAGAACCTGCGGCACGGAGGAAATGACGGCGGGAAAGGCTGGTGTTCATGAGAGGAAGGGCACTGTGAGGGGGGGCACTATTTGGAATGGAATTCCTTGCTGGCAACGAGGGCGTGGATGAATTCGGGGAGCGCAAAGTCCTTTTGAGAGGCGCTTGCGAGAACATTGGCTGCGAGTGGTTCGTCGGAGAAACCAAAGGGGCGGCCCAGGCCGAACTCAATCAGAGCTTCGGTAAACCCGCGCGCAAAACGCTCTGGTTTGGCTGCAACTAAATCGCGCATCTCAAAGAAGTCCCGGAAGGCCGGGCCTTTGAAAAAGGCCCCGGATGGGTCGATGTTTTGGTTTTGTTTTGGAACATCGGGGCGCAAATCGACGGTGCGCCACTTGCCTACGGCGTCGAAGTTTTCGAGCCCGAATCCGATGGGGTCGATCTTGCGGTGGCACTGAGCGCACTGGGCGTCCTCCTGATGCTGGGCGATCCGTTCGCGGGTGGTCAGCGGTTTGCCGGCGAGTCGGTTGAGTTGCGGCACGTTGGCTGGCGCGGGCGGGGGCGGCTCGTGCAGGAGTTTGCGCAAGACCCAGGCGCCCCGTTCCACGGGACTGGTCTGCTCGCCATTGCTGCCCATGGCGAGGATCGCAGCCATACCCAGCAAGCCTCCACGCGGGGAATCCGCTGGCAGCGCGACTTCGCGGAACTCGTCCCCGAAGACTCCGGGGATCTTGTAGTAGTTGGCGAGCAGGCCGTTGATGAATGCGAAATCCGACTTGAGGAGCTTGGTGAGGCTGCCGCGTTTTTTGAGCAGGTAGGCGAACGTCTCGATCACTTCGTCCCGGGAGGCGGCTTTCGTGGGCAGGTCGTAGTCGGGGTAGAGCTTTGTATTGAACTGGAAAAAGTCTAGGCGCGAGAGGCCGAGCCACTGGAGGACAAACGGCTTGATGAAACGCACGCAACGTGGGTCGGCGAGAAGGCGTTCTACCTGCTGGGCGAGCATCGCGGGCTTTTGGAGCTCGCCCTTCTTGGCAAGCGCCAGAAGTTCGGCGTCCGGCGGCGTGCTCCAGAGGAAGAAGGACAGGCGCGTCGCCAGTTCCAGGTCCGTGAGCTGCCGGGTTTTTCCGTCCTCGGCCGGTTCGGTAAGGTAAAGGAAGCTGGGTGAGGCAAGCACAAGGGTGAGCGGTTCCTTGAGGGCTTCCAGAGGGGCGTCCCCCGCCGTGACTCGCAAGTGATAGAGCTTGCAAAGTTTATCGAGAAACTCCGTGGGGATCGGGCGTCCGCGCAGGGCGCGCGAGGCGAAGTCCGAGAGGAAGCGGCGTGCTCCGGCATCGTCGGGCTGGAACTGTTCGATCTGGGTTTGGAGGGCGCTCAAGATTTGGGCGACATGGGGAGGGACAAACGGTCCTTCAACCTCCACCCAATCCACCCAGACGGCGTAATCGGGCCCGATCTTGTTTTCTTGAAAGCCGGCTCTGAAGAGTTGTCCGGCAGGCCCCATTCCGTCGGCGTTGCCGAGGATCGCTTTTTCCGCGAACTTGAAACGCCGCCCGCCCTCCGCATCGATATGTATTGGGATTTCCAGGATCTGAGGCGTCTCCATTGTGCCTGTCACCTGGTGGGTATTGAGGACCTGGCTGGACGGGTAGTCGGAGAGGAAGTCCACAAAGCGCCTGTCCACGGGGCCTTCCTCGGTGCACGCGAGCCGGGCGCGGACCGTGTATTCGCCGGCGGGCCATTCCTTGGGCACTGGGACGCTCACCCAACGGTGGTTGAGATTCGCCACCCCGAGGTAAGTTCCTGTCTTGGCTTTGGGTTGGGTGAGATAGTCCGCGGCCTGGGGAATGTAGTTCTCCCAGCGGCCGTTCATCATGTTGGCATCGATTGCATCGGGAAATCCGAAGTCCTTGGGCGAAGGGGCGCCTTGGATCTTTTCCCAATTGAGGTAGAATTTTTCGGATTGGTCTTTGTGTTTTTCGCGCAGTTCCTGGGCGATTTTTGCGTTCTCCGGCAAACGCGCGGCAGCGTCGACCTGCCGCGTCCATTTGGTGTGCCGTTTGCGAATGCTCACAAACTCCGCCATCGAGCGTTCTATCATCGGGATTGTTTCGGCCTCGGCTTCGAAATGGGCTTTGTGAACTTCGGTCTTGGCCATCGCCGCTTTGAAGCTCTGGTCCAGAGCCTTCCGTCCGAGCTGGCGGTAAAGAAGAAACTGGTCGGCGGACATGAAGAGGGCGGAGCCCACGGTGTCGAAGTTCTCGCCGCCGCCGTCGGAGGGCAGGGTGGCCACGTCTGTTTCGACGCCGAGCAATTCACGGAGGGTGTTCTGGTATTCGCGCCGGTTGAGCCGCCGCACGGTGATGTTGCCGCCCTGGTCGGAGAGGGCCTTCCGGGCGGTCACCATGGTTTGGGAAAGGGCGTCCAGAAAATCGGCTTTTGCGTTGTTCTCGGGCTGCTTGGCGTCCTCCGGAGGCATCTCCCCGGAGTTGATCGAGTTCAAAATTTTGGCCCAGCGGTCCGCCTGTTTCAGCGTGTCCACGCTCAGGGAAATGTCGTCCAGCCTGAGTTTTCCCTTTTGTTTCTCGGGGCCGTGGCACTTGGTGCAGTAACTTTCAAAAAAAGCCCGGTGCTGGGTGGGTAATTCGGCCCGGAGCGGTGTGGCAGGCTCTGTGGAGGCTTTGGAGGCTGTTGCGGCCTGCGCGGGAAAGGAGGCGGTCGCCGACAGGGCGGCGAGGGCGGCCCATAAGCCCCCCTGAATGCGCGAAAAAAAACCAAACTTGGGAAGATTAAGCAGCCACGGATTCATGATTATCAGGATGACGGCGCACCAACTAATGGAAATCTTTTCAACGGCCGTTTCTTGGGGGGAATCGCGCTTGAAAGGCCGGTTTACACAGAGGCGGGCGTTCGAGCCCTATCCGGTGATGTTCAATTCCTTGATGATCCCAAAAATTTCCATCCGCTTGCGCAGTGTGGCTCTTGTGATCCCCAGAAGCTTGGCGGCCCGCACTTGATTGCCGCCCGTCGCGCGCATCGCGTAGAGCGTAAATTCCCGTTCCAACCACGGCAGCAGCTGCACCGTTGGGTCGACTTGCGCCGCCTTGATGAGCGCATCGATGGCCATTTCTTTGGTTACCACTTCCGCCAGGCTGTTGTTGGAGGAAGGGTCGTCCATGGCGATCGCACCCAGCCCAAGGGGGATGTCTTTTGGCAGAAGAACGTCCGATGAGGCAAATACGCAGGCCCGCTGGATCGTGTTCTCCAGCTCCCGCACATTGCCCGGCCAGTTGTGGCTTTCGAGCACCTTGATCGCGTCCTCGGAGATCTTCAGGCGCGGCAGGCGCTGGCGGGCGGCGACCTTTTGTAAAAAATACTCCGCCAAAAGACGCACATCCTCCAAACGCTGGCGCAGAGGCGGGAGCTGAATGCGCACGACGTTGAGGCGGTAGAAAAGGTCTTCGCGGAATTTTTTCTCTGCCACCTCCTGCTCGAGGTTTTTGTTGGTCGCCGCAATGATCCGGACGTCCCCCTTGAGCGACGTTGAGCCGCCCACGCGCGTGTATTCGCCGTCTTGAAGGACGCGGAGGATCTTGCTCTGGAGCTGGATGGGCATGTCGCCGATCTCGTCTAAAAAGAGGGTGCCACCGTTGCTCTGTTCGAAGCGGCCGGCGCGCTGGCTCACGGCGCCTGTGAACGCCCCTTTTTCGTGGCCGAAAAGTTCGCTCTCCAGCAGTTGCTCGGGGATGGCGGCGCAATTGATGGCGACGAAGTTCTTTCCGTTGCGCTGCGAATAGGTGTGGATCGCCCGGGCCACGAGCTCTTTGCCCGAACCGCTTTCTCCGGTGATCATCACGGGAGCGTCCGACATGGAGACGCGCCCGACCATTTTGAAGACCTGCGCCATCGCCTCGGATTTTCCCACCAGAGAGTCTTGGTGTTCCTCGACGGTGAGCTGCGGTTTGGCGGAAGTCGCCGCACGCATCTCGGCCTGTGCCTTGAGGGCGGCGTCCATGACGGCCTTGAGGGTGAAGGGCAGGGTTTCTTTGCGGACGAAATCAAACGCCCCAAGCCGCATGGACTCAATCACGGCCTGCGTCGTCCCAAACGCGCTGGTGAGGACGATGATCGCGTTGGGGGCGCGCTGGCGGATGCGGCCCAGCAGCTCCATGCCTCCAAAGGGAGAGAGGTGGGTTTCCGCCATGAGCACGTCCGGCTTTTCCTTGAGGAAAATGCGGAAAGCCTCCTCCGAATCCGAGGTGGTGATCACCTGCGTGGTGGGAGAGGTAAGCTGATGGGAGGTCCAGGCCAGAAAGTCGGGGTCTGGATCGGCGATGAGGAGTGTCTGAATACGTGCCATTGTTTAGATTCCGCCAAAGCGGCGCTTTCGCCGGTGGAAGTCGCGGACTGCTTCTACGAGGTCTTCCCGGCCGAAGTCCGGCCAGCATTTGGGGGTCACATACAACTCAGTGTAACTGAGCTGCCACAGCAGAAAGTTTGAGAGGCGCATTTCGCCGGAGGTGCGGATGAGCAGGTCCGGGTCGGGCCAATCACAGGTATAGAGATGGCGCTGCAGGTGGGCCTGGGTGAAGTCTTCCGGGCGCAACGTCCCTTCGGCTACCTCCTTGCACACCGAGCGTACCGCGTCTTCGAGCTCCGCTCGGCCGCTGTAATTGATGGCCAGCACCAGGTTCATTCCCGTGTTGGTCGAGGTGCGGGCAATGGTTTTTTCCAGTGCCTCGCGTGCGGAGGGCGGCAGTTCATGCATGCGCCCGATCGCCCGGAGGCGGATGTTGTTGGCCAGCAGGGTGGGGAGTTCTGCCGCCAGAAAGTGCTCCAGCAAACCAAACAGCGCATGCACCTCGGCGGCGGGGCGCTTCCAGTTTTCAGTGGAAAAGGCGTACACCGTCAGGCAGCCGACGCCGATTTCGCAGCACGTCTCGGTGACCGTGCGAAGGGCCGCCGCGCCGTTTTCATGGCCCGTCACCCTTGGCAAGCCGCGTTGAGCCGCCCAACGCCCATTGCCATCCATGATGATGGCAATGTGCCGTGGTGGCGGCGGGTTGGTTCCAAGATCCCGGGGTGGGTCCAGAAGTTCGCGACTCGGAGCAATCATGCGTTGACTGCGGAGACTACCACGGCACTGCCACTTTGCCTTCTTCCTTTTATAGAAGAATTGTCTGCTCCCGGTTCGGGCCGACGCTGGCGATTTTAAGCCTCGCGCCGCTCCACTCCGCGATTTTGGTCAGATAGTCCCGTGCGTTCACCGGCAAATCCTCCCAGCGGCGGATCGTTTCGGTGGGGGTTTGCCAACCGGGCAATTCTGTGTAGACGGGTTCGCAGGCGGCCAACTGGGTGTAATCCATCGGCGGGGTCTCCAGCAGTTGGCCGTTGAGCCGGTAGTGGGTGCATACCAGAACCTTTTCCAAAGAGTCGAGTCCGTCGAGGTTCGTCACGGCGAGGTCGTCGATCCCGTTGATCATCCCGGCATACCGGACTGCCACGGCGTCAAACCAGCCGCAGCGGCGGGCGCGTCCAGTCGTGGAGCCGTATTCGCGGCCCATGCCGTGGAGCATGTCGCTGAGCGGCGCGTCTTCGGTGGGGAAGGGGCCTTCGCCCACCCGCGTGGTGTAGGCCTTGATCACTCCAAGAACGCTGTCGATCCGGTTGGGGGGAACGCCTGATCCTGTGCAGGCGCCGCCCGCGGTCGTATTGGAAGACGTGACGTAGGGGTAGGTGCCGTGGTCGATGTCTAGGAACGTGCCTTGGGCGCCTTCAAACAAAATCTCCTTTTTGGCCGTCACGGCCTTGTGCAAATACACAACGGTGTTCGCCACAAAGGGGCGCAGCGCCTCGGCGGCGGCCTCCAATTCTTTGAGCATGGCCGCGCCGTCGAGGGCGGGAAGCCCGTATCCGGCGAGGACCGCGTTGTTTTCAGCGACGCGAACAGCCAGCTTTTGAGCGAAAACTTCCGAGTGCATCAAGTCTGCCATGCGCAGTCCCACGCGTGCGATTTTGTCGCCGTAAGCCGGGCCGATACCCCGCTTGGTGGTGCCTATCTTGCCACTGCCTTTGGCCAGCTCACGCGCTTCGTCCAACTGCCTGTGGTAGGGCAACACCAGATGGGCGGCGTCGCTGATCATCAAGTTCTCCGGCGTCACGACAATGCCTTTGGAGCGCAACCCTTCGATCTCAGCCGCCACGGCCACCGGATCCAGTACCACCCCGTTGCCAATCACGCAGAGGGTTCCGGGCCGCAGAATCCCCGAGGGAATGAGGTGCAGCACGTATTTTGTGCCACCCACGATGACGGTGTGTCCAGCGTTGTTGCCGCCCTGACTGCGTACGACGATTTGAGCGTGGTCGGTGAGGAAATCGATGATTTTTCCTTTGCCTTCGTCGCCCCATTGGGCGCCGACGAGAATGGTATTGGCCATAAGTGTGGTTGGGTGGGTTGTCGCTATCGGTGGGGGCAAAGAAACGCCGTGACCCATCACGTTTAAAACGCAATAGGCACGGCAAAGGGGAGCGAGCTTAGGAGGAGTGCGGGCGGCAGTGCAAAGCAAAACGCTGACTTCAGAAGCCGCAGGCTTCGTAGTTTTGGAGAAAAATGTAGAGGTTCAGCAGGCAAAAACTGAACGCAGGAAGCGCCGCCACCCACGAATCCTGGATTTTAAGCCGCACCACCACCGCCACAAACATCATCAGCGCCAGCCCGCCGGAGGAAGCCAGCGCGATGGGCCGGACGTAAAAACCGAGCGCCAGGCCCGCGCTCGCCGCCATTTGCAGCCAGCCCGTCAGCACCCGGTAGGACGGCATCCGGTACCGCTCGAACTCCCCCACCATGCGTTTGGAAAGGATGCACCCCGCTCCATAGGCTCCAAAAGAAACGAGGGAGAAAATTTGGGCGATTTGAGCGGCGCTGTGCATTTTGATCAGGACGGAAGGACTGGTTTGCCTTGGAGGCAAAATTAAGCTAACCAATGAAGTCATGTCCAACGGCGCCCTCCTCATCATTCTCAAATCCGTGGTGGGGTTGGGGATCCTCAATGTCTGGATCCTTCGTTTCAACAAAGCGACGCCGTATCGTGGTGGCAACGCCCGAACGATGCCAGAGGAATTTGCGGCCTACGGTCTGCCCGTCTGGCTCACCTACGTGGTCGGCGCGCTCAAGGTTCTTTCTGCTTTGTGGCTGCTTGGCGGGATTTGGGCGCCTTTGCCCGCAGCCGCGGCTGCGACCGTCCTGTGTTTGCTCATGGTGGGCGCGCTTCTGATGCACGTCAAAGTGCGCGACCCTTTGTTGCGGTACGTTCCCGCCGCATTGATGCTCGCCCTGAACCTCGCGATTTTGCAGGGCTAACTTGCCTGTTGCCGCGGCTTAATCTCTGCCACTCGCCCCTCTGGGAGCCGGCCTCGCTTTTGCCGCGATGTTCTCGAGCAGGGCGCGTGCGCAAGTTTTTGCAAATTCGGGGTCGTTCACGGTGGTATCCATCTCCACCACTGGAATGTCCCGGCGGAGCGTCCGGCGGATGGCTTTAAAGAGGGCTGCGTCGGCGGCCGCGTCATGAAACACAAAACCGGGGGAACTGATCGCACTCACTCCCTTGAGCGGCAGCAAGACCGTCAACGGCCCCGTGGAGGTGTTGAGTCTTTGCGCCACCGCTTTGCCAATCGCGGCGGCCTCCTCGGCATTGGTGCGCAGCAGGGTTACCTGCGGGTTGTGGACGTACAACTTCCTTTCGTTGAACTTCGTGGGAACTGTCTCCCTGGCGAAAAAATTGACCATGTCCAAACAGCCCGGGGCGAAAATCGCGGGTGTGCCCGTGCGTGCGGCCGCCTCCAGCCGGGAGGGGCCCGCGCTTAAAACACCACCCACTACTTCGTCGGCCCACTCGGTCGTTGTGAAATCCAGCACCCCGGCCGCCACCCCCGAGGCGATGAGCGCCTCCATCGTGCGCCCGCCCGTACCCGTGGCGTGGAAAACGATCACTTCGTAACCCGCCTCTTCAAGCAGGTGCCTGGCGTTTTCCACGCCGATGGTCGTGTTTCCAAACATGGAGGCGAAGATCAGCGGGCGATCCTCGGAGGGATTGTCCTGTTTGGCGGCTTCCAGCATTCCGCAGATCGCCCCGGCCGCCCGCGCCAGAAGGGGGCGGGAGATGCGGTTGAGGCCGGCGACGTCCACCACGCTGGGCATCATCACGATGTCGGTGGCGCCGATGTACTGGGCGGTGTTGCCGCTGGCTAGCGTGGAGACCATCAGTTTTGGAAAGCCCAGGGGCAGCGCCCGCATCCCGGCAGTGCCGATGGCCGTCCCGCCCCCGCCACCCAGCGAAATGACGCCCTGGATTCTGCCCGACCCACGCAGGGTCGAGAGCACCTTGGGGGCCGCCTGACTCATGAATTCCACCGCTTTGCCCCGGTCCTTCTGGATGCCCCCCAGATCCATTCCCGCCATTTCCGCTACCGATTGGCGCGTGAGGTGCGGTTTGACCTGCGGTTCACCGCCGGTGCCCACGTCGATCAGAATCGCCTGGTGGCCGTGCTGGACGATGCAGTCCGCCACAAATTGGTGCTCGGCGCCTTTGGTGTCGAGGGTTCCTAGGACTGCGATGGTGGCCATGGGTGGTTAAGGTGAAGGGAACTTCCGCCAGCATGGCGGAGTCCTCCGTAGCGCGCCACACCGCAAACGAACGAGTTCATTTCAAGGACGGGCATTCAGGCCGTCAGGAGTCGAGTTCCCCCACGGCCTGGACGGCTACCGTATAAACCTCGGTGTCCGAAAGGCAGCAGATGGCCCCGACGAGATCGGGGTCCTCTCCGTTGTGGCGCATGTCGGTGGTGATTTGCATGATGGCGTTCATGCGCAAGTTGAAGGGGAGTTTCTCCAGGCTGGTGAACCAGCGGTGCAGGGTGTCGTCTGAAGCCAGGGTGCGGCAGAGCAGTTCGAGGGAGTGAACTTGAACCGGGGTGAGAGGCGTTCGGAGCGACATGGGAAAAGCGTTGATTCTTGGGCGCGCCTGTTCCAGCGCAAGGCCAAAAAAGCGCGCCGGACTCCATTTTTGAGGTCCCGTGGAAGCCGCCCCGCCGGTCGCCGCGCTTCGAATTCACAAACTTGCTCTCGCTTTAGGGGCGATGCCTTTGCCAGCGTCCTTCCCGATGAACCCCGACCTGCCCCAATTTACCGCCGCCGAACACCGCGGCCGATTTGGCTGGCTGGATGTGGTGATTTTGGCGGGCCTCTTCGGACTGCTCTGGAGCGTCCTGCATTTTGGCGAGGGCATGCTTGTTCATTTCGACGAAAAAGCCATGGCCCCTCTGGAGACAGGGGTCTGGAGCATTCCTTATTATGCAGGCCGCACGCTGTTGCGGATGTGGATTGCCTTCGGCTGCTCCCTCATTTTCACCTTCAGCGTGGGGTATGCTGCGGCCAAAAGCCGTGTTGCACGGTCCTTTATTTTGCCGGCCATCGACGTCCTCCAGTCTGTGCCCGTGCTGGGTTTCCTGTCAGCCACGGTGACTGGGTTTATGGCGCTTTTTCCTGGAAGCCTGTTGGGGGTGGAGTGCGCCAGTATTTTTGCGATTTTCACGGGGCAGGTGTGGAACATGACGTTTGGCTTTTACCATTCCATGGTCACGATTCCCTCTGATTTACAGGAGGCGGCCACCACTTTCGGCCTCAATCGCTGGCAGCGCTTCAGCACGCTGGAGGTGCCTTCCTCCATGCACAGTCTGCTCTGGAATTCGATGATGTCCTTCGGCGGGGGCTGGTTTTTTGTCGCCCAAAGCGAGGCCATCAGTGTGATGAACAAAAGCATCAAACTGCCCGGCTTGGGTTCCTACATGGCTTCCGCCGTGGAGCGGGGCGACAATACGGGCGCGTTTTGGGCGGTGGTGGCGATGCTCGTGGTCATCGTCGCCAGCGATCAGTTCGTCTGGCGGCCCCTGATTGCCTGGGCCGACAAATTTAAAATGGAGCTCACCGAGGCCTCCCAAGCCCCCCGCTCCTGGGTCTACGAACTCCTGCGCGGCGCCTACGTCTTTGAGTGGCTCGCGGAAAATCTCGTCCACCCCGTCACCGAACGGTTGCGCATTTTCACCCACAAGCTGACTCCCGCGCCCCCCTTCAAGCGGAGGAGCGGACCGGACCTCGCCCAGGTGGCCGGTGTGTTGCTCGGCGGTGCTTTCGCCCTTTGGGTGGGCTACCACGCCTTCACCGGGCTCTTGTCCGCCATTGAAACGGTCCGGCGCGGGGTTTCTCTGGAAACGCTCGGGAAAGTGGCGGGCCTCGGCCTGCTCACGATGCTGCGGGTCCTGGCGATGACTGTGCTGGCCACCCTCATCTGGACCCCCATCGGAGTCTGGATCGGCTTCAAACCCAGCGTCGCGCGGATCGCCCAGCCCTTGGCGCAAATCGCCGCCTCCTTCCCGGTGAACATGACGTTCCCAATCGTGGTCGGCCTTTTCGTGGCCTGGCGCATCCCGATGAACTGGGGGAGTATTTTCCTTATCGCCATGGGCACCCAGTGGTACCTGCTCTTCAACGTGATCGCCGGCGCCATGGCCATTCCCAACGACCTCAAGGATGTCGCCCGCACCTACGGCCTGCGCGGCTGGGCCCTCTGGCGCACCCTCATTTTGCCCGCGATTTTCCCCTTCTGGGTCACGGGCGCCTGCACCGCCGCGGGGGGCGCCTGGAATGCCAGCATCGTGGCCGAGTGGGCCACCTGGGGCGATACCACCCTCAAGGCCGACGGTCTGGGCGCCTTCATCGCCGAGGTTACCCAGCGCGGCGACAAACCCCTCATCATTTGCAGCATCGCGATGATGTCCCTTTTTGTGGTCGCCACCAACCAGCTGCTCTGGCGCAGGCTCTACGCCCTGGCCGAGCGGCGCTTCCGACTAGACTAACCCATGGCAAAATCCACCGCTCCACTCCCGCCTGCGGCCCCGCCGAAGACCCCTCCGGTCATCGCCGAACTGCGCAACGTCACAAAGTCCTTCGTGGTGGCGGGGGGCAGTGAAATGAAGGTGCTCGACCAGATCGACCTCGCCGTCCACGAGGGGGAGTTGCTCGCTCTTCTGGGCCAGTCCGGTTCCGGCAAATCGACCATCCTGCGCTGCCTCACCGGCCTCACCCAGCCCACCATCGGCCGCGTGCTCTGCTACGGACAACCCCTGGACGGCATCAATCCGCATGCCTCCATCGTATTCCAAACCTTCGCCCTCTACCCCTGGCTGACAGTGGAACAAAACGTCGCCGTCGGTCTTATGTCCAAACACATGTCCCGCGCCGACCGGGATGTCGCCGTGGAAAAGGCCATCGAATTGATCGGCCTCTCCAACTACCACGCCGCCTATCCCCGCGAAATTTCCGGCGGCATGCGCCAGCGTGTCGGGATCGCCCGGGCCCTGGTTTCCGCCCCGGAGATCCTCTGTCTGGACGAGGCATTCAGCGCGCTGGACGTCCTCACCGCCGAGAATTTGCGCCATGAAATGATCAGCCTCTGGCACAAAAAAGATACCAGCCTCAAGAGCATCTTCATGGTCACCCACAACATCGAGGAGGCCGTGGAGATGGCAACGCGCATCTGCATTCTCTTCCCGCGCCCCGGCCGGCTGGGGTTGGTGCTCGAAAACAACCTGCCTTATCCCCGGGATTCCAAGAGCCCCGAGTTCCAAAACCTTGTGCGCACCATCCATGAAACGATCACCACCCTCACGCTCCCCGACCTTCCCCCGGAACCCGCCCCCGTCTCCGGCGCCCCCATCTCGAGGGCGCGCAATCGCATGGAGTCGATCCCGTACGTCCCCGTCGGGCAGATTCTGGGTCTCCTGAGTATTTTGCGGGACACTCCCGACGTCACCAACATCTACGACATCTCCGACGAGATCGGCAAAGAGTTCGGCGAAACCATCGGGATCGTCAAAGCCGCCGAAATCCTCGAAATGGTCGACACCCCCAAGAACGACGTCCGGCTCACCGACTTGGGGCAGCGTTTCCTTTCTGCCGACCGCATCGGGCGCCGCCAGATTTTCAACGACCAGATCCACAATCTGCGCATTTTCCACATCATCATCGAATATTTGAAGCTCCAGGACGAGGTGGAGGCGGACCAGCTTCTGAAGGACATCGCCAGCGCGCTGCCCTACGACAACCCGGAAAAAATCCTCCAAACCATGGTCGCCTGGGGCCGGTACGCCGGTATCATGGACTTCAACGCCAATACGCGGACCGTTTTCGTCCTCAAGGACGAAGAGGAAGAACAACCCTAGGCACAAATCCAGTCCGTATTGGCAAATTGCCCGACGGCACTCCATACTACCCCTTGTGAGCTACACGGTCTTCGCCCGGAAATACCGCCCTCAAACGTTTGACGACGTCGTGGGCCAGGAACATATCACCAGGACGCTGAAAAACGCGATCCTCCAGAACCGCCTTGCCCACGCGTACTTGTTCGTCGGCCCGAGGGGCACGGGGAAGACCTCTTCCGCCCGGATTCTGGCCAAGGCGCTTAACTGTTTGAGCAGCCCCGGCCCCACGCTGACCCCCTGCGATCAGTGCGATTCCTGCCGCGAAATCACCGCCGGCAACTCCCTCGACGTGCTCGAATTTGATGCGGCCTCGAACACCCAGGTCGACAAAGTCCGTGAAATCATCATCGACAACGTCAAATACCTGCCGGCCCGCGGCCGCTTCAAAGTCTATCTGGTGGACGAGGTGCACATGCTCTCCAGCGGCTCTTTCAACGCCTTGCTCAAGACGCTGGAGGAACCGCCGCCGCACGTGAAGTTCCTCTTCGCCACCACCGATGTCCAGAAGCTCCCGGCCACGATTCTTTCCCGCTGCCAGCGGTTCGACCTCAAGCGCATCGGCGCCCCCGTCATCGCGGGCCACCTGATGCACATCGCCTCGCAGGAGGGGGTCAACCTCACGGAGGAAGCCGCGCTGGCGGTCGCCCTGGGAGCCGATGGCGGCATGCGGGACGCGGAATCCATGCTGGACCAGCTCGTAGCCTTTTGTGGGGGCAAGATCGAGGAGGCCGACGTGCTTTCCGTCTTTGGGTTCACGTCCCGGCAAAAGGTGAGCGACCTGTGCTCCGCCTTGCTCGCCCAGGACGCCTCCGTCGCGCTCGCCCTCGTGCACGAACAGGCCGAGGCCGGCCGTGACCTCACCCAGTTGCTGGGCGATTTGATCGGCCATTTCCGAAATTTGCTCCTCGTTCAGGCTGATCCTGCCGGGTTGGAAGCCGAACTGGGCCGGGCCGTCGTGGAGTCTCTCCACGCCCAGTGTCAGGGAGTCGACAGGGAGCGGCTTTTGGAACTCATCGACCTCTGTGCCGCAGCGGAACAGAAAATGAAGTGGGCTTCCAATAAACAAATGTATTTGGAGGTCGCCGTGCTGAGGGCGATTCAGGCGGTGGGTCAGGTGACGCTCGGCGAGGTGCTCGGAGCCCTTACCGCACTGCGCGAAGGCCGACCCATTGCCGAGCGGCCCAAGCCCGTGTTCACCCCGGTGCAGTTGCCCGCCCCGCGGCCCAAGGCGGCGAGCGCCCCTGTAAAGACGGCCCCGTCGGAACCGGCCGCGTTCGCCCCCGTGGCTCAAGCCCAACCCGAAGCCACACCCGTCGCGCCCCCGGTTCCCGAGCGCGCCCCGGCTCCGGAGGCAGCCGTTGCGGCACCCGTTGTCGTACCGGTTGCAGCGCCGGTTGCAGCGCCGGTTGCAGCGCCGGTTGCAGCGCCGGTTGCAGCGCCGGTTGCAGCGCCGGTCGTTGCCCCAGTCAGTGCTCCGGCTGTCGAGCCGCTCCCAACGCCCGTTTCCGCGCCTGCGATTCCCGTTGTGTCTGCGCCTGTTCCCGAGCCCGCCCCGGAGCCCGCCCCTCTAAGTCTCGCGGCCCTTTGGCCGCTGCTTGTGGAGACGGTGCGTAAAGAACGCCCCCTGATTTCAATGTGGCTGGAAGGCGGGGTGCTTAGTGCTCTTTCGGGGGGAGTCGCCGTGTTTCTTTTCCCCCGGGAACAGCCGTTGGCGGCTGAATACATCGCCCAGGCCAATAACCGTTCCTTTCTGGAGGCCTTGCTGAGCCGTTTGGTGGGTGCGCCGGTCAGTCTGCGGACGGAATTGAGCGACAATGTGGTCCTCCGGCCGGTGGCTCAACCGCCGCCGCCCCCGAAGGAAGTGGTGAAGGATCCGATGGAGGAGTTCAAAAACGACCCTCTGATTCGAAAGGCGCTGGAAATTTTCAAGGCCCGGTTGGAAGCCGTTTAAAGATTTATGAACATTAAAAAAATGATGCAGCAGGCCCAGAAGATGCAGGAGCAAATGCTCAAGGCACAGGATGATTTGGGCAAAAAAACCATCACCGCCACCGCCGGCGGGGGCAAGGTGACGGTCGTGGCCAACGGTTCCGGTGACGTGCTTTCGATCAAGATCTCGCCTGAAGTGGTTGATCCTCAGGACGTGGAGCTTTTGGAGGAACTCGTGCTCACGGGGGTGCGCAAGGCCATTGAGGAGGGCCGGGCCATCGCTCAGTCCGAGATGGGCAAACTGACCGGCGGCATGGGGCTGCCACCCGGCTTGGGATTCTAGGGCGCGAGATTCACGCGGGGCGACCCTTGGCCGCTCGTTTCCGAAACGGGGGCATTCTTTAAGGAATTTTACAGGAAGCCTACTCCACTACCAGAACCCCGCGCATCACTCGCCAGTGCCCGGGAAACGTGCAGAGATACGGGTAACTCCCCGGCTTTCCCGGAGCCGTGAAAAGAAGCTCCGCGCGGCCGTTGGGATTCACCAAGGGTGTCGCATGAAGAATCTTGGGCGACTCGGGCACGAAGTTCTTCGCGAAACCCTCCGGCTTTGCCGCCATTTGATCCGCCAACGCTCCCACCTCCTCGTCTGCGCCGACCTCGACCAGCACCAAGTTGTGCTGCATTAGATCCGGGTTTTCAAAAATCAACCGGATAGGCTGCCCCGCTTTTACCCGGATTTCCTTGGGCGAAAACTGCATCAAATTCGGAACGGCCTGCACCCGGAGGGCGTTCGCGTCCGCCGCGTGAGCCGCCTCCCAGGCTGCCCCAAAAGCCTGCAACTCCGCTGCATCCTTGGCAAACCGCGCGCCCGAAAGCACCTGCCCCGTCATGTCGTAAATGAACACGGGCGGATGCGCGTCCTTGGCTTTGAGCTTCCGAAACGCGACCTCCACCAGGTTGAGCCCTTTTTGCAGGTCCAGCTGCACCTGCTGCTGCGAACTGTACGGGCTGTCCGCCGTCAGCAACTGGACTCCGTTTGCGGAAATGTCCAGGAAGCCGTGTTTCACGCTCAAAAGGACAGTCTGCGCGACCTGCGACTCGATCAAAGTCTGGAACACCGTTGTTTTGGGAGGGGCATCTTTGGCCTTCGCTTTGTCAGCACTCGCGGGATGAGGGCCCGCCACCTTGGATACGGCAACCCCAGCGCTCGCATCCTTCGCCGCAAGCCACTGCGTCACCTCCGTTGCCGGACTCACCTCCAGCACGGGGACCGCCCGCCCTCGGGTCGGTTGCGTGCCCGTCTTCAAATCCAGGACCATCTGGCGAACCGCCGGTTCCTGGGTGCCCATTCCCTCCAGCACACTCTCCCATTCCAAAGCCCCGCCCCCGTGCAGACTCCCTCCGTGCGATCCCTGCGCCGCATGCGCTCCTGTCGCCGCTGAATTAACCGGCGCTCGCAGCTCCGCCCTCAGGTGCGAGACCGCGTTGACGACCGCCATCCGCACCCTGGGATGCGGATCGCGCGCGGCCTGCTTTAAAAACGCCGGTGCATCCTGAATTTGCGACGCCTGAAACCGGACCATCTGGACGGCCGCCGCCCGCATTCTCGGCTCCTGCGACTGCATGAGTTTCTTCAACCATTCCAGCCGTGGCTGCCCCTTGGTGTGCAGCACCCAAACAGCCTCCAACAAAGCCTGCTCGTAAACGGCGGCCTTCGGGTCCATCCCGCCAATCCACGCGTCCACTGCGGGCGCCACCTCCGCTCCAAGCTTGCGCAGTTCAATCCGTGCGTGTTCGCGCACCAGATCCTGCGCGTGCGTCAAAAGCGCCACCAACTCCGACAGGGGCGCCCCCTCGATTCGCGGCCAGTTTTTGGCCACCGGACGGTCTGCCGCCACGACCCTCCAGATGCGCCCCAGGGTGTGGTTCCACTGCGGATCGCGCATCGGATGCTGCGCGTGGCCGATGATGCGGCTTGAAAAATCCGAGACGTAGAGCGCGCCGTCCATTCCGAAAGCGGTGTCCACCGGGCGAAAGGCGGAGTTTTGGGAGGTGAGCAAATCCAGGCGGTCCTCGCCTACGATCGCTCCGGAGTCCGCATTGGAGGCGGAGATGGAAACGCTGTAACTGCCCAAGAGCGCCGCCGAAACAACCCCTTGCTGATAACGGTCGGGAAAATTGGGGCTCGAGACGACGCTGAGGGCCGACCCTTTTCCGTAATTCACCACCGTCCCGTTGCCGTAGGGGTGATAAACTCCAAGCGGCGTCCAATTGAGAGGCAATCCGTCGAGCACATGCCCGCCCCCGAAGCGCTGGAAGATGTTTCCAAACCGGTCGAAAGCGACTTTCCAAGGATTGGGAGTGAGGCCCTGCCACTCCGTCTGGATGCGCCCCGTGATGGGGTTGAACCGGTAAGTGGTGGAATCAATGCCGCGCACGACACCGAAGGGGGTTTCAAACTGGGAGCGGTGAAACACCCCGTCGCTAAAAATTACGTCCCCCATCGGATCCGTGGCGATCATGCCCCCGTGGTGGGAATCGGTGACGTCCACTCCGCGCAGCAACTCTTCCTGCGTGTCCGCGCGGCCGTCGCCATCAGTGTCCTTCAAGAGGAGGAGCCGCGGTTGGGCCGAGACGATCACCCCGCGCTCGTGGAAGGCAACGCCATCGAGGGCGTCAAAACCCCCGGCGAAAACGGTGCATTTGTCCGCCTTTCCGTCGTGGTCGGTATCCTCTAGGATCAGGATTTTATCGTCTGGCCGGGCTCCGGGAAGGGTGTGGGGAAAGGAGGGCATCGTCACCACCCACAAACGGCCGCGCGCGTCGAAGCTCATCTGGACAGGCGCCTTTAACTCGGGAAAGTCCGCCTCCGAAGCGAAACAATTCAGGACATAGCCTTCGGCAACACGGATGTCTTTTTGCTGTTCGACAGGGTCCTTCAAAATCCCGCCGCTATACCGGTCCGGAACACTTTTACCCTCGGGCAGCGGCGGCAGCGCAGGCCGCGTGAAATCTGAAAACCGCTTCTTCGGCTCTCGCACCAAGCCGTGGATGATCTCATCCGCCTGCTGGATCAGCGCGTGATACCGAGGAATTTCGGCCTCGTATTCCTCCACCCGCTTCCGGACCCCATAATACACGACCCCGTTTTTTGGGCGCACGACCTCCCCGACGTACCCAGCCTTGAGCGAGGCGGCCTTCGCAACCTCGCGGACGCGCGCCGGATCGAGCGCCTCCACAACCGGCCCACCAAGTAACGCCCGGGCCACCCCCAACGCCGCCCTACGGGTTTGCTCTTCACTCAACGCAATCCCATGAACAGCGAGCGCTCCTCCCCCGGGAGCGTTCTTCGCTGGCACCCCCGTCCCCAAGTCGACAAAAAGCGCCCCATGTTTTGCGGCGATCTCCTCAATGGCTTTGGCGTAGGCCGAAACCTCGCGGTTGCGCTCGGCCAGACTCAATGCGCCTCCAGACTGCACCCCAACGGGCGACAGCAGCACCAACCTGGCCCCCGGATGCAGTCGTCTGATTTCCCGCAGGTAAACTTCCCAGTCTTTTTTGAATTGAACCAGACCCGCGTCACCGCCGAAGGATTCGTTGTTTCCGAAACCAATGACCACGGTCGTGGCTGGCCATTTGCTGAGAAGGCCTTTCATGTGTTCGACGTATCCCTCCGGCCGCAACCGATAGCCCACCTCGTCGCCAGTCCACGCCAGGCTGCGCACCACAACGGATGCATCGGGATGCGCCAACTGAAGGCAGGCCTCCAGGTCACCGCCTTCCATCAGCTTCTCCACCAATGAATTTCCGTAGAACAAAAAGGTGTTCCCCTCCTTTGCTGGGTCAGCGGCAAGAGCCGCAACCGTTCCAAAAAGAAACCCGGTGAGAATCGTTTTTTTAAAAGAAAGGATCATGGGAAAAGCTGAGGAAAGGATTGTTTGGGAGCCGGGGTTCAACGTGGGGCTTGGTCCGGAAGCGTCAAATTTAGTTGATCCAATAGCAGACAGACATCCCGCTCAGGCCGGGGGCATCGCAGTCGAGGCAGACCATGCCTTTGACCAGACCGGCAAGAGCTCTCTTTAGTATCATCAAGCCACTGCGATTCACTGAGAGAGTTCTTTGATGAAGATATTGCGGAACTCCACCGCATCTTTGTGGTTTTGCAGCGTGATTGGTCCCTCTGCAGGGATGTCTTTGACGCGTGCGCTCGTGATAATCTCCGTGCCATTGAGTGTCACATCCACTCGATCACCGCGCAGCGTGATGATGAAGCGGTTCCATTCGCCTGGGCCTTTGTCAGCGCGGACGCTGGGCATTGTCTTTAGGCGTTCTTCTTTTGTGGTGCTGAGATCTTTGAATTTTGTGCCCACCTCGCCACTGCCGCAGGGTTGGCACCAAATGTTGACTTGGGCCAACCGCGCGCCACGTAAGTAGATGCCACTGTCACCCCAAGTGAGGTTGTCCTTCATGATGACCTTGCCCGCGGCGTCCATGTGAAACTGACCGTCGGCCGTAAGCCATTGATGTGGCTTTACCTCGGGTTTGCCCATAAGTCGCCAGTCGCTCATTAGAATGAAATTCTTGAAGCGGCGCGCGGTGGACAAGTTGTAGTCTTTGCCGCTCACTCGCTTTGGTTCATCGGTGCGCAGGCGAATCACCTCATCCGTGATCTCCCACACGCCATTGAGATGCGGCGGGGTATCCCAGTCAGCCCAGGTTTTACCATCGAAGAGCGAGGTGAAACCCGTGGTGTCAGCCTTTTCGTTCGCAGGTTCGGCCGCGAGGCAGGAGCTGATAACGAGGAGTAGCGAAAGTCGCAGGAGTTTTTTCATGGAGCAGCAACGGGATTTTCGGGCATCCGGCAGTTTACCTTAATAAGGTCGTGCGGTGGTGTCGGGCCAACGGGATCCCTTTAGCGTGGAAACCGGATTCGCTTATCTGCGCCAAACTCGGATCTTGTGGTTTTCACTGTCGCCAATAAATACCGCTCCGTCTTTATCCACAAAAACTCCGTGCGGCCGAGCCAATTGACACTTGAGCGGATCGCCCCCGTCCAGACCGTCCCCCTTTGTGCCGTCACCCACCAGCACCTCGAGGGTGCCCTTTTTTACGTCAATGTACCGGATCGAGTGCGACTCTGTATCCGCCAGATACACGTTTCCCTCTTGGTCGAGACTCACACATTTCGGTCCGGAAAGAGTAGCCTCCAGCGCCGGGCCGCCGTTGCCTGCAAAGCCGTTTTTACCCGTGCCTGCGACACGTCTCAGGGTGTTTGTCTTCGGATCTAGCAATAAAACAACATTGCCTTCGCGAAGAGCGAGATAACATGTGCCATTAGGGGCAAATGCAAGGGCGCGCGGGCCGTTCACCGCAGAGCCTGTGATTGGAGACCCATCCGGCGCGGTTTTCTTTTCCCCTGAGCCGCACCATGTCGAGATGATGCCTGTTCGCATCTCAATTTTACGAACGCGATGGTTGGCGATGTCGCACACATAGAGATCTCCATTTCCATCAAAGGCGATGCTGTGGGGTTCGTTGAATTGAGCTTCCGTCGCGGGCCCTCCGTCTCCGCTGAATCCCTGTTTGCCTGTGCCTGCGAAGGTCGTGATCTCACGGGTCCGAGCATCCACCCGCCGAATACAGGCAGTTGCCACGTCCACAATAAACAAGTTTGCCGCTCGATCCCATGCCAACTCGTAAGGCATGCCTAGGGAGGCCTCATTAGCGGGTTTGCCGTCCCCCAGATGCCCGGATTTCGCACTGCCTGCATAGGTTTCTACATTCCCATTCGCATCGATTCGGCGGACCCTATGGTTGGCCATATCGCAAAAGTAAAACATCCCGTCGGGACCGCGCGCGACGCCGAAGACGTTGTTGATTTGAGCCGCAGTTGCTGGGCCTCCGTCCCCCGAATAACCTTTGCTGCCGTTGCCTGCGAAGGTGGTTACTGTGGCCGCTGGTGTCGTGGTAAACGCGCAGGCGACCAGCAAAAATAAAGGTAAGCCAAGTTTCATTGGGAGAGACTATTGTTTGCCGCTTCAATTCCAAGCTGAAGTTAAAGTGCCAAATGAACTTCAGAAGGGGCGAAAGAGCCATTTTGGCTTGGCCGGGCGGGTTGGACGTGGAGGTGGTGTCTGATGAAGTCGTGCGAGGGCGAGGGCTTCGTCTCGGTGGGCGCGGATGTATTATTTGCCCTCTTTGGGCCTAGCGTCGATGAGGCACTATTGGCGTGGTGCGCACCAAGAAGCTTTTGGAAATTCTAACCGAACAACGCGGTCCACCTCGCCCGCGGCACTCATTGAGCCCGCACACCAAGTGTCATACCTCTCCCCGCGTGCGCAAAGGGAGTGAGGCGGGCGAGTGGAGGCTCACACAGACAGGCCAACCGCCGCCAAAGGGTGAGCGCAGCAGAAGTAGGCGTGCAGACGTGATGGGGACGGGGATGGGGTGAGGGACGTGGCGCGGGCGGTTGTGGTGTGTGGGGTTATGGGGAATTCCCCCTGTTTGTTTCAAGATTCTTAGCGGCGAAGAGAAAAGGGCCGGGGTATGCCAGTTGGCGTGTGATTTGCCACTCGACAGATTTTGCGCTGGAGGGCGGTTGAGCGGACCCTGCTGGATTTCACGGACCGGTGGCGGCGTGGCCCCTGGGAATGCTCGGGAATGGCCTTAGATCAGGGCTGCTCCGTTTTTAAACGCAGATTTCCAGAGTGGTCGGGCCGGAGGGATTCGAACCCTCGACCTCCTCGACCCGAACGAGGCGCTCTACCAAGCTGAGCCACGACCCGAATTTAAACCAGCGCCCGCCAGGAGAAAAGCAGCGCAGATTTGAGGTTCACCCCGGCGCTGCAAGTCCTGAAACTGGCAAGACACGAATGGTATGGTTAAGACGTTGTCGGGTCAACTGGAAATATTCAGACTTCAAAACCGGCCGTTTTGACGCTCAAAACGCAGCAAGATCGAAAGTGCGAGGGAATCGTTTACAGCCGAGGATTTGACTTATTACGCGGCTCCTGAGGTAATCGATGGGATCCTTTCGTTTATTGTCATGAAGGATAACATAATTCAGTCCAAAAAAAGAGCCGCAAATCATCGGCACCGAGGGTCCCAGCCTTAAGTTAGTTGAAATTAATTTTGACAGCTTTCAGCTTTTTGTATTAAGGAAATGGGTATGGAAAATCAAAACAACGCTGATGCTCCGAATGGCGATCATAGCAGCGAAGAAAACCGTATAGAGCGTGTGATTGAAACGCACATCAAAGATCTTCTGGCAAAACGTAAAGAAGTTCTTTCTAAGGTGCAGTCCGAATTGGATGACATCGACCGCGCTCTTCGTCACCTTGGCCATGAGACGCCATCCGGTCACTCATCGGCATCCAGCAAACAGAAGCGCCGCGCTAAGGTCACTGATGGCGACATTAAAGGGATGATACAGAGTTTTATGTCTCCTGGACAGTACATGAGCGGCGCAGAAATTTTAAAACGCACAGGGATGAAGGCATCGAGGTTTGCAAACTTTAAGGTGGCGAACAAGGGCTACCTTGTAACGCAAGGCGCCAAAAGAGCGATGAAGTACTCGCTCGCATAGAGATTGCTTCGAAAACGGTCTGCCGTAAAATATAGGAGAATCTTGAAAATGAATCCGCCCCTATTTTAGGGGCGGATTTTTTATTCGCTCGCAGTTCAAATACCTCGAAGCTTGCTTCTTTTGTCTAATCATTCAATGAGCGGGCATACTTAGAGCCTGTCCTGAATAGCCTTTTTTCACGCACGTTGTATCCTTTAAGTGTTGATGCAGCGTTTTTTTTTTGAGATTTCGGCGCTTCTCTCCGGCCTCGAAACACAACGCCAGGCAAACCCCGAAGAAAATCGGCTCTACGCAGGAAACCCTTTTCCTTTTGACTCCGCTTTTTGACAGAAAACCAGATCCAACCGTCAGGGGTGACTGTGATGTCGCCAAGTTTGTAGAGGCGGTACTTGCTCGGCGTGATGTCCTTGAGTTCCAACTTGAGGCGTCCACCTAAAACCCCAGTTGAAACGGCAGGTCTGGGTTGGGGATCGTCGTCGCATAGCCCCACGCCGCCTCTGGATCTTTCACCTGCAAGGGCCCGGTTTGACTCCCTGAGTTGGTGGGAACAAACGTTTGAATCCGGTCTTTGGCAATCCCCTCAAACTCGGGTGGCAGTGGCTTTTCCTCACCGCCGCCAGCGGGAAGGATTGGAGGCTTCTGGGTCTGTGCGCGTTGTTTTCGCCGGGGACACTTAATAAAAAAGAGCGAAAATTAACCCTCAGAAGGGTTTGCATTTCGACGATGGAACCCGCAGTCGCTGGCACGTCTTCAGGGCCTGCCCAGCACCTGTTCAATCAACTGGTAGGATTCAAACCTCTCCGCGTTGGGAAAGTCGTGCGTGGAATCGGGATGAACCACGCGGAGGCGCTCCTCCGCCTGATAGAGTCCAAAAACGGGGCGGGCCGCCGCCGCAATTCGATCGACACTGTCCGCCTTGAAGTTGGCGTCTGCAAGGGGCGCATTGACGAAAACAAATCTGGGCGCGAGTGCGGCAATTAATTCATAAAAATCGAAAGGGACGTCCTGAGGTTTGCCCAAAAAGGAGGCAAGGCCGGGCATGTAACGCTCCTGAACCCAGCCCTTGATGTCACCCCCATAGTAGTCGAGAAAAGAGTCAAACCCGCAACTGGAGACAACCACCTTTAAACGCGCATCCAAGACCGCGGTGAAGATACTGTTGTGTCCTCCGAGCGAATGGCCAATGGTGGCAAATCCCACCTCTTTCCGGACAAAAGGAAACGTTTCAAGAAGATCCAACCCACGGATGTTGTCCCAAACGGCCTTCGCCGTTCCACTGGCAAACCCCAGTTTCTTTAAATCAGGCTTGTACTCGGCAAGATGAGGATACGACGGGGAAAGCGTGACAAAGCCGCGCTCCGCAAGTTCCGCCGCGTACTGGCGGTTTGCCTTTCCTCCCAAGCCCACGACCACGCCATGGCCGACTAGGTTGTCTGTGGGATGCAGGCAAAGCACTCCTGGGGCGGGCCTGCCTCCCAGCGCAGCCTTTGGTACACAGAGATAGGCAGGCACACGCCCTCCCTCGGTGGACTGGTAACTAATCAAGCGGCGCACATAACTGCCGCAATCCGTTTCTGTTTCGATTTTTAAATCAAGTGCGCAGCGCGCTCCCGATGGAAGCGCCCCGATAATCCCCAGAAATCCCTCGATCCCCTCTTTGCGCCGCATTTCCCAATTCTTGGAAGTCCGGGCGTTTTCCACTCCCTTCGCTCCGTGAAACTCCAACAAGTCGGTGCGGCTCAAACCTCGCAGAGGAGGCAACCCAGCGCCCAAAAGAAACGGCGAGAGAAAAAACACGCTCAGCGCGATGATCGCCACGCAGTGTGTCGTAAACCGAGTTGGAACCTGCGCTTGAGAGAAATTGGAATGGAGGGGGTGGGCCATGTTCAAGAACTAAACCCACACCGTATCAATCACCACACCAATATTTAAGGGGAACCCGCCCAAGTGCGGTGCCTTAACTGCCACGCCACGCCAAAGTCCCATTCTTACAACAGAAGCGGTGCGCCCACCGGAGAGACTTCGCTTAT
Organism: Chthoniobacteraceae bacterium; assembly: GCA_947479475.1. Classification (GTDB taxonomy): domain Bacteria; phylum Verrucomicrobiota; class Verrucomicrobiia; order Chthoniobacterales; family Chthoniobacteraceae; genus Chth-196. The sequence continues at coordinate 47,589 of CANJZW010000008.1, forward strand.
CGGCGCCTCTCCAAAGTACGCGCACATCGCATTGGTGTGCGGCTTGCGTAAGATGTTGAGTGTCATTTTTAGTCTTCCGCAGGAATGCGGAGTCTTCCATGGCAGATGCGTAGCCGAGGCGTCTTTACGGCGCCAATCTCGGGCAAAGCAAAGGAGAAGAAAACGAAGCCCGGGTTGCGTTCATCCCTGTCGGCTCATCTCTGGCGAAAGCCTTATTAAGAGGACCAAAATTCAATCCCGAGCACTATCCAGCCACAATGGACTCTACGAGTCCGCAGGGGCTTCTAAACATTCGCGGCGGGTATGGGGACAGGCCCCTGTTTCCACGTGCCTCAAAACAGGCGTTGGCACGCAGATCGCAAAAAACGGACGGCTCTAAAAGGCGTCAAAAGCTAATCCATCAGTCCCAGCCTCATGCAAATTCAATGTCTGCCTGCCGACGAGGCGCTTTCCAGCCTGAAAACCTCCCGCGCCGGCCTCCATCCCACCGAAGCGGCTCGGCGCCTCGTGGTATTTGGTCCGAACCATGTCGAGGAAGTGAAGAAAGAGAGTTTGTTTTTGAACTTCGCTCGCGAGTTCATCCACTTTTTCGCGATCATCCTGTGGGTTGGAGCCACCTTGGCGTTTATCGCCGAACACTTTGATCCGGGTCAAGGCATGTTCCGGTTGGGTGTCGCCATCGTAGGTGTCATCGTGATCAACGGCGTTTTTTCTTTTTGGCAGGAGTATAAAGCCGAACGCGCGGTAGCGGCGCTGCGGCAGCTGCTCCCTCAGACAGTCAAGGCATGGCGTGACAGTGAAGTCGTCTCGATTGCCGCAAGCGAACTTGTGCCGGGGGACATTATCTTGCTGGAAGAAGGCAACCGAGTGCCGGCGGACTGTCGGCTCGTCGAGTCTTTCGCTTTGCGTGTAAACACGGCAACGGTGACGGGGGAATCCGTCCCGAGGGCGGGCGATTCGGAACCGAGCGTTGAGGCGTCTCCGCTATTTGCAAAAAACATTGTCCTTGCCGGGACATCCATCGCCTCTGGCCAAGGGCGTGCCGTGGTGTACGCCTCCGGGATGCGCACAGAATTTGGAAAAATTGCGCATCTCACGCAGACCGCTGGAGAAGCCAGTTCACCGTTGCAGCGTGAAATATCGCGTTTATCACGTGTGGTCGCGGTGCTTGCCACGAGTATGGGAATTGGGGTCTTTCTGACTGGGCAGGCGATGGGGCTTCCCGTTGGAGACAACATGCTTTTTGCCATTGGAATTATTGTGGCCAACGTTCCAGAGGGCCTGCTCCCGACGGTGACTTTGTCTCTGGCAATGGCCACGCAGCGCATGGCCAAACGCAACGCGCTGGTGCGCCACCTGCCCGCAGTGGAGGCGCTGGGCTCAACCACCACAATCTGCTGCGACAAGACCGGCACTCTGACTCAGAATCTAATGGCAGTGCGGCATTTATGGCTTAGCGGTAAATTCATTAAGCCAGAGATCCTCGGCTCGCAGACCGCTCTCGTCGACGAGAACCTGCAACTCTTCCTCAGTGCGTCCCTTTGTCACAACCTTAACGCGGTGGAGGAGCGTGGGCAGCACAGGTTTTTGGGCGACCCCATGGAAATCGCACTAGCAAATATGGGGAGGCACGCCCTTGGGATTCCTGAGGGTCTCAATGGATTTTCACGCATTGATGAAATCCCATTCGACGCCAAACGCAAGCGCATGTCGGTGCTGTGTCAGACTCCGGATGGGCGTTTGCTCTGCTGCAAAGGGGCCCCTGAAACGGTCCTAGACTCGTGCGAATTTATCATGCTCGAAACGGGCATCGTGCCACTCGACGCCGCTGCAAAAAAACGAGTGCTTGCGGCGCAGGACGTCATGACTAGCGCTGGACTGCGGGTGTTGGCTTTCGCACACAGCGCCATCGTCGGCGATATGCCCGAAGAGGAGCACGGGATGATCCTGAGCGGGATGGTTGGCCTGGAAGATCCACCGCGTCCAGAGGTGGCTGATGCCATTGCGCGGTGCGCCACCGCGGGTATCCGGATTATCATGGTCACGGGGGACCATCCACAGACGGCCGTAGCGATAGCGCGCGAAATCGGCCTGGTGAAAACAACCCAGCCTCTGGTCATTGGGGGTGAGCAACTGCAGGCCATGTCGCCCGCACAACTGGAACAAACGTTGGACGCGCGGGAGATCATTTTCGCCCGCGTTTCGGCAGAACAAAAAATGCGGGTCGTACAGATGCTCCAGAGCAAGGGTGAGATCGTCGCAGTCACAGGCGATGGAGTGAACGATGCTCCAGCACTCAAAACGGCAGACATTGGAATTGCCATGGGCATCGGTGGCACAGACGTGGCGAAGGAAGCGGCGGACCTAATTCTTCTCGACGACAATTTCGCCAGCATCGTCGCTGCGATTGAGGAGGGGCGCGCTGTCTTTGAGAATATCCGCAAGTTTCTTACCTACATCCTCAGCTCCAATATTCCAGAACTGGTGCCCTATCTCGCTTTCATCCTTTTTAAAATCCCGCTGCCGCTCACCATTATCCAAATTCTAGCCGTGGATCTAGGCACCGACATGATCCCCGCTCTCGCTCTAGGCGCCGAAAAACCCGATCCCGGAGTCATGACCCGCCCCCCAAGGACTCGCGGTGAACGCCTGCTCTCGTGGGGACTACTTGCCCGCGCCTACTTGTTCCTGGGCGTAATCCAGGCGGCAGTCTCCATGGTGGTGTTTTTCATCATTCTTCATACGGCCGGATGGCGCTACGGCGAATTCCCTGGGAAGACGGACCCAATTTATCTACAGGCAACCACTGCATGCCTCGTTGCGATCGTCGTGACACAGGTCATAAACGTCTTTCTCTGCCGGCACCCCTGGAAGTCGTCGCTATCTTTTAGTCTTTTCAGCAACCCTCTTATCCTTTTCGGGATCGCCGCAGAGCTTTGCCTCATCGCCTTTATTGTCTACACACCCCTCGGCAACTGGTTGTTCAACACGGCTCCGATTGGATCCCAAGTTTGGCTAATGGCGCTGGGGGGGGCTGCATTAATGTGGGCCATGGAGGAAGCCCGGAAAGCCTGGGTGCGCCGATTCCACCCGCCGCAATAGCGTCAGGAGTACTGGAGTACTGGAGGGCAAAAGGAATTCGCAAGCCCCTTTCCCCGCGCGTGGGGTGCACTCAGGGGGTAAATTACATCTGCTTTTTGTCATTCCCTGAGGTGTCTTGTTGGCAATTTGATTGATTGATGAATGATGACGGTGTACGATATCACCCATGCGAACCATCATCGATTTGCCGCAAGAACAACTGGGTGCGCTGGCTCGATTGTGTGCGATCCAGAAAATCTCTCGAGCCGAGGCGGTACGCCGCGCCGTTGATCGTCTATTGAAGGATTCAGTGATTGAGGATAAAGATGTTGGCTTTGGGATATGGCGGGAAAAGAGCATTACGGCAAGGCAGTATGTCGATAAAATCCGTAATGAATGGAGTTCTTAATGAGAGCCATAATCGACACTGACATTTTGATTGATTACCTTCAGGGGCAGGAGAAGGCGAAGGTGGAAATCGACCGTTATTCACGGCGCGAAATCAGTATTATTTCTTGGATGGAAATAATGGCAGGCGCTGATGGTTCAGAGGAAGAAAAAGAGTGCCAAGCCTTTTTATCAACGTTTATGATTCATCAATTATCCGTTGAGATCGCTGGGGAAGCCGTAAGACTGCGCAAGCGATTTCGAATTCGATTGCCGGATTCTGTTGTCTGGGCCACGGCTCGAGCGAATGACTGTCTTTTAGTCACCCGGAACACCAAGGATTTTTCAACGGATGAGCCAGGAGTGCGGGTTCCGTATCGTGTCTAGCGGGTGCACTAGGAAATTGGCGCCATTCTCTCTGATTTTTTCTTGTCGCCCGGTGGAATGGCCCTGAGCGGCTGCACAGACGGCAACCTCGCGCTATTTCTTGCTTTTAAACAAGTTAAATGGCGTGATTCGTTCATGAATCATTTTAGATTAGGGAGCTCTTTCCTTCAATTTTCGTGCCTGGTTTTTTGTTTTTTTGGGCTTTGCTCCAGCACCAGTATTGGGGCTGATGTTCAGTCTCTTCTTTCGGCTGAACTGCCCTCGCTAGTCGCGCTCTACAAAACGCTGCACATGAACCCGGAGCTTTCCCTTCAGGAAGAGCAGACCGCGGCACGGATGGCCGCCGAACTTCGGGAAGCGGGTTTTGAGGTGTCGGAAAAAATAGGGGGGTATGGAGTGGTTGGGGTTTTGAAAAACGGGGCCGGTCCCGTGCTGTTGGTGCGAACCGACCTCGACGCCCTTCCGGTGCGGGAACAAACCGGGGCGTCCTATGCGAGTGCAAAAACGGCCAAGGACGATCTTGGGCGCGAGGTCCCTGTGATGCACGCCTGCGGGCACGACATTCACATGAGCTGTTTTGTGGGGGCTGCGAGGGTGCTCTCCAAGCTTCAGAGCCAGTGGAGCGGCACACTGGTATTCATCGCCCAGCCCGCGGAGGAACGGATTCTGGGCGCGCGGATGATGCTGCGTGCCGGTCTTTTTTCTCGTTTTCCAAAGCCGGACAAAGCGCTTGCCCTGCATTGCTCCTTTGACATCCCGCACGGTAGCGTCGGGTTGATGGAAGGTTTCGCGATGGCAAACGTGGATACTCTTGAGATTCTCGTCCGAGGAGTCGGCAGCCACGGTTCCCAGCCGCAGCTTGGCAAGGACCCTGTTTTGCTTGCGGCCCAACTGGTGGTGGCGCTGCAATCCATTGTGAGCCGCGAGGTCAAGCCTGGTGATCCGGCGGTTGTGACGGTTGGCAGCATTCATGGCGGGACCAAGGCCAACATCATTCCCGACGAAGTGCGACTGCAGGTGACGGTGCGTTCTTACAAGGCCGAGACCCGCGAACTGCTCATTGCGGCAATCCGAAGAATCGCCGAGAACCTCGCGCTGGCTGCGGGGATGCCTGCGGAAAAGATGCCCGAAGTGATCCTCACCCAAGAAAGCGCCGCCGCTCTTTACAACACTCCCGAATTCACGCGCGAGGTGCGGCGCAGCTTGGAGGGTGCCCTCACTCCGGAACGGGTGGTAAGCGTTGAGCCTACAATGGGCGCGGAAGATTTCGCGGAGTTTGGCACCACAAAAGAAAAGATTCCATTGTGCATGTTTCGCCTTGGCACCCAGCCCGCCGAGGCGCTGTCTGAGGCAAAGGCTAAAAAGGTCACTCTGCCGTCTCTGCATTCGCCTTTTTTCAAACCGGAGCCTGAACCAACCATTAAAACTGGGGTTCAGGCAATGAGCTCGGTGTTATTGGACTTACTCAAAAAGCCTTAGTTTTGGCCGGAATTTTTAGGCCATGGATTCGGATTTAGGCAACTCTATGAGCCTAGGGGTTCCACTCACTCGCATTCGAGAGGACAAAGGGGCTGGGGCCTTTTGGGAAAAGTGTAATAACCGGGCGGGAACCCCTACGAGCGCTAAGGAAAAGCCTGTGTCCGGGTGCTTCTCTCTGTCAGGCTACGGCGTGCGGGATCGTCAGGTGGACTTTTCTGACTCAATCCCTGCCCTGGCACTCCCTTTCGTTTGGCACGCCCTTTTTCATGGATACCTCCCCCCAACCCAAGTCTGTCCCAAAGAGCTCCCACATCAAGATCGTGGCGCTGGAAACGGTCATTCCCGACGACATCATGCCGGGACTCCTTCTCCTGCGGATTCATACGGATAACGGCCTCATCGGCCATGGGGAAACCTACTATGCCCCCCACGCGGTCGCCGCCCTGATTCACGACTGGATGGGCCGCCGGCTTCTGGGCTCCGACCCGCTTTCCATCGAGAACCACTGGCGTTTTCTTTACGAAAGAGCCTCCGCCTTCGGGGGGCGAGGCGCCGAGTTACGGGCGCTGAGTGCGATTGATCTGGCGCTTTGGGATATCCTTGGCCAGGCCCTCCAGTGCCCGGTCTGGCAACTGCTCGGGGGCAAAGCCCGCGAAAAAGTCCGTGTTTACAACAGTTCCGGCGGGCCGACTTATGGCAGACGCGCTGGCGAAGCCCGCGACCAGGGCTGGCCCGGCCACGGTGACATGGGCAAACCCGGTCCGCTTGAAGACAACTGGGCGTCCAACTTTGCCGCGGGAGATCTGGCGGAGGAATTACTTTCCGAAGGGTACACCGCCATGAAATTTTGGACCTTCGACCGGGCCTACCACCAATACGGGCCGCATTTTCTGCCCTGGACGGCAGTGAAGGAATGCATCCGCCCGATGGAGGAGGTGCGCTCACGCGTGGGCGACCGGATGGAGATCCTGCTCGATGGACACGGCTTTTTCCAGTTGCCGGCGGCGTTGCGGATCGCCGAAGCGATGCGCGACCTCAAGCCGCTCTGGTTGGAGGATGTTCTGCGCGTAGACAACGTCGATACGCTGTCGGATTTCCGCCAAAAAGCCGGGGTCCCCGTGGCGGTAAGCGAAATGCTCCCCACCCGAGAGGAATACCGGTTGGTCCTTGAGAAACGCGCCGCCGACTACGTGATGATCGACCCGACTTGGGTGGGCGGGATCAGTGAAACCCGGCGCCTGGCCGAACTGGCGCAGGTCTACAATATTCCGGCCACCATGCACGATTGCACCGGGCCGCTCACTCTATTTGCGGGGTTGCACGTGGCAACTGCCGTGCCAAACGTTGTCTTCCAAGAATCCGTGAGGGCGCACATCCGCACCTTCTACAGCTCGCTCATTGATACCAACGTGATGATCGAGAACGGGTTCGCCCTCCCTCCAGAAGGGCCGGGCCTGGGCACTAGACTGCTGCCCTCGCTTTTTGCGCCGGAGCACAACGGCTACCGGATCTCGCGTTAGCCCTGATCGGAATTCCCGGGGCCGCTTATATTTTTCAAAAATGAATCCCCGCCTACACCGGTTCATCGCTCTTTTTCCTTTCGTCCTCAGTGCGTCCCTGGCTGCAAACGCGGCTCCCGCAGCTTCAGTCGACGCAAAACTCTCGGGCGGCACGGGGTTTAGCCGCGAACAAGAGGCTTTTTTTGAACAGAAGGTCAGGCCTCTGCTCGTAGAAAAATGTTTCTCCTGCCACTCGGTGGAGTCCAAAAAACAAAAGGGCGGTCTGCTTCTGGACTCGCGAGATGCCATCCTCAAGGGCGGGGACTCCGGGCCGGCGGCGCTGGCCGGACAGGCTGCCGAAAGTCTATTGCTCCGGGCCGTCCATTATGGGGAGCCCGACCTTCAGATGCCCCCCAAGGAAAAACTCGCCCCTAGGGAGGTCGCGGTTTTGGAACAATGGGTGGGGGGTGGGTTGCCTTTTCCGGCGGCGCCCTCGGTGGCCGCCACCCGTCGCAAGATCGATCTTTCAGAGGGGCGTAAGTTCTGGGCCTTCACCCCGCTCGCAAAAACCGAACCTCCCCTCCAAACCGGAGGGACAACCACCCGACGGTTGGATGCCTACATTCACGCGAAACTTCAGGAGCACGGCATGACACCCGCCCCCGAAGCGCCCAAGGCTGTCCTCTTGCGCCGCGCTAAGTTTGACCTGACTGGACTGCCACCCACTCCGGAGGAACTGGCTTCTTTCGAAGCGGATGCCTCGCCGGACGCCTATGAAAAGCGGGTCGATCAGTGGCTGGCCTCTCCCCAATACGGTGAACGGTGGGCGCGTCAATGGCTGGATTTGGTGCGGTACTGCGACGTGGGGGAGTCCTGGATGGAATCGAAAGGGAAATCCTACCCATACCGGGACTGGACGATTCAGGCGCTCAACGAGGACGTTCCCTACAACCGTTTCGTCGCCCTCCAGCTCGCCGCTGATTTAATGCCGGACGCCCGCCCCTCGGACCGCTCTGCCTTGGGGTTCATCGGACTCAGCCCGACCTACTGGAAGGAATTGCAGCTGCCTGTGGAAATCATCAAGACGATCGTTTCGGATGAATACGAGGAACGCGTCCACACGCTATCGAGTGTCTTTTTTGGAATCAACCTGGCGTGTGCCCGCTGCCACGATCACAAGTTTGACCCGTTCACAGCCGAGGACTACTACGGAATCGCAGGGGTCTTCGCCAGCACACGCACGGCCGAGCAGGCCTTGGAGAAGGATGTGGATGCGGTCCGCGTTGCCGGCCTGAGGGAGCAAGTTTCGAAGCTGGAGGCGGAAGCGAAAAAGCTCAAAGCGCAGAAAGGCCAGGAGGTGGCCTCAAAAGTCACGGAGGCAGAAACGAAGATCGCAGCCCTCAAGGCGGATCCACAGTACGAGGCGACGCTCGTCACGGGCGCGCGCGAGGGGAGCCTCAAGGTGGAGGCCGCCGTGGGGAAACATGGCAGCAGGATCATCTACACAGAAACCCCGCAGGACCTTGCCCTGGAAGTCCGCGGCAATCCCAACCGGACCGGGGCGGTTGTCGAGCGGCATCTCCCCGCGGTTTTTTCGGTGGGTGCACCAGTCAAGTTTTCCTCAGGGAGCGGGCGTCTGGATTTGGCGAAAGCGCTTTTCTCCGAGGCCCGTGATCTGGTGGCTAGGGTGATGGTCAACCGGATGTGGACGGCACACTTCGGGACAGGGATCGTGGGCACTCCCAGCGATTTTGGGATGCAGGGGGAAAGACCGACCCATCCGGAACTCCTGGACGATTTGAGCGCCCGGTTTGTGGAAAACGGCTGGTCCATCAAGTGGCTCCACCGAGAAATCATGCTTTCAGCGACCTACCGGCAGGTGTCCGGAGTGGCGCCGGACGGAGACCCGGAATTGCGTTTTTACTCCCGTTTTCCGCGCCGGCGTTTGGAGGTTGAGCAGTGGCGGGATGCGTTGCTTTCCGCGAGCAACACCCTTGACCTGCAGATGGGTGGCCCTGCGATCGAACTCTCGGAAGCCAACAACAAGCGGCGCACTGTGTACGGGCTTGTAAGGCGCCGTGAGCTTTCAGACATCCTTCGCCTGCACGATTTTCCCGACCCCATCACGCACGCCCCTGTGCGGCTTCCAACGACCACGCCGCTGCAGCAGCTTTTCACGCTCAACAGTCCATTGCTGCAGCAGCAGTCCTTGGCGCTCGCCCGGAGGCTGGCCGCAGAGTCCAGCGATTCGCGCCAGCGCATCACCCGGGCTTACGTCCTGCTTTTCGGCCGGCCTCCCACTCCTTCGCAAACCGAGCTCGGATTTGCGTTCGTTGGTGAGGGCCGCGAAACCCTCTGGCAGGAGTACCTTCAGGTTCTCATGGGGAGCAACGAGTTCCTCTTCATCGATTAATTTCCAACCACGCACCCTCATGGACCTCCCCCTTTTCAGCCGGCGCCGCGCCCTCCAAACTGTGGCAGCGGGCCTGGGCACCGCTGCCCTCGCCGACATCCTCCATGCCGCGCCTTTAAAAGCCCCTCATTTTCCGGCACGCGCCAAGCGGGTGATTCATCTGTTCATGAACGGCGGGCCCTTTCAATGCGACCTTTTCGACCCCAAACCGGAGGCCAATCGTCTCGCAGGAAAGCGTCCTGATGCGGCGGATCTGCGCACCGAGCGACCCACCGGGGCGTTGATGGGGGTGCCGTTTGAGTTCAAGCAGCACGGCCAAAGCGGGACGGCCATCAGCGAACTGCTCCCCAACACGGCGCGTCATGCGGACGAATTGTGCGTGATCCGCTCGATGCACACCGACAATCCAAACCACGGCCCCGCCTTGTTTATGATGAACAACGGCACGCTTACCCCCAACAGGCCCACCCTCGGGGCCTGGCTCTCCTACGGACTGGGCAGTGAGAATGAAAACCTGCCCAACTTTGTCGCGTGTTGCCCGGGCAGGCCGGTGCGTTTTTCCGAATTGTGGTCCAGCGGGTTCCTCCCCGGTGAACACCAGGGGATGTACGTCAACCACACGAATCTGGATCCCAAAAAAATGATCCCGTTCCTCTCCAACACCCAGATTCCGCCGGCCGACCAGTTGCGCCAGTTGGAGCTGATGCGCCGCCTTAATTCAGAGCACCAGAGCTTGCGCGGCGGCGACCCAAACCTGGAAGCGCGCATCCGGGCGATGGAGACGGCGTACCGCATGCAAATCGACGCCTCGGACGCCTTTGACGTGGAGAAGGAACCGGCTTCGATTCGGGAGGCGTATGGAAAGGGGCACTTCGCCAACGGCTGCATTTTAGCGCGCCGATTGGCCGAACGTGGCGTGCGTTTTATCCAAGTCTACTACGGCAATGGGCAGCCATGGGACACCCATTCCAAACACAACGAAACCACTCGCAAACTCTGCGCCGATATCGACCAACCCGTTGCCGCGCTGCTCAGCGATCTCAAAAGCCGTGGTATGCTGGAGGACACCCTTGTGGTGTGGGGCGGGGAATTTGGGCGGACGCCCACTACCGAAAACGCGGACGGCCGCGACCACAACCCGTGGGGATTTACCATGTGGATGGCCGGCGGCGGAAGCCGAGGTGGGACCACTTACGGCGAAACCGATGAGTTCGGCTTCCGGGCCGTTTCCAACAAGGTCCACATTCACGATCTACACGCCACCATTTTACATCTGATGGGGTTTGATCACGAAAAACTCACCTACCGACACGCGGGGCGCGACTACCGGTTAACCGACGTGTCGGGGGAAGTGGTGCATCCGATCCTCGCGTGAGCGGTCGGTCGGCTACAACTTCGACGGAACGAGTGAGAGACTGTCCGTGAATGGCCGCAGCGAGTTGGAATGCGACCAGCCCACCCACGCCCCAGACGTGCGAGATGAGGACGGAGGCGGCTTTGAGATTGCGCTGGGCGGGTTCTCCGAAGCAGTTCAGGCCCTATGCCAGGCATAGATTTCGCGCTCTTTGTCGGTGAGGTCGCACTCGCTCATGGGGCGAATTCAAGGGGGCTGACGGCGCCGTCGGCGAGCAGAAAAAGGTGGTCGGCGAGCTGACAAGCTTCCTGGCGGTGGTGGGTGATGTGGAGGGCGGTTAATCCCAAGCTGCGCTGCACCTTCTTTAAAAGGGCGACGAGGTCCGCGTGGGTTTCTTCGTCGAGGGCGGAGAGTGGTTCGTCCAGAACCAGCGCTGAGGGTTCCGCTGCGAGGGCGCGTCCGAGGGCGACCCGCTGGCGTTCGCCCCCCGAGAGGTGGGCGGGTTTGCGGTCCAACAAATGGGAGATGCCAAGCAGTCCTGCGAGGCGTTCCACGGAGGGGGCGGAGGCCGCGGGTTTGAGCCCGCGAATCCGGGAGACAAAGGCGAGGTTTTCGCGGACGGTCATCGTGGGGAAAAGGGCGCCGTCCTGCGGGACGTAACCAATGCCGCGTTTGCCGGGCTCCCGGTCTGAGATGTCCTGGCCGTTGATCCAGACGCGCCCGGAGTAGGGCACTCTGAGGCCGCAGAGGATTTCAGCTAGGGTGGTTTTCCCGCAGCCGGTGCGGCCCATGAGCATGCCGTATTTTCCAAAGGGCACATCGAAGGATACCGGGCCGAGTTCAAAGGTGCCGGCGCGCCAGCGGATTTTGTCGAAGCGGATCATGCGGGGGTGCGGGGGTGCGTTGATTCGGGTTACACGCGTTCGCCTGCTTTGCGCACGGCGAGCAGAACGGCTCCTGCGAAAAGTACCATGAGCAGGCTGACGGCCACGGCGGCCTCCAGATTGCCCACGCTCAGTTCGAGCCAGACCGTGGTGGGGAGCACCTCCGTTTTCATGCGGGTGGCTCCGGCAAAAACCAGAATGGGGCCGAATTCCCCCAGGCTGTGCGCCCAGGCGACACTGGCAGCCGCAAAAACCCCGCCCCGGGCGCTGGGTAGAGTGACCCACCAGAAGGCGCGGGCGCGGGAGCAGCCAAGGGTCATGGCCACCGCTTCGGGGCGGGGGGAGAGGTGGTCAAAAGTGCCGCGCATGGTGCGGATCGCAAAAGCGGCGCCGATCACGAACTGGGCGACGATCACTCCGTAGACCGTGTACGTCAGGGGAACGGCCTTTTCTAACATGCGTCCGAGGGGCGTCTGGAAGAAAATGAGCAGCGCCAGTCCGACGACCATGGGGGGAAGGACGATCGGGACGTCCAGCACGACTTCCACCAGGGTTTTGCCCGGGAATTGGGTGCGCGAGAGCAGGTATCCCGCCGGCACCGCAAACACGACGGAGAGCAGCGCAGTGGAGGTGCACGTCACGATGCTCAGGTAAACGGAGTGCTGGATTTCGCGGCTCAAGAGCGCCTTGAGAAGGTGCCCGGGCGTGCTGTAGGAGGCCGTGGCGGCGAGCATCCCCAGAATGAAAAGGGTGTAGCCTCCGGTCAGGAGTGCGAGTAAAAGCCAGAAGGCGCTGAAACGGGGTGTTTTCAAAGGATGCCTAATTATTCTTCAACCAGGCCGGAACTTCGATCTCTTTGCTGCGGATCGGCGCTTCGTCGCCGCGCCAGAGGAAGCCTGCCTTTTCAAAGGAGCCGCGATTGGCTTTGAGGAATTCAAGCAATCGCAGCGCGAGCTGTTTGTTGGGGGAGGCCGAACGCACGGCAAAGGGTTGGATCGCCTTGGCGCCCGCATGGAGAATCGGGACAAACTCCAGAAGGCTGCGGCCTGCCTGCACGTTGATTCGGTGGACGATGGCGGCGTCCAGAGCGCCGGCCTGCATCTGGTTCACGAGAAAGTTTGCGGTGGGCACCTCGACGACCACGTTGCGTTGGATGCTTTCCAGAAGCCCCGAGGATTTGATGATCCCTTTGGTCATGTACCCCAGGGCGCTTTGTTCCGCATTACACAGCCCGACGCGCAACCCCGCCTGTGCGAGGTCCCCCAGCGTTTTGACCCCCTTCGGGTTTCCCTGCCGAACGGCGATTCCGATGTCGGTTTCCGTGAGCAGGATCGCCTCAGGAAACTGCTCGGCCACCGGCGGCATAAAACAGACGTCGCACGCGTAGTAGACGTCGGGAACCTTGGAGGCGTCTGAGTTGCCCAGGTTTTTCATCGTCGCGCACAGGATCCCGCAGTCGTTGAAAACGGTAGTCATGCCGATGCCTTCGCGGGTGGCGAAGTCCTGGAGGAGCGACTCCACGGCGGGGCGGTTGATCCCTCCGCAGTAGAGGACCAGCTCTGGCTTTGGAGCCCACGCGTCGCCGGGAAGGGGGGTGAAGCCGACGCTTTTGAGCGCAATCCCCCCGCGTTCGGGCGCGGCGAGGAAACGGGCGAATTTCAGCGCTAGCGAGGGCTGGGTGCAGTCGGTCAAAATGGCGGCGCTGGCGCGTTCCGGTCTGGCGTCGAGTTCAGGCACATGGACGGCTTCGAGCCCTTGGAATTGGGGGATGAGCGCTTCCCAAAGGATGGCGGTGTCAACCGTACCGAGGGAAAGGTCTGCGGCAATTTCCGTCACTGTCGGTTTCATGACCGTCACCAATTCCGCGAGTTTATCCCAGCGGTCTCCGGCCACGGTTCGGGTGGTTTTGCCGACACTGGCGGTTTCAGGGTTTGAAATGGCCACGCGCACGCCCGTGCGCAGGAGGTCATCAAATGTGTGGATGCCCTTTGGATTGCCTGCGCGCACCGCGATCACGGGCGTTTGGCTTGCGAAGGGGAGCACCTCGCGCACGAGACCGTCCTTTTTGGCGATGGTGATCGAGGCATCGTCCGCGCCGATCAAAAGGTCGCCGGTATGGGCGACTCGGATCTGGCTGAGCAAAGTGCCGGTGCCTCCAAACTGGAAGCGCACCTCGGCGCCGTCTTCTGCGGTGAAGGCGGCGGCCGCCGCCTCCAGGGGTTTGCGAAGGCCGGCCGCGCAGTACACAGTGAGGGCAGGTTTTTCCTGGGAGTTATTGGCGTCCCGGCAGGAGGGGAGGAAGAGCGCGAGAAAAAGGCAGTGGATGATGAGGCGCAGAAACTGGCGTTTCACTTTTTGGAAGATTGACGGAGCAAAGCGAAGGCCGCCAGAAAGAATAAGGCAAGAGCGGCCGTTTTAAGGGCGCCTTCTTTTGGGAAATTCGAGAAAACCGGCGCGGTGAGAAGTCCCTGTTTTCGGGGGGGAAACCTGATGGCCCCCAGTTTTTTGTCCCGGTGACTTTGAGTGAATGGTCTCAGCCTGGATTTTGGCGCTTCACCTGGCAGGAGCGGGCGCCCTGTTTGCCGTTCCCATCAACGCGGAGGACAGCAGAAGGTCTGCCGAAACAAGGAGGGAAATGGGGCGTTGAAACATGGAAAGAAGCGGGAGAACGGTGCTTGAACACCGCAAAACGCTGGGGGTTGCGCTCGTACTGGTGGGGCTTGGAGGGGGAGTTTTCAGCCGCAAAGGAATACGCTGACTTTTTTGGACGGGGCAAATAGCTGAATGGCAAGACATCTCAGGGAAACCTTCATTTTCCCGAAGGTTTTTGAGGAATGGAAATAAAGACGCCTGTCTCATCAAAAACGCCTCGGGGTCCTCTTGCCTCAGGTTTATGCTAACGATTTCCCTCACGCTGGATTTAATGATTAACTCTTTCGCAGCGTTTTTTCTGCCCTTAAACCGCTGTTTTTTTAATACCCCCTTATGAACCTTCGGAAAACTGCTCTCCTTGCCGCCCTCTTTCAGTCTGTTTTACCCGCCGTCCATGCGGCCGAGCCTGTGGCGCCGAAAGCCGCCGCGCCTGCTGAGGATTCCTTTCCCAAGCAGCCGTCCATTGTGGGCATGAGCCCCTTGGAAACGTTAAAGACTTTCCAGCTCCCCAAGGGCTACCACATGGAGTTGGTGCTGTCCGAACCGGACATCAAGGAACCGGTCGCCGCCGTGTTTGATGGGAATGGGCGCATGTTCGTCGCGGAAATGCGCTCCTATATGCAGGACGCCGACGGCAATAACGAGCACGCAGCAAACAGCCGCGTCTCCCTCCACTGGTCGAGCAAGGGGGATGGGAAACTGGACAAACACACGGTGTTTATCGACAACCTGCTGCTGCCCCGCATGATCCTGCCGCTCGGTCCGGGGCAGCTGCTTGTCAATGAAACGGACACGCAGGACATCTATCTTTACGAGGACACGACAGGAAGCGGTGTGGCGGATAAAAAAACGCTTTGGTTCGAAGGGGGGCCTCGCGGCGGAAACCTCGAGCACCAGCAGAGCGGGCTGATTTGGGGGATGGATAACTGGTTGTACATGACCTACAACAACTGGCGTCTGCGGTGGCAGCCTGGTACGGCGCCCCTCAAGGAGCCCATCGCAGCCAACGGAGGACAATGGGGCCTCGCGCAGGACGACTACGGCAAGCCCTGGATCGTTAACGCGGGGGGCGAGAAGGGGCCAATGAACTTCCAAACCCACATCCTCTACGCGGGGGTGAACCTCAAAAACCAGTTCTCCGAAGAATACTCGCAAGTCTGGCCTCTCGTCGGAATCGCGGACGTCCAGGGAGGCGAAAAGCGTTTCCGGCCCGAGGACAAAACGCTCAATCACTTCACGGCGACGTGTGGTACCGAGGTGTTTCGCGGCGACCGTTTGCCGGCGGACCTGCGAGGAGACTTGTTGTTTTCAGAACCCGTCGGACGTCTGGTGCGCCGCAGCAAGGTGGAAGTCAACGATGGGGTCACGACGCTTAAAAACGCCTACGAAAAGTCCGAGTTTATTCGCTCAACGGACCCACTCTCCCGTGTGGTCAACATGAACACGGCTCCGGATGGGACCCTCTACCTTGTGGATATGTACCGTGGCATCATCCAGGAGGGGAATTGGGTGAAGGAGGGGAGCTATCTCCGAAAAGTAGTCAGCCAGTATGACCTGGACAAGCAGGTGAGTATGGGTCGGATCTGGCGGCTCGTTCACGACGATTTCAAGCCGGGACCGCAGCCGCGTTTTTACGAGGCGTCTTCTGCAGAGCTCGCGGCGACTCTGGAACACCCGAATGGTTGGTGGCGGGACACCGCCCAGAAGCTGCTGGTTCTCCGGCAGGACAAGTCCGTCGTACCCGCGCTTGCAGGGCTTGCAGGCGGCTCAAAAAATCCGATTGCGAGAATCCATGCGCTTTGGACTCTGGAGGGTTTGGGCGCCGCGGATGCCGCCATGGTGCGGAACGCTATGAAGGACGGGGATGCTACGGTGCGCGCGGCTGCAATCCGGGTGAGCGAGACGTTGGTCAAGGCAGGCGACGTCTCCCTTTTTCAAGACATCGTGGCGCTGGCGAAGGACAAGGACGGCTCGGTATCGCTTCAGGCGATGTGCAGCGCGAGGTTGCTCAACCCCAATGAGGCGAAAGCTTTGCTCCAGTCTTGTCTGATGGGGGCAACGGGCCACTTTGCGCTCAAGGAAACCACTATGGAAATGCTCGCCCCAAAGCGTTCCTGGGGGAAGGAATTCAACGGAGATCAGAAGAATCTTTTGACCAAGGGAAACGATATTTTCAATGAACTCTGCTTCACCTGCCACGGCGCCGATGGGAGAGGAACGCTCGTGGATGGAAAACCGGGTCTGACGCTCGCGCCTCCGCTCGCGTCGTCCCGCACGGTGACCGGCACCAAGGACGCCTTTGTGGCGGTCCTGCTGCGCGGCCTTGCAGGGCCTGTCGAGGGGAAGGTCTACGATGCTCAGATGGTTTCGATGGAGAGCAACGATGACCAGTGGATTGCGGCGGTCGCGTCGTATGTGCGGAACAGTTTCGGGAACAAGGCGGACACGATTTCGCCCAAGGACGTTGCCGCCCTCCGCGCCAAGCTGAAGGACCGCGCGACGCCGTTCACGATTCCCGAGCTTTCCGAGTTCGGTCCGAAGGTCCTCCGAGGCAGGCAGGAGTGGAAGCTGAGTGCCAGCCACAACGTCGAGGCCGTTGCCAAGGCGGTCGATAACGACCCCGCCACGCGCTACGACACCAAAGGCGCCCAGACGCCGGGAATGTGGTTCGCCATTGAGTTTCCCAAGGAGGAGCTCGTCTCGGGACTGATTCTTGATGAGGGCGCATCGGGCGGTGACTTTCCCCGAGGATATACGGTGGAGATTTCAGACGACGGGGCGAACTGGAAACGGAAGATCGCGGAGGGCAAGGGGGAGCGCGGTGTCACGAATATCGCGTTTGCACCCGTGAAGGCCAAGGCGCTGCGGATCACTCAAACGGGTTCAGCGCAGGGCACATTCTGGTCGATTCACGAACTGCAGGTATTGGATGGAAACAGCTCCCCCGCGCAAGTGCAGGCGTCTGTGAAAAAGTAACCTGCGCCCTGGGATAAAGCTTCAGGGGTGTGTTTGCCGGTCTGGCGCCCCAAGCCGTGAAATATTCGGATGCTTCACACGGCCCCTGAATCGCACGGAAAAAAGCGAAGGCGAGGAAGTGCGTCTGTGCCAGACTCGGGTTAGCGGGTGACAATCGACTGCTGTGAATCGGGTGTTTGGATGCGGTTGACCCAGCCATTTCGCGAAGCAGAGCTAAAGGGCACCCCCCCCACTGGAAGGGGCTTGCTAACCCAGGATACTCGCCTGCGTTTGTAAACTGTCCTTCAATACGGGTTCGCTCAGCGCAGTATTTTCGCAAAGAGCGGCTCTGCGGTCGCGGCACTCAAAAGGAAGATCCCTTGCTTGCCCGAAAGGGTGGCGGGGTAATCTCCCGTCTTCGTGGGAAGACCGAGGGTAAGGATCAGGTTTTCTTCTTTGGCGTCCTTGGTATGGCTTACCTTGACGGTCAGGACTGGGGTTTTGAGGTTTTCGGCTAGGATCGTTTCGGCCGAGGTGTCCGTAACGCGTCCCCCTTGCAGCAACCCCAAGAGGGATTCGATTTTCTTGAGCGTTTCCAGATCAAGATTGCCCGGAGCGGCGTGGGCGAGTTTCCAGACAGCGTCCTTTTTTTCGAGCAGCGAGGGCGGCGCGTCCTTTGGGAGGATGGCGAGAGTGGAGATGGAATCGGCGTTTAGTTCCAAAAGATTCTCCGGTGCGGGCACCGGGAGGAGCGCGAGAACGTCGGTGGGCAGGGATTCAAAAAGGGACTTTGCCGCAGCGACCACGTAGGGCTCGTCCTCGAGCTTTGCATATCCGCTCTCGCCCTCGATGTTGCCGAAGAGAAGGGTCACAATCGCTTTTTCGCCCGCCTTGGTTTCGGCGGTGTTTTCAGAGGCATAGGAAGAGAGGCGAATCTTGAGGGCGGGCGAGGCGAGGCCGTATTGGCCGAGATTCGTGGCTAGGTCGGCTACGAAGTTTACGGCTTCGGCGGTTTGGAGGTCTGCCAGTAATTTGGCGGCGAGACCGTCCTTTACCGGTGTTTCTTTTTCTCCATCCTTTCGAACCCAGGCCTCGCCCTTGCGTGCGAGCACGAGGGGTGGCTTGCCCGCGGGTTCGATGGTGATGCGGTCCACGATGTCGGATTCGAAGCGTACCAATTTGCGGTCGCGGAGGTCGTTCGGACGGGCTTTTAGGAGGGCGTCCAGAGGTTTGTTGGGCACGACGGTCACCGCCTTTCGGGTGGAGATTTTGGCGAAGGTTTTTTCCTTATTTTCCTCCCCGGCGGGTGTGGCCCCGACCTGAAGCACGACAGGATCCTTGCTGCCCTCTACTTGGACTGTGACGGTGGCGCGGGGTTCCGTGAGGTTTTGTTCTGGGGAGGGAGCTTCGGGAAAAAACTGACTGACGTTTGCGGTGAGTAGTCCGGCTAGGAGATCGTTGATTTTGGCGTCGGCCGCCCTTGCGCGCAGGGGTTTGAGGATGTTCCAGTGCTGGTTTTTGCGTTCGAGTTCAATTTCGCCCTCGGCAGTCTTGACGGCGAACTTTTGTACAGACTGGGCGGGGGTTGCCGAGAGGCGGTGGTCGCGGAAGTCGTCGGTTTTTTTGGTGAGTTGGGTGCGCAGGTTGTTGCGCACGACGTAGACCCTGTTCTGACCCTGCTGGCGTACGTAGATTTTGCCTTCGACGGCGCTGTCTTTGCCCACCAGCAGTTCGGTTTCCTTGCCGGAATCGGTCTTTAATTTAATGGAAAGCTCTGACTCTGCGACACCGAATTCCTTGAGTTGGTCGGCTTCTTTGCCTGGGGTGAGGTCGATTTTGGATTCGTGTTTGAGGCCGTCCACGAGACTGAGGAGTTGCTCGATGGCGGCTGATTCTCCGCGGTCTTCGAAGGGCTGCTCCATGGTCCAGACGCCGTCTTTTTTACGGAGTTCGAGTGGCATGCCTGCGTTGCGCACGCTGAGGCTGGTGATTTTGTCCCGCTCCAGTTTGAGAACTTTGGCGGAGGTTTGGGTCTCCTCGGTGGTGGAGCTTTGATGGCGGTCTACAAACCAGATGTAGGCGAACAAGCCGCCGCCGATGGCAGCGAGCAGCAGAGTGGTGCGCAGTTTCATGAGAGGAAAAGGAATGGAAAAGGGGCGCTTTTTTCTTCGCGATGGAAGGAAAAAGCGAGGGGTTGAGCGGAATTTGGTTCGGGCTTAGTTGCGCCGGCGCCACCACACCAAGGCGCCGATGAGCGCGGCGATGCACGGGATAATCCCCATAACGCTGAGTGCGATACGGCCCATTTGGTCCTCATTGAGGCTCAGGCTGACGGCTTGTTTCGCCTTTGGAGGGATCCCGGCGAGTTGTTCGCGGTTGATAAGCCAGTTGATTGAGTTGATGACGAAGTCGAGGCCCGTTTCTGAAACCCGCAGCCCTTCATTGGAAAGGAAGGCGGAGTTCCCCACCAAAACCATCCGGCCGGTTTCCACCTTAACGCGGGGGTCCTGGATGCCGCCCCGCTCGAGTGCGAGGGCCAGGGTAAGCGGGCCCGCGTGGTCTTTTTCCGGGTCTTTGACGGCCTGGGGTTGTGCCGTGAGGCTGTATTCGGTTTCACCCCAATAATCCGGGGTGGTTGTGATGAGGGGCTCCTGGCGGATTTTTTCGCCGGCGGCCTTGGCGGAATCCACGGCGAGCGATTGGGTAAGGCCTGCGAGTTGCATGTCGAAGCCCGCCGCATCCTTGAGGACGTTTTTTGCGGCGGGGGGAGTGAATCCAACGGCAGTGCTCACGATGCCGTTACGGATGGTGGGCTGTCCTCCCTGGAGGACGAGCATCGTTCCGGTTTTCACCACGACGTCCTGATGGAGGGAGACGCCCAGAGAGGCGAGCCAGGCGGCTATTTTCGGGGTTTTACTGCTTCCCGGGAGGGCCAGGAACAGGCGCCCGTTGCGCTCTGTCCAGTAGTCGGCCAGCAGTTTGAGCTCCCGCTCGGAGAGGTCGCCTTTTGGGCCGATCAGAGCCACGGCGGAGGCATCCTCAGGGACGCTGTCGACGTTGTTCAGGTTGAGGGAGTCGAGTTTGATGTTTTGGCGGTCGATGAACCCTTTGAGAGCGGAGAGCTCTTCGCTGTTGGGGGCCGGTTCGCCGTGGCCGCCGAGGAAGTAGACCTTGCTTTGCTTTTCTTCCGTGATTTCGAGCAGCGCGGAGGTGAGGGCTTCTTCGCCTTTGAAGGCGCGTACCGAGGGGGACTGGCCGAACATCGCCCCCGAATTGTCCATCTCGGCCATGTCCGCGGCATTTACAAACTTCGACTTTCCTTCGTAATCGAGGATTACGATGTTGTCGCTGGAACCGAACTTGTATTTTTCGGACAGTTCTTTTGCACGCAGAAGATTGCGGTAGGGATCGACCAGCTCCACCGTCAGCATTTTGTCAGATGCGTACTCGTATTCGCGCAGGAGGGCGGACACGTCCTGGGCAATGGCCTGGAAGCTGGGAAAAAACACGACGGCTTTGACGGGTTTTTTGAGGCCTGAGAGGAGGTTTTTGGTCAGCGGCGCGAGCGCGTATTTTTGGTTTCGGGAAAAGTCCCAACGTTTGAAGTGCCGGAAGTTGACGTAATTGACCATCATGATGATGGCGGTAAAGAGCACGATCTGGGTTAGGACGTTGAACCCGATGGCGAGCCGGTTCACGGAGCGGGCGCGGGAAGGCGCCGCGGGGGCTGTGTTCTGGGATGAATCCTTCTTCGGGTCAGAGGAGTGGTCGTTGGACGGTTCCATAGTGGGCGTAAAAGCTTGGGAATAGGGTTGCCCGGTGGGTTAGGCTTTCCACTTGCGGTACTGGAAGACCTGCAGGTTGATGAAAAGCACGAATACCGTCATCGAGATGTACCAGACGAGTGGGCGGCTATCGATGAGGCCGCGAGAGAAGTCCGCCATGTGTTCGACCGCGGAGAAGTAGGAGATGATCTCGCGGACGGGTTGGCTTGGGGAGTTGAGGATGAACCCGAGGAGGCCAGTGACAAAAAAGCCGAAGATGGCGACAAAGGTCATGACGGCGGCATTGATCTGTTCGTTAGTGAGGGCGGAGGCGAGGCAGCCAAGGGCGACGTAAAAGGCGCCGATAAGAAGGAGGAGGAGGTAGCTGCCCCCGAATGCCCCTGCGGCTAGAGCGGCCTGTTTTCCAGTGATTTCTTGAAAGGCGACGAAGTAAAGAAAGCTCGGGGCCCAAAGGAGGATGTAGAAAAAGAGGGCGCCAAAAAACTTTGCCAGGACGATCTGCCAGTCGCTGACAGGAGCGGTGGCAAGGGTTTCGATGGTTCCCATGCGGAATTCATCCGCGTACGTGCGCATGGTGATGAGCGGGAAGATGAGGACGAAGGGGAACCAGAAAAGGACGGTGTTGAAGGCGGACTCGACCACGGTGACTTCCGAAGGGCTCTGGTTGAGGAAGGAGACGCCCGAAAAGAAGTTGAAGCCTGAGGCAACCAGGAAAAAGAAGAGGACGACGTAAGCGATGGGCGAGTAGAAGAAACTCTTCACTTCGCGACCGAGCAGGGTCAGGAATGTGCGCATAATAAGAAAGCGGATAGGTTGAGGAAAAACGAAGGCGTGTCGGAGTGGAGGCGTGATTCAGGCAAGACGGGTCGGCTGTGATCAGTCGCCCTGGGTGAGGTCGACGAAGACGTCCTCGAGGGTGGGTTTTCTGCGCACGAGCCCGCGCACGTCCCAGTGTCTGTCCTGGGCCAGACGCAGAATTTCGGAAGTGGGGTCTGCCTCTGCTTCGGTGCGCAGGAGGAAGAGGGAGTCGGCCTCCGTCTTTTTTTCCTGCACGTCTTTGACCCCGGCGAGGGCGGAGAGTTTCTCGAGGCTGTCGGCGGGGGCTGAGTGGAGTTCCAGCCGGACCTCCCCGGCGGAACGGTGTTTTTGAAGGAGGTTTTCGGGAGTGTCGGAGGCGCGGATCCGGCCCTTGTGGATCACGACGACGCGCGAACACATCATTTCCACTTCGGGGAGGATGTGGGTGGAGATGAGTACGGTGCGGCGGTTCGCCAGGTTTTTGATGAGTTCCCGAACTTGGCGGATTTGATTGGGGTCCAGTCCGATGGTGGGTTCGTCTAGGATGAGCAGATCGGGGTCGTGGACGAGGGCGTCAGCGAGGCCGACGCGTTGTCTCTGGCCCTTGGAGAGGGTGCCGATAAGGGCGCGTTCTTTTTCTCTGAGGTCGCACATTTCGAGGACGTCACCAACGCGCTCTTTGATTTTGGAGCCTTCGACACCTTTGAGCGACGCTCTGTATCGCAGGTATTCGTGGACCCGCATGTCGTGATAGAGAGGGGTGCTTTCGGGCAGGTAGCCAAGGTGCTGGCGGGCTTGGAGAGACTGCTCGAAGATATCAAAGCCAGCGATGGAGGCGTGGCCGGAAGTTGGCGGCAGGTACCCCGTGAGCATTCGCATCGTGGTGCTTTTCCCGGCGCCGTTGGGGCCGAGAAAGCCGACGACCTCGCCTTTGGCGACTTGGAAAGAAATGTCGCGCACGGCGGTGAACCCTGGGTAGCGCTTGGTCAGGTTGACGACTTGGATCATAAGAAAAGAGAGGAGAGACTTGGCGCCGAGGATTGCACCGAGGATTGCACCGAGGATTGCACCGAGGATTGCACCGAGGATTGCACCGAGGATTGCACCGAGGATTGGTGGGGGTGGAGGTGGGGCCGAGGGCGGGGTCGGGAGAGGGAACGAACGAGGTTCATAAAGTGGGACAAAAGGGGATGGGCGAGGTTCAATCTTTTCTGGGATGAACGCCGTTTAGAAGCTGGAGGAGCGCCTCGGCCTCAAGAGGTTTCTGGAGCAGCTCGAACTCGTATTCACTGCCAAGGGCGCTCAGTTCGGGAGCGGCCAGGTCTGCGCCGAGGAGGACGACCCGGGTGTTTTTTTGGGAAGGGTTTGCGCGCAGGCTTGCGAGAAACTCGGCTGGGGTAAGGTCGGGCAGGTCGACATCGAGCAGGATGAGGTCTGGATGGTGTTCCTTGGCAAGTTCCAGACCGAGGTCGCCCTGCATGGCGCTGAGGATCTCACATTCGGGATGTCTTTTTTGGAGGAGGTTTTCAAGCAAGTGGAGGTCGAAGTCATGAGACTCGACGGCCAGTATTTTTGCAGGTCGGGCTGGGCCAGTGATGATTGGGGGGGCGAGGCTGGAGGGGAGCGATTCAATTTTGAGCTGCGGGAGCTCGGATGCGTCTGCAAGGGGGAGTTCCGCCCAGAAAACGCACCCGCCTCCATCCGGGTTTTCGAGGCCGATTGTGCCGTCCATCGCATCAAGCAGGCCTTTGCAGAGGGCGAGGCCGATGCCGGTGCCTTCGATGTCGCTGGATTCTGCGCCGAGGCGTTCAAAGGGCATGAAGAGGCGGCTGCGTTTTTCGAGAGGGATGCCGGGGCCGGTGTCGCGGACTTCAAACCTGGCGCTGGAGGCGGTGAGGCGGAGGCTTACCAGCACCATGCCACCCTCGTTGTTGTATTTGATGGCGTTGGACAGGAAGTTCAGGACGACCTGTTTTAGGCGGAGGCGGTCAGCTCGGACGTGGAAGGGTTTGTCACGGCCGATAAACTGGAGGTCCACACTGCTAGTGGCGGCGATGGGGCGCATCATTTCCACGCAGTTGTGAAGGAAATTGTTTAGCTCGAGGGGTTGGATTGTCAGGGTAAGGCGCCCAGATTCGATGTGGGCGATGTCGAGGACTTCGTTAATCAAGGCCAGTAAATGGCGGCCGGCTCTTGTGATATGGCCGATACTCTCGAGTTGGGAGGTGTTGGGACTTTCGAGTTTGAGCAACTGAGTGAAGCCGAGGATAGCATTGAGCGGGGTCCGCAGTTCGTGGCTCATGCGGGAGAGGAATGCGTTTTTAGCGACATTTGCAGACTCCGCCTGCTGGCGCACCTGCTCCCGAATGAGCATCGTCGCCGCCGCCAGCTCCTTGGAGCGGTCTTCCGCTCTTTTTTTGAAGCCTTCGCGGGTGGCTGCCAGTTGCTGCCGGATTTCCAGCGCCTCGGAAATATCCCTAAGGATGGTTGAGAAAAACTCCACATGGCCCGAGGCGTTTTTATGGGCGCAGAGGATTTGGGAGACGGGCACTGGCTCGCCCTGTTGAGGGGTGAAGGCTGTTTCCCCCTCCCAGGTGCCTTCCCGAAGCGCCCTGGGAAAGCCCTCTTCTTCAAGGATGCGGGCGGCCCATTCCGGCTGCAGATCCCGGATGTGAATGGGATGCAGCGGCAATTCGGGTTCCAGACCGGCTGCGTGACAGGCGGCTTTGTTGAGATAAAGTACGTCGCCCTCGGGCGAAAGGACGGCTACGAAGTCGGGAGTGGATTCCAAGACGCTGGCAAGAAGCCGGAGTCTTTCCTGCATCGTTTTTTGAGGAGTCACATCAGAGAGCGTCAGCAGCAGGCCGACGGGAACGTTCTGAGTGGTTTGGATGCGGCGGATTTCCCAGTCGGCCACCTGTTGTGGGGTGTTCGGTCCGGGGTTCTTGAAGGGCCAGCCATGGAGGGCATGGGGAACACCCGAGCGGAGGGTCTCTTGGCAAACGCGTTGGATTTCGAGAGCCGCTTCTGGAGGGACTTTGTGGCTCAGGGCGCCGCTTAGGGATTGGATGTTGATTTTTGCCTGCGAATCGGTGAGCAGATGGCAAAGAGTGGGATTGGCCTGGATGAAGTGCAGGCTGAGGTCTAGGAAGCCAATGCCGAGGGGGGCGTGCTCGAAACAAAGCCGCAGCGTTTCATTGCGCAGTTGCAGGGCTCGCCCCGCTTTGCTGTGGGCGGGGATATGCACAAGGCTGGCGATGATTTGCGTCAGGCCTGTGCTTGGATCCTGGTGCGTGCGAATATGTGCGCACACGGCGCGAAGATGCCCGCGGGAGCGAATGGAGAGATGCTTTCGTAAGCGGGGGCGATTGGTGCTTTCGGAGGCAAGCCAGAGCAGAATGGAGTCGCGATCCGTGTCTGCAAGAAAGTCGAGCCAGCCTTTTCCGAGGAGATTTGTTCTCGGGGCCCCGATGAACTCGCAGAGGGCGCTGTTTAGATCGAGGCATTGTCCGTCGGGGGTGCCCGCCCAGAGGGGCAAAGGCAGGGGATCCCAGAGGGAGAAATCGTTGGATGCCTGGAGCGGGCTCATGGCGAGGGGCCTAGTGGCGCAGTGGCGGCCTCTGTTCAGGGAGAGGAAAGGAAATCAGAGCATCCCGCGGAAAAGAAGCCGCCGCACCCAAGGGTGGGTACGGCGGGTATCGCATCAAGATCGGAAGAGGGGCCTTGGGCTCCGCTTCGGAAACGAATGAGGAACTAGCGCATCAGGAGGGCCTGACGGGAGCGCTTGATTTCACGCGTAATTTTGCGGTGGTAATGCGCGGGCATGCCGGTGAGGCGGCGCGGCAGGATTTTGCCATTTTCGGTGATGAACTTCCGGAGAAGGTCGGGGTTTTTCCAGTCGATGGCTTCCAGTGCGATGTCCACACGGCGGCGGGGCATCGTGCGGTTAGCGCGGCGGAAGGCGGAACGGCGGGCAGGTGTCTTTGGCTGCATAATTAGATGGGGCGGTTAATGGTGGCCCTTATTTGGTTTCCCGGTGAACGGTGCGGCGGCGTAAAAAAGGATTGTACTTAACCTTTTCCAAGCGGTTCGGGGTGTTTGGGCTTTTTTTATTGCGTGACGAGATGTAGCGGGAGACAGGTTTGCCTTCCGCGCGTGCCTCGGTGCACTCAAGGATGATGAAGTCGCGTGCCATAATTGAAATGATTGAAATGATTGAACTGGGATGATTTTTTTTGAGAAAACGAGCGAAGCTTGAACAAGGAATAACCGGTTATTCCTTGGAGTCGAGCGATTGGTCCTCTTCTTCGCTTTCGGCGGCTTCCTCGTCGGTGAGGCCGAACAGGGAAGTGACGGGCATACGGGCTTTGTGAAGCTTCTTCTGGCGTTCCACTTCGGCTTGGCATTCCACGGTGTAGCGGGCGAAAGGCAGTGCCTCCAAGCGGGCGACCATAATGGTTTTGCCGCTCATTTCACAGACGCCGTAGGTGCCCAGTTCGATGCGCTTGAGCGCTTCTTCGATCTCGTACAGGGCGTCCTGCTCCTGGCTGAGAAGGGAAAGGGCGAAGTCGCGGTCGTAAGCATCGCTGCCTGCGTCGGCTTGGTGCATGCCGAAGGCGCTCGCTTCGCTACCTTCAGCGCGGGACCGGAGGGTGTCTTTGGCCACGCCATGCATGGATTCAAGAATGCTGTCGCGCAGTTGGTAGATTTTGTCCCGCTGCTGAATGACCCAAGGATCGGTGGGTTCGATGGGTTTAGGGCGCTTCTGAATGACGATGACCGGGGGTGGCACCGTTTTTTTGGCTCCAACAGCCGTTTTGCCGGCTTTTTTTGGTGTAGCAGCCTCTGGCTTTGCCTCCGGTTGGCTCACTGATACGGAGGGAGTTTTTCCTTTGGGTGCTGGCTTGCTGGCCTCAGCGGTTTTGTGGTCTGCGGTCTTTTTAAGGTCTGCGGCCTTAGTGGCGACTTGTTTGGCAGCTTTTGGAAGCTCTTTTTTGACAGCAGGAGTGGCCGGTTTCGCAGGGGGGATCGAAGCGGAAGATTTTGGAGTCGGAGATGTTTTAATGGGCGCGGGAGTGACTTTTTTGACCGAAATTTTGAGACCCTTGAGCCCTTTATTCGCCGGCTTTACCGGCGAGACCTTAGCTGCCGGCTTTACCGGCGAGACCTTGGTTGCTGTTTTTACTGGCGAGGCTTTGGCTGCCGGCTTTACCGGCGAGACCTTGGTTGCTGTTTTTACCGACGAGGCTTTGGCTGTCGGCTTTACTGGCGAGGCTTTGGTTCCTGTCTTAGGTCTGGCGGCAGGCGGCAGGACTTTTTTCGATGCAGTTTTGACTGCAGGGAGTCCTTTTTTGAGCGTCAAACTGACCTTGGAGGCCACAACCTTGGTCTTCGAAGCGGCAGGCTTCCCCTTGGAACCCGTCTGGTTGGTCTTGGACGCGCTTTTGGACGCGCTTTTCAGAGCTTTCGCCTGGGGAGCGGGTGATAAAGGCTTTTTGACCACGGGAGGCTTCCCCGGCTTGGATTTTGCCGATTTGGCACCCTGAGAGCGGTTTGCCTTTCCGTCAGATTTGGCTGATTTGGACTGGGGCATAATGAAATGTGATCCGGTACGTTGCTGAGGTCTCGGGTGGTTTTAGGGAAAAGCGGGGCTGTGGGGATAGCTTTGATCGAAAAAAAGTGCAAGAGGAATCGAAGCAAAGCGTCTTTTAACCAGTGTAACCCATGAAGCGAGGGTTGTCATGGGTAGAGGTGCAAAACCAGGGGCGATGGAGGAAATGGATGAGGAGGGCGATCTATCTCTCAATTTCCCGTAACTTCCCTCCTCTTTGAATCAGCGCCTCCATTATCGCCAGCATGGAGTCATTGGCCTTGGGTCTGATACCTCGAAGCTGCTTCGACTTTATTCCCGTTGGGTCTAATACCTCGAAGCTCGCTTCGACTTTGAATCCTCACTGTTTCGTCTGATTCTTCAATGCCTCGGGGCTTGCCCCGAGGTTGTTTACTCCCCAGCCAAGCGCAGGCATTCGGTGCGGAGCCGGGTGCTGATGAAGAGTCCGTTCACCATGATGCGGTCGAGCGGCGCCCTGACTTCGGGGATCAGCGAGAGCTTTTTGGCCCGGAGCAGCAGGGCGCATGTGCCAGCCACTTCGAAGCCGAAGACATCCATTGCGACACGACGTCCCCGCCGTTCGTCCATGAGCACGCCAGAAATACCTTGTTCCTTGGCGATCTGTAAAACCGAAGCTTCTCCAGGATCGAGAATCGCGGCCAACAGCGGATCGAGCGGCGGCGCTGGGAGGATTTCAATCGTGGACAAAACATTCTCGATTTCCGCCGAGTCACCGACGTCTTTGGCTCGAAGCTCAGCTGCGACCGCAGTAGTGGTGAGCACTTTTGGAAACAACTTCGCGAAAAGATGCCCCAACCCTGCTTTGCACAGTGAGATTACCGGGCTGGTGTTGCAGACAATAGGTCGCTGGAAAAACTCAGACATGGGCGAACTCCAGCTCCATTTCTTCCTCATCCATGTCAATGACCGGCACGCCGTTCCGGCTGGCCTCATTCAGGAATGCCACGCGGCCCATGCCCGCCATCTGGGCAGCCTGCCCGGAGGTGATCTCCCCCAGCTCGAAGTATTTCAAGGCCAAGAGGAACTTGCTGCGCTGTTCCAACTCCGCGCGGCTCTTTCCCTGCAAGGTCAGACAGGTCGGAAGGTCGATGGCGAGTGTGGCTGTCATGCCTGCAGCATAGCCTGCGGCCACCCGATCGGCAAGAAGCCCTCGTTGAGTGATAAGTATTTCCTTTTGAACGAATTGCCGCAACTCGCGCGCGCGGTATCGTCGCCGGGCGCGCTAAAAAGTTCGGGGGGGCCGGGAGATCGGATTGGCAGGGAAGGGGGAAGCCAAATTTGCTCTGCATGGCTCGAAGATTTCATCTTTCCTCACTTGCTGTTCCCGGCGACCTTCTTTCCAACCATTGTTCCACCCTTAGTTGCTTGAATGAAAAGCTTCTCCGGATTGGTGGACAAGTTGACCCCCACTCCACGCGTTTCGCCGCCCCATTTGATGCGGTACCGCCTGGGACTCAACTCCCCTTGTTCCAACTCCCATACGCCTCTCTGCCACGCTCCCAAAGCCTTTCCCCAGCGATGCTCGGCGGTTCCGTCCTGAGAGAGCGTCCAAATCTCCCGTCCATTTGGGCCATCTGGGAACATCCACTTGCCGACGATCGGGTCTGCCTCACCGGTGGAAGTTGCCTGGGGGACCTGCGGGCGCTCCACGCGTTCGGCGGACATTCCGTTGATAGAGTCGATGACCAGTTTCTGGGGGGATTTGAGTAGGTGGGCACGATCGGAGGTCCCAATACTCCACTTGATCTCGTATTTTACAGCAGCGTCTAAAACCCCTGTGCGACTCCACCGGCCCACAAGCCTTGGCGCCTCGCCGTTAGATTCAAATAACTTAGCTTCGCCATTCGAGTAAAACTCCCAAAAATTTTTGCCATCCTTGAACCGCCATCTTCCAATCACTGGATCCGTCTGATCCTGAATTTCAGCGGCCACTGGTCTGGCCCCGGGCTGCGTTCCCTGCGAGAAAGCCGGCTGGGGGGACATCGCTGCCAAGAGAGCGAAGAAGCAAACGGATCGAAATTTCATAAGTATCGGGGGTGGTGCAGACTCAAAAATCATTAAAAACGCTAAAAATCGCAGCCGCTGAATCCATCAAAGGTCACCACTGGCTTTCAAATTAAGTTGCATCAGCTGAATGGACCAATCCCCACAGTGCCCCCTGGATTCATTTTTGCAATCAGTTTCCGGTCGCCGGACGGCGTTCCCACAGGGCTCTTTTTTCTCGAGAGCTAAGAGGCTTGGAATAAACGGCGGAAATTCCCCATAAACAAAAATCCCACTTTTTGGTGTGCTGGTTAGGGCTGAAGCCTATATCAGCCCCGCTTTCGCAACAGATTCCCACGCGCGAAAACTCAGCTAGTATCTACTTGAAAAAGTTAATTAAAGAACTAGATTAAGTTGCATGGCGCGCCCTGCAACTCAAATCATTCTAAGTCAACATGAGACCGCGCAGCTCGTCTCAATGTCGCGGAAACCAAAAATAGAGGCCCGATACGCTCTGCGCGCCCAGATTATTCTCAAGGCCGCCAAGGGTGTCTCCGGTCTGGAGATAGCCAAGCAACTGGGGGTTTCCCCAGGCATTGTCAGTAAGTGGAGGGTGCGATTTGAGAGCGAGCGCTGCGACGGATTGCTTGATGACTTCCGTCCTGGCAGGCCGCCGAAAATAGACTTCGATAAACTGAGGGAAAGGCTCCTAGAGAAACTCGATGAACCGCCACCAACTGGCTTCGCCAGATGGGATGGCACGCTCCTTGCCAAAACCTTAAATGTATCAGCCGATAGCGTGTGGAGCATTCTTAGACGGCTTGGCATCAGCCTGAAGCGACGCCGCAGTTGGTGTGTTTCCACGGATGCGGGGGCCGATATGAAAGTGGCGTGATCCTGCCGGTTTGAAAGTGCTGCCGAGAACGGACTCCGGCGCGGGGGGCTTCTTCTTTTTCTTCCCACCTTCCTCACAGATCGTCTACTTCTCCTCCTTCTACAGAGTTGGCTTCGTGGC
>CANJZW010000009.1 GCA_947479475.1 Chthoniobacteraceae bacterium
ACAGTGACCGATGGCAATACCGTGACTGTTTCGGGAGACAATCTGAAGGGAGCGTTGACCAAAGCAGGAGCCGGGAAGGTTGTTCTTAACGGCTCTAACACGGAACTGACGGCCATCACGCTCTCGGACGGGGCCTTGGAGATTGGAGCCAATCAGAACGCGCTTACTGCAGCGAATTTGAACAAAGGGACGGTGTCCGGAGCCGGGAAGCTGACATCGACGACTGGAATCAATGCGACGGTGACCGATGGCAATACCGTGACCGTTTCGGGAGACAACCTGAAGGGAGTGTTGACCAAAGCGGGAGCCGGGAAGGTTGCGCTTAACGGCTTCAACACCGAATTAGCGGGCATCGTCCTGAATGATGGGGAACTTAGCCTTGGAGCCGATCAAAGCACCAGCGGCACAGTGATCTTGCATAAAGGAACGGTCTCCGGCACTGGCAGGACGCTGTCGACAGCAAACGGCATCACCGTCAATACGGTGGCCCCAACTGACTCGGTTGCCGTAAGTGCGAATCTTGCGGGTAATCTCCTCACCAAAAACGGCTCTGGCAACCTCACCCTCAGCGGAAACAATGCCTCGCTCAATGGCCTTACGATCGACGAAGGCGCTGTATCGGTTACTAGCAACGCAGCGCTCGGAACAGGCAACGTCAATGTTGGCACTGTAGCGTCCCTCAATGGCATCGGTCTGAAGCTCGACCAGGCTGCGCCTACGCTGACGGTCAATGGGACACTAAACGCAAATTCGCTGACAGTTGGAGCGGGCAAAATCCTGAAAGGCAACGGTGTTGTGAATGCAGGTGTCGTGCTTGCTGCTGGGGCTCAGATATCTCCCGGCAATTCACCGGGCATGCTCACTGTCGGATCACTCACTGGAACGGGCGATTACATCTGGGAACGGACCGCACCGGACGCTAAAGTTGTTTCGCCTGCTTCCGTGGGGACGGCCGGGAAGGCCTACGATCAGATCACGGTTACTGGGGCCAGTGGAAGCAGCCAGCTTAGCGGAATTACGGTCAGGCCTCGGAATCTTGCCGGCGCAGAAATTCCAGTCACAAATACCACGGCTGGTGGCGAAAGCTTTGCTCTCGACCAGGTGCGCGTGAATCCGGCTAAGCCGCTTGTCTACGGCAGCATCATCAAGGGAGTTTTCACGGACCTTCCTCGGTTTGGCGGTTCTGATACTGCGGTCATTAAGATCCGGCTGGTGCAGAACGACAATCCGGCCAACGGCGTTGATCTCGTGGTGGACCGCAAATCTTACTCGCAGTTTGCCCAAAACAGGAACGGCGCCGCCTTCGGCTCCTACCTGGATTCCCAGCTGAAAGCCAAGTATGAGGACGCAGGAAAAGTCGGTGGCCTTCTCCGCGAACTGGACTCTTACAGCTCTAACTCGGATGTGACTGCGCGTTTGCGGGCGATCGATCCAACCTCCGCCTATGCGAGCATGTTCGCGGTGAACGTGCGCAGGGCTTTGGTCGTCAGTTCAGCCATTGATGATCATCTGGACGTGATTTCTGCGGAGGGTGCGATGGCTTCCTCCCTCAATCTAGGGGCAGCCCCCGCTGTGGGAATGCAGACCCCCCACGGCGCATCTGATAAAGCATTCACGGCTTGGACAGCAGGTTACGCCGCCAGTTCGAGTCGGGAAGCGGCCGGTGGTTATGGAAGTCTCCAATCCACTGACAACGGCGGCATGCTGGGCTTGGAAGGACGTCTGGGCAACTTGACGGTCGGTGTGGTTGCCTCCACCGGACAGGCTACGTCGAACTTTGAGGATCCCTCCATGAAAGTCGACTCCGACAACTGGACGGTAGGCGGCTATGGAAGCGTAGCTCTCGGCGGTGTGACCTTGGATGCCACGGCTCTTTGGGGCAATAGCGACGACAAGAGCAGCCGTGCCACAGCGAAGGCGTCCTATGGGTCAAATTCCACGCAGTTGGGATTGGGTGTGAGCGTCAATCTTCTCTCTCCCGGGAGCGAATGGCAGATTACACCGGTGGCTCGTCTGAAATACGTCAGCTATTCTCAGGATGCGCTTGAAGAATCCGGTTCCAGCTTCCTGTTCAAGGGGGATAAGATGAGCGACACGGCGCTGCTCTCCAAGTTGGGGATGCGTGTGAGCCATCGCTCCAAGGTTTCCAAGGACGTGACCCTCGGCCTCGATGGGGCCGCCTACTGGGTGCACGACTTTGATTCCGCGGGCAAGGGTCTGAACACACAGTTATTGGGAGCCAACGGTTCTTTCCAAGCCATCGGGCGCAAGACCAATGTGGAGTCTGCGCAGGTGAACTTGGGGGTTCATGCAACGTTCTCCGAAACGGTGACGATCCGTCTGAGCGGTCAGCAGGATGTGGGTAGTGCCAGTTCGCAGAGCTCAGGCATCTTCTCAATCGCCCTCAACTTCTAACCTCAGAAAACTGGTTTCCTCAAAAGCCCGGCGGGTTTGATTGCAGAATCACCGCCGGGCTTTTTTTGACGCACGATGATGCACCTGAATCATTTGGTCACAGCCTTGGCCGTTGCGCTGTTGCTGATCAACGGCGGCCTGTATTTCAAGGTGGTGGAAAACGCCCAAATCCGGAGTGAAACTCATGACTTTCAAAAAGTGGCCGCTTCCATCCAGTCCCAGTTCGCGGCAAAACAACAGCAATTCCAGGCGCAGGAGGAGAAACTTAAGGAAGGTTCGGCGATTGTGAAGACGGTGGGACCAGCGGTTGTGGCGGACATGAGTGGATTGGCGCAAAAATCTCCCAGCAACCCTTTGCGGGATCTATTGCAAAAATACGGGGTATCGGTGAAGGAAAGCCCGCCAGGAGCGGCTGGGCAGCCTGTTTCGGGGCCGGCGGCGGCGAAGAGGGGGGGTAACTGATGTCTGAGAACAAATTTACTTCCCTGAGTGCTTCGTGTGGATTGCTCCTGTTTGCGGGAATTGTGGTTTCGGGGACCCAATGGCGGGTGGCCTCGATTGAAAACTCGGTTCTCGATGCGCAGCGCACCATCGCAGCAAAGCGTCTGGCGCAGATTCAGGCGACCCAGACTCAGACAAACGAGGCGTTGAAAAGCCGGGAGTTGCAGATCGAGTCCGAGGGCGAGTTGAAGTCGAAATACGCCGCGTTGCTCACGGATTTAGTCGAACTGGCTGCGGTGGATGTGGACGCGCGGGCAATCACGCAAAAGTGGAAAATCCAGCAGCAGGGTGCGACGGGAGTTGGTGGAGAAGCCGCCAACCTGCAGGCCCCCGCGGTGAAAGCGCCGGCTGAAGTGCCTCGCGCGAAGCCCGGTCCGGCCGGAGGCTGAGAGTGCGAGCGGAGGCGCGAGGGGCGTAGACGGAGGCAGGGCCACACCTGGAGACCGGGGAGAGTCGCGACGGGATGTTGGCCCCGGGTGGCTGGCTCGAGCAGACAATTGGCGGCGAGACGATTCCCCTGTGGATCCGGCAGCCTCGACCACGCGCATTCGGTGGACGAATCCGTGGAACTGGCAGACCTTAAAAAGGCGCCTGCGTTCTATCGGGAGTTCAGACTCACTTTTTAGTGTAGTCCTGAACGCGGCTAAGCCAGCCTGGAAGCCAGCGTTCTTCGTGTCGTTCGGGCGGGGCGTTCTGCACGCGCCTGCGCAGCGTAGCGGCTGCGGCCTGCGAGAAGTCGTGGACGGTGCCGTTTTGTGGCATGGCTTGGAGCACCTGCAGCAGGCCCCAGCCTTTTGCCTGATATCTTTCGGCTGGCAGGATGCCTTCGCCTTTGAAGTTCACATAGTCGATCAGCGCGAATCGCCCCTGCGGGTTCGCCGCCAAGCGGTCGAAGGTGACTTGCAAGGCAGCCCGCTCAGAGGCTGGGAGAGTTTGGAGAATCGAGGGCAGGGCCTTTTCCAACCGTTCAGCCAGAAACTGGCTCTGCTGGGGAACGGTAGAGCGGAGAAGTTCGCGCATTTCGCGAAGACGGGGGGATTGTTCGTCTTTCAGAAAAGCGGCTCGGTCTGGCCACGGGCAGGGCGAGCCAGCCTTGAGCCAGTCAGGAAGGCGCACACCCTTTTGCTCTAAAAAACGGAGCAGTTTCGGGAAGCTTTCTTCAAAAGGGCCCTTGGGACCAGCGGGGTACCAGATGAAATGGCCGATCCCGAGGGAGGCGAAGGCCTCGCCCGTATTCCAGGAGGTAAGCCCTGAAACCTCCCCGGCAGCTTCGTTTTGCCAGACGCGGCGGCCGATCGTTTCAAGGTCGGCCGGGGCAAGCGGTGGAAGCGCGGCCAAGGGGAATAGGAGGGGGAGGAGATAAAACATGGCTCTGAGCAATTGCAGGAGAAGTAGGATAATTCAAAATGAACCAAAGAGGGAGGGCTCATTTCGGATGCTATCTTTTTTAAAGCTATTCCTGCTTCAGGTTCGACTGCGCTTTGCTATGCTGAAGGCGTCGTCCTTTTCTAATGAGCACCCCAGATCCAACCTACAACGCCGTGACGGTCGGCACGTTTTTTGCCCGTCATGCCGAGGCGTTGCATATGGAGCAGCTTGACCACTCCATCGTGGGCATGGAGCGCGAAATTAGGGAGCCCACCCTGAACAGGCCGGGGCTCGCGCTCTCCGGGTTCTACTCGTACTTTGCCGAAAAGAGAATTCAGGTGTTTGGTGCGGCGGAGTTTTCCTATCTGAACAGCCTCAACCCCGTGGAGGCGCAGGGCCGGTGCAGAGCGCTCTGCGAGAGACCGATTCCCTGCATCGTTGTGGCGCGCGGCTACGAACCGCCCCCTTATTTGCTTGGGGAGGCCGCTGCCGCCGGGATTGCGATATTTGTGAGCAAAATGGTGACGATGAACTTTCTGAACGCGGCCACTTTGGCCCTGGCTCATGACTTCGCCCCCACCAAGAGCGAGTATGGCTCGATGGTGGATATTTTGGGGGTTGGAACGCTGATTCGCGGTTCAAGCGGGATTGGCAAAAGTGAGTGTGTTCTTGGCTTGTTGGAGCGCGGGCACAGTCTTGTGAGTGATGACATCACGCGGTACCGGGGGATTGAAGGCCGGGAATTGATCGGGACGTCCCCTGACTTGACGCGCCACCACATGGAGGTCCGTGGCCTGGGGGTGATTAATGTCATGTCTATTTTCGGGGTTGGAAGCGTGCGCCTTGAGAAGCGACTCGATCTCGTGGTGACCCTTCGAGACTGGGAGGAGCTTGAGGAAGTCGACCGCACCGGATTGGACCAAGATTACTATAACGTGCTGGAAATACAGGTTCCTCACGTGACGATTCCCGTTCGGATGGGCCGGGATCTGGCACGGTTGGTGGAGGTGGCGGCTTTGGATCAAAAGCTTAAAAGTATGGGCCACCACAGTGCTTTGGAGTTTAATAATCGTTTGATGCAGTTAATGCAGCGAAATCAGAAGTCGTAATTTTTTGGCTGATCCCATATACAACGCTGTTTTAATAAGAAAAGTGACCAAAGA
Source organism: Chthoniobacteraceae bacterium (assembly GCA_947479475.1). Lineage (GTDB taxonomy): Bacteria > Verrucomicrobiota > Verrucomicrobiia > Chthoniobacterales > Chthoniobacteraceae > Chth-196. The sequence goes on from CANJZW010000009.1 coordinate 5,448, forward strand.
CCTGACCATCCAAAACCGCCTCGGACTTCATGCACGGCCCTCAGCCATGTTTGTGAAGACCTGTAACCGTTTCAAGTGTGAGATCTGGGTGGAAAAGGATGGGGAGAAGGTCAATGGGAAGAGCATCATGGGGTTGATGATGCTCGCCGCGGGCTTGGGCTCGCGGCTGAAGGTCTCGTGCGAAGGGGCCGACGAGGCGGTGGCGATGGAGGAAATTGAGCGTCTTCTTGAACGGAAATTTGAGGAAGACTGAGGGCTTGCGCCCTTTTCTTCGTGAGCCATGAGAGCGTCCAATGTGCATCTTGAGCGCCGTTTCCAAGGAGTTGCCGTTTCGCCAGGCATCGCGAAAGGCAAAGCGTGGGTGCATCGCATGGACGATGAGTCGGTCCCTTGTTATCCGCTTGAACACGGAACGATAGAGTCGGAAATCCATCGTCTGGAGGCCGCGCTGCTTCAGACCCGCAGCCAAATCCAGGAACTCCAGCAGCGGATTTCAACTTCGATCGGCGATGAAAACGCCAGTATTTTTGACGCACACCTGCTCGTCGTCGACGACCGGAGCCTCATTGACGAGGTGATGCGGATGATCAAAAAAGACCGCCTGAATGCGGAAAGTGTTTTTACGACGGTTTCAGGGCGGTACATCAAGACGCTCAGTGAAATCGACGATCCCTATCTGCGTGAGCGTGCCGTAGACATCCACGACGTCTGCCGCAGGGTGGTGCGCAATTTAACAGGAAGCGCGAACCGCGATCTGACGACCGAGGTGGGCGGGGAGCGGCGGATTCTGATTTCACACAATCTGGCGCCAAGCGATACCGCGCAGTTGAATCCTGAGACGGTTTTGGGATTCGCCACCGATGTGGGTAGCAAAACCTCGCACACGGCCATCATGGCCCGGTCCTTGAATATTCCCGCAGTGGTAGCGCTGCACGATATCAGTCTGCAAGTGGAGACCGGCGAGATTCTTTTGTTGGACGGGTACGCGGGGCTCATCATCGTGAATCCTTCAGAGGCCACGCTTCTGGAGTACGCTGAAATTGAACGCCAGAAAGGCGTGGTCGAACTGGAGTTGGGAAGCCTGCGGGAAACCGAGTGCAAAACAGTCGACGGCAAACACGTGGTGCTCTCGGCAAACATCGAGATGCCACGGGATGTGGCCGTCGTGAGGCACTCTGGCGCCGAAGGGGTGGGGCTCTTTCGCACCGAGTTTTTATATCTCAATTCGGAAGCGTTGCCCTGTGAGCAAACGCAGTACGAAGCCTACCGGAGCGTGGTTTCACAACTGGCCCCCGCTCCCGTCATCATTCGTACGTTGGACCTTGGGGGGGACAAGATCATGTCCTCTCTCAATCTTCCCCAGGAGATGAACCCGTTTTTGGGATGGCGCGCCATTCGGTTTTGCCTCGAGCGTCCGGAGGTTTTTAAAACCCAGATCCGGGCCATTCTGCGGGCAAGCGCCCACGGGCACGTGCGGATGATGTACCCCATGATTTCGGGGGTTGAGGAGGTGCGCAAAGCCAACGTGATACTCGCGGAATGTCAGGAGGAATTGCGAAACGAAGGGGTGGCCTTTGATGCGAAGATGCAGGTCGGAGCCATGATCGAAATTCCCAGTGCCGCGATTTCAGCCGATCTGATTGCGCGTGAGGTGGATTTTTTCTCCATCGGGACCAACGACCTCATCCAATACACGATCGCCGTTGACCGCTTAAACGAAAGAATCGCCCACCTCTACGAACCCACGCATCCCGCGATTTTACGTTTGATTCGCATGGTGGTGGAGGCGGCGCACACCCGTGGAATTTGGGTTGGAGTGTGCGGGGAGATGGCGGGTGAAGTGACGCTGACTCCTTTGCTCTTAGGGTTGGGTGTTGACGAACTCAGCACGGGGGCCGCTTTGGTGCCTCGGGTCAAAGCGGCAGTGCAGCAGTTGTCTCTGGAGGAGTGCCGGAAGCTGGCCCAATTGACCGCCGGTATGGACTCGGCCGCCGCGGTTTATTCCGCTTGTGATGCCGTCGCAAGGGTTCACTATCCGGAACTGCTCTAGGCTGAAGCCACGGATTTCTCCGAGATTGGCGGCCTGTGCTCAACGCATCCGCCTCGGTTGTCAGCCTTGGCTGCATTTTTTCGTCTTATGGCAATCAAAGCCACCATTTATAAAGCTTCCGTCGAACTCTCCGATTTGGACCGCCAGATTTATCGCAGTGCAAACACCGTGATTGCGCAGCATCCGTCCGAAAATAGCGAGCGACTCATGGTCCGCTTACTCGCCTTCGCGCTCAACTTGCCCGGGGACGATAATCACGGGCCTTTGGAGTTCGCCAAAGACATGTGGGATGTGGATGAACCGGCGCTCTGGCAAAAAGATCTCACCGGCAAAATGGTGCATTGGCTTGAAGTGGGCCAACCCGATGAAAAGCGGATCATGCGTGTGAGCGCCCGGTCGACGCGGGTCAGCGTGTACAGTTTTGGGCCTCAAAATTGGTGGGCCGGCCTCGCGACAAAAATCACGCGCGCCCGCAACCTGGACATTTGGCAGATAGAACCTTCACAAAGTCAGGAACTCGCGGCTCTCGCACAACGGACGATGCTTCTGCAGGTCACCGTGCAGGACGGTGCTGTTTACGTCAGCGACGAAATGCGATCGGTGGAAGTGACGCCCGTCAGGCTTTACGGAGAATAAAAAGGAGGATCGTCTCCAGGTGTTTTTCAATCAACGCCAAGGAGGGGTTGGTACGCTTTCCATATCCAGTCCACGTCATCGGCGGACTCGCTGATTTCAGCGATCCAGCGGGTCAGCGTGTATTGTGGTACGCCCTCGAAACGTTGTCCGATCATTTGGAGAAACTCTTTGCGATCGGTGACGTTAAGGAGCAGTGCCAGAAAAAAGCGGTGTTCAAGTTCCGTAATGGAGGCCCGCAACGCGACCAAAGCGTCGCGCCGCATGATTTCTTCGATACTGGGCAAAACGAAAGCCGCGAGTCGGCCGTGTTTGCGGGCGAAGATTTCCCAAACGGCCTCCCAACTCTCCAGGGCATGGAGCTGGGCGATGCCGTTTTGGAGAATGAAAAATCCGCGTTCAAAGTCCAGTTTCTCAATCATCTCCGCAACGGCCTCCGGATAGACGGGATCCCCGGTACATTCGAGGACGTCGAGGAGCTGTTTGCGCCTGTTGGTGAGTGCGTCGTTATGGAGGGGATCCACGGCCAGGTGCGGGGCCAGATACGTGAACTGGGGCCCGGAGCCGGCATCGTTGTGAGTGCGCACCACGACGGTGATGGACGGAGTGTCCAGATGGAAAAGGGAATGGACGAACTGTTGGCCGGAGCTGATTTCAACGGTTTGACCGGTCTCGAGCAGTTGTGTTTTGGTCACGTGCAAGTTGCCTACGCGCAGGTGAGCGGAGATGGATTCGGCATCGCGAAACTCGAAACACGAATGCAGACTGGAGCCTTCGAGAACATGAAAGGCGCCGGAGAAAGCGTGTTGATGAATATCCGTAGTGCCCTCCAGCCAGAATAAGAGCTGGATGTAAAAGCGGGGGTTGTCGAACACGACGATCTCGGGCTGGCCAAAACCAGATTGGGTCTGGAAGGGCTGATCGTCGTCGAGGAGAAAGTCGCTCATCAATTCGCCAATATCAACATGGCCGGAGGGCGGATGTTCCTCCAAAGCGATCCGTGCGATTTCGGGGAAGATCGCAGGAGAGAAGTTTTGAGCCTGCCAGCGTGCCAGAACCGTTTGGCCAAGTTGCTTGAAAAAGGAATGCATCTTTGGTTGGTCTCTTATGGGGTTTGAATCGCCGAAGTCTTCTCAATCGCTTTTAAAGAGCCGCAAAATAGGGAGAGTAAGATCGACGTTGGAATTTTCATGTGTTGCTCCTGACTGAACCGTTACCTAAAATAAAGGCGCGTCAAGATTTGAAGCGAAACCGGCAAGTGCACGGGTTTCGCCCTTTTAAAACCCATGCCGACCGCTGCGTTCCATGAGCGCTTTCGTCCTCCATCCTCTTTATTTATGAAACTCCGCCTTCCCTTGTTCGCCGCGTTTTTTTTAGCGGGCTCAATTTTTGGCGCTCAGGATGCCGAAATTGATTTGGTGCTCAAAATCGGCCCTGAAGGCGCCCACAATGCGGAAGCCACGCAGGCTGTCGCAATGCTTGCAAAGGCTCCGGCTGAGCAGCTGCCGCGGTTGTTGTTTGCCATGAATCCGGCAAACGAAATCGCCGCAAACTATCTGCGTTCCGCAGTGGACGCGGTTGTGGACAGAACGCTCGCGGCAAAAGGGAAACTTCCCGTGTCCGAGATCCGTGCGTTTCTTCTCAACACGGGAAACAACCCGCGCGCACGCCGGCTTGCGTATGAGATTCTTGTGCGTGTGGTGCCTGCAGAGGCCGCTCAGTTGATGGCCGGGTTTGCCAACGACCCGAGTGTGGAGTTGCGGTATGACGCGGTGGATTTGTTGATTCAGGCAGCCGCCAAACAGAAGGAGGCCAAAGAAAACGACGCGGCACTCAAAGCTTATCAGACAGCCCTGAATGCGGCACGTGACCAGAAGCAGATTGAAAAAATTGCGGGAGAGTTGCGCGCGCTTGGCACGGCGGTGGATCTGCCCCGGCATTTTGGATTTTTAACCCACTGGCGAGTGATTGGCCCCTTCGATAACACCGCCCTCGCGGGGTTTGATGTGGTGTATCCGCCCGAAAAAGAATTTGTTCCGGCGGCGGAATACGATGGGAAAGCGGGCAAGGTCCGATGGATGGAGGTCGCTACTGGGGAGGAGTATGGGAAATTGGATTTGAATCCGCCGCTCGGGGAACTCAAGGGAGTCACCGGTTACGCGAGCACGGTGTTCAACAGCCCGATTGAGGGGCCTGCAGAGCTGCGTCTCGGATGTAAAAACGGGTGGAAGATTTGGTTTAACGGCGACTTCGTTTTTGGCCGGGATGAGTACCACAGGGGCGCACGCATCGACCAGTACCGCCTGCCCGTGACGCTGAAAATGGGGGCCAACACGATTCTCCTCAAAGTGTGCCAGAATGAAGACGTGCAGGACTGGACTCGAGAATGGGAATTCCAATTGCGTGTGTGTGACGCCACCGGCACTGCGATTCTCGCGACGGATCGTCCACCGACGCCCCCTGCTGAGCCGAAGGCCAAATCGAAAGCGCCGTCCGCAAAGAAGTAACACCTCTCACCTCTGTTTTTCATGAAGGCCCCATTTACACGCAGCCTCTGGCTTCCCCTCTCTCTTCTCACGTTCCCCTATGCCCTGCCTGCGGCCGATTGGCTCCAGTTTCGCGGCCCGGGCGGCAGTAGTGTTTCGCAGGAGAGCGGCCTGCCTACGGCACTTTCTGAATCCGTTCTTGCCTGGAAGAGCCCGCTTCCGGGCCGAGGGATTTCGAGTCCGCTCATCATCGGGGAACGGCTTTATGTGACGGCCTCCAGTGGGCCGGACCAGGATCGGTTGCATGTCCTGTGTTTAAGCGCAGCGGACGGCACGAAGATTTGGGAGCGCCAATTTTGGGCGACAGGCCGCACGATGACACATCCAAAGATTGGTGTGGCAACGTCGACGCCTTGCAGCGATGGGAAGCGGATCTTCGCCGCTTTTTCCTCCAACGACGTCGTGTGTTTGGATTTGGAAGGCGGGTTGGTTTGGATGCGCGGGCTCACCCGCGACTACCCCAATGCCAGCAACAGCCTTGGCATGGCGTCCTCACCGCTGGTGACTGGGGATACCGTGGTTTTTCCCGTGGAAAGCGACAGTGAATCTTTCGCGATCGGTCTGAATGCGAAAGACGGTTCCAACCGGTGGAAGATCGCGCGGCCCAAGCGGTCCAATTGGGCCTCGCCTGTGGAGTTTGGGGGCGGTGTGGCCTTGCTGTCAGCGGCTGGATTGAGTGTTGTGGATCCCGCGACGGGAAAAGAAAAGTGGGCTTTTGGAGGGGGCTCAAGCACCCCCTCTGTGACGTTTGCCGAGGGGATTCTCTATGTTCCGGCGAAAGGGACTACGGCGCTGCGTCCGCCGTCATCGGGAGCCGAGCCTGAGGTCATCTGGCAGAACAATCAGGCGTTGTGTTCGACGGTGAGTCCTGTGGTTCATAAAGGCCGCCTTTATACGGTGAACAACGCGGGAATCCTGAAATGTTCAGCGGCCAAGGACGGGGAAAAGGTCTGGCAGCTGCGGACCACCGGCCCTTACAGCGCCACGCCCGTGGCGGCTGGTGACCTTCTTTACATGGTGAACGAGAAGGGCCTTGTTCAAGCTATCGACACCACGGCGCCAGAGGGGGCGGTTGTGTCTACACTCGATCTGCAGGACACGTTTATTGGGACGCCTTCGATCGGTCCAAAGGCGCTGTATTTACGGAGCGACAAATTTCTCTACAGGCTCGGCGGCTCGCTTGGTAAGTAAATCCAGCCGAATGGATTTCGAGCCGCCTGCCAGTGAGCGAGAAAGACTACTTCGCGGCGGCCAACGCTTTGTCGATGGCGGACTTGAGTTCCTCAGACTCGGGCTCCACTTTGGATTCAAATCGCTGCACGAGTGAACCGTCTTTACCGAGGAGGAATTTGTTGAAGTTCCACTTTACGGGGCCGGGTGATCCCGCGGCGGGGCCGGTGAGTGCGGCGAAGAGAGGGTGTGCTGAATCGCCCTTGACGGTGACCTTGCTATAAAGCGGAAAGGTCACGTTGTACTTGGAGGTGCAGAACTGGAGGATTTCCGCCTCGGTGCCGGGTTCCTGAGCGCCGAAATCATTGGAGGGGAACCCGACGACAACGAGGCCCTTGTCTTTGTAGGCTTTGTAGAGAGCCTCGAGCCCGGCGTACTGTTTGGTGTACCCGCATTTGCTTGCGACATTGACCACAAGAACGGCTTTGCCGGCAAGGGCGGCTAGGGTGGTGTCTTTTCCGGCGATGTCTTTGACCGGGATGTTGAGCAAATCGGGCGCAGCCGAGGCGTGGAGAGTGGTCATGAGGAGAGGAAGGGCAAGGAGGAATGAGCGACGTTTCATGGGAGGTTATTGGAGAAGAGTGGTGTAGCTGAAAAATGAGGTGGAATCACACAGAAATAATTTTGGTGGCCCAGTGTCATTTAAATTCAGCGTTTTAAAGCCTTGGTTGGGGGTCGAAGAGGGAAAAGTGGGTCTCTGGGGCGAGGGTTAGGCAACAAAAAACGAGGGTGCTAGTGAAAATCGGCTGCAACATCTTTCTGATGAGTTAAAGTGGGGGAATGAAGATTAGCTATATCAGCGCCGGGCTTGCCGGTGTCGTGGTGGCTCTCTCCTGTCGCTACTATTCAGTGACGGTGGAGAATGCCAAAATGCGAACGGAAGGCTTTGAATTTCAACAGTTAGTGGAATCACTTCAGCCGCAGCTGGCGGCAAAACGGCAGCAATTGCAGTCGCAGCAGGAAAAACTCAACAAAGGGTCTGCCATTAGCCAGACCGTCGGGCCTGCGGTTTTGGGGGATATCCGGAGTCTTGCTGACAAAAACAATAATTTAAAATTGAAGGAGCTGCTTTTGAAGTACGGAGTTAGAGAAGCCGGCGCAGCGGCTCCCCCCGCGGGAGAAGCGGGATCGCAAACTCCCGCAAAGAAAGGAGGCAACTAAGATGAGCGATTTTTCTCAGCAGGAAGACAAGGGACAGAGCCTCGCTTTGGCGGGGATTGCACTGGCGGCCGTTCTCTTTTTTGGGACGCAATTGCGCGTGGCTGGATTGGAGAAACCCATGCTGGAGGCGCAGTTGAATTATTCAGCCCAACGTTTGACCTCGACCAAAGCGGCGCAGGTTCAGGCGGATGAAGCTCTGAAAAAACGGGATGAGCAGGTCAAGGGATTGTCGGAAACGGAATCCAAATACGCGGCACTTTTGACAGAACTCATCGAACTTGCGAAGACCGATGCAGACGCGCGGGCCATCACTCAAAAGTGGAAAATCCAGCAGCAGGGACAGGCTGCGGCCACAGACGCCGGATCTCAGGAGAGCAAGCCTGCAAAGGTCCAGGCTGTGGCCCCGCCCAAACCCAAGGCGCCTTAATCTGCTCGGCGGCTCCGCGTTTGGCTCCCGGTGCGGCCGCGACCCGGCGGTCAGAATGACAAGCCACAAACAACATTGATGCGACTTGATCTTTGGCTTTGGGCGGTACGGGCCTACAAAACCCGGCCGCTGGCGGTGAGCGCGATAAAAAACGGGCGGGTGGAGATCGGTGGACAGGCGACAAAACCCTCGCGCCTCGTCAAAACCGGGGATGTTCTCGTGCTCCGAATTGACACGGACGTGACGATATGGACGCGCACGTTGTGTGTTCTCGGGGCGCCACCCTCCCGGGTGGGAGCCAAACTCGTCCCGTTGTATGCCGAAGACCGGACTTCTCCAGAGGAGCTTGAAAAGGCGCGGTTGCGCCCCGGATCGATCTCGGGCCACAGGCCGCGGGGGGCGGGTCGGCCAACCAAGCGGGAGCGGCGCGCTTGGGACGAAATCGATGAGGGCGGTGGCGGCGGTGCGGATTCCGAGAATTAAAGGCGGGCTTGGACCGGCTTGGACCGGCTTGGACCGGCTTGGACCGAGTCTGGAGGGTTAGGATCGGCCGAGGATTCCGAGGCAGCGGGTGATTAAAGCGGTCCATCCGGTTTGGTGGCTGGCGCCTAGGCCGGAGCCTGTTTCGCCGTGGAAATACTCGTGGAACAACACATGATCGCGCCAGTGAGGGTCTTGGGCGTGTGGATGTTCTTTGCCAAAACAGGGCCTGTGACCTTTTGCGTCGAGGACGAAAAGGGAGGATAGGCGGCGGGCGAGTTCTTGAGAAACCTTGTCCAAGGTCGTCCAGTGGCCGGAGTTGGTGGGCAGCTCGACTTTGAGGCTGTCTCCGTAGAAGTGGTGATAGCGCTCCAGAGCCTCGATGAGCAAATAGTTGATCGGAAACCAGATCGGCCCGCGCCAATTGGAGTTGCCTCCGAAAAGGCCGCTGCGGGATTCGCCGGGTTCGTAGTCTATAGAGTAGTAGGTGCCGTTGAGTTCGAGGCCATAAGGCTCCCTTCCATGGACTTGGGAGAGGGAGCGGATGCCGTACTCGGAGAGGAACTCGGTTTCATCGAGGACGTGTTTTAGGAGGCGCTCCAATCTCTCTTTGGAGGGAACCGAGAGGAGGCGCAGCAGACGGCCTTCTGAGCCACTGCCCTCGGTAGTGGAGCCGACGTGTTTTGCGAGGTCCGGGCGGGTCTTTAGAAACCACTCCAGCCTGGCCTTAAAGCCCGGCAGGCGGTTGATGACACTTTCATCCAAGACTTCCACCGCGAGCAAAGGAATGACTCCCACGAGAGAGCGGGTGCGCAGGGGGATGGATGCGTGGCGCTCCACCAAGAGGCGGTCGTAGTAGAAACCGTCCTGTTCATCCCAGAGGCCGTCTTCTCCAAGGGAGTTCATGGCGTCCACAATTTGGATGAAGTGTTCGAAAAACTTGGACGCGATGTTTTCGTAGGCGGGTTTTTCCTGTGCCAGTTCGAGGGCCATGGAAAGCATGGAACCGCAGTAAAACGCCATCCATGCGGTGCCGTCGGCCTGTGCCAGGGAGTGGCCGCAGGGCAGGGGTTTGGAGCGGTCAAAAAGGCCGATGTTGTCGAGGCCAAGGAAGCCCCCTGCAAAGATGTGTTTGCCGTTAAGATCTTTGCGGTTGACCCACCAAGTGAAGTTGACCACCAGTTTTTGGAAGCAGCGTTCGAGGAAATCGAGGTCGCGGCTCACTTTTGAGCCCGAGATTTTGTAGACGCGCCAGCACGCCCAGGCATGCACGGGGGGATTGACGTCGTTGAAATTCCACTCGTAAGCGGGAATCTGCCCACTGGGATGCATGAACCATTCACGCAGCAGGAGTTCGAGTTGGCTCTTGGCAAAATCAGGATCCACCTTTGCCATCGGGAGCATGTGGAAAGCCAGATCCCACGCGGCAAACCATGGGTATTCCCACTTGTCCGGCATCGAGAGCACGTCGTTGGCGTGAAAGTGGCTCCAGTCGCCGTTTCGAACCAAGCCTCTGCCTTCGGGAGGCGCCGGTTGTGCGGGGTCGCCCGACATCCACGATGGGACGACGAAATGGTAGAACTGCTTGGACCACAGAAGCCCCGCGTAGGCCTGCCGGGCCACCAAACGTTCGTCTTCGGTGAGGGAGGAGGGGATCCTCGTCGCATAAAATAGATCGGCCTCCCGCCTGCGGGACTCCACGATCTTGTCAAACCCCGCAAATGCGGCCTTTGCGCCCTTGTCATCCTTGGTTTTGCAGAGGCGCAACCGGAGCACCGAGCGCCCGCCCCCTGGGATGAGAAGGCGGTAGTTCGCGGCTGCCTTGGTCCCGTGAGTGAGACGCACGGCCGAAGCATCGCCCTGAATCACGGCCCGGTGAAACCCATCCTTGGCGAGTCCCGTGGCATTGGGAACGCCGTACAAAGCCTGCGTGTTGGTCTCGTTTTCGGTGAAGAGCAGCGGAGCTTCCTCTTCGGTGCGCCAGAAATAGGAGCCCAAAGTTTCATGTTCGGCTAGAACCGTTTGTGCATCCTGAGCGCGCAGCGAGGGTTTGGCCTCCGTGGAGCCGTGAACTTCCCCCCAGCTCCAGGTGTTGCGAAACCAGAGTTTGGGCAGGACCGTGAGAGGGGCCGCGTCTACGCCCCTGTTTTCAACGGTAATCCTAATGAGAATATCTTCCGGTCCCGCCTTGGCGTATTCGACGAAAACGTCGAAATAGCGGTTGTCCTTGAACGCATCGGTGTCGTGCAGTTCAAACTCGTCCTCGTGTTTACCTCGAACTGCATTGTGGTGGAGCAGTTCTTCATAGGGAAACGCGCGCTGAGGGTACTTGTAGAGCCCGCGCATGTAGGAGTGCGTGGGAGTTGAGTCTAAATAGTACCACTGCTCCTTGGCGTCTTCGCCGTGGTTACCTTCTGGATTTGTGACGCCAAAGAGGCGCTCTTTGAGGATGTTGTCCTGACCGTTCCAGAGCATCAGACCGAAACAGAGTCTGCAGCGTCTGTCGCTGATGCCAAGAAGACCATCTTCACCCCAGCGGTAGGCGCGACTCCGGGCGTGTTCGTGCGGAAAATGATTCCAAGCATCACCCGAGGCAGAATAATCCTCCCGGACAGTACCCCATTGGCGTTCTGAAAGATAGGGGCCCCACCGGCGCCAGTCCTCTTCGCGGGATGCTCCTTTTTCAAGACGTTGTTGCTCTGGCGTGGGAAGGCTCATGGGGCGGAGTTAGGATCGATTTACTCGATCTCCTTAAGCTGAATATGGCGGTACTCCATGGTTCCGCGGTCTGCCTCCAAACCAATCGGGCCGTCATCGGGAAGTTTGAGGGCCGCTTCGAGCACTTCGCCATTGCAGGTGCAATGGGCTACGTTGTTTTTGACAACCACTTCGATAATGTTCCACTCCTGCGGCTTATACTTGCCCAGAGTGTAGTACGGTCCTGCCGTCCAATAGTCCCGGCATTGCAGTTGGGGTTTGCGCAAAAAGATCCCGCTATCAGCGTTCACCGCGGCCCGGAATTCGAGTTTGAGGTGGAAGTTTTTAGGAAACGTTTGGACCGTCCAAAGTTGGCGCAAGCGCGGTCCGTCGGCTTGGGGATGGACGGTTAACACGCCCGCATTTCCGGAGTAGCGCTTGTCGGAGGCCTCTGCCTTCCCATCGAAGACCTCCGAGGCATTGTAGCTCCAGCCAGTGAGGTCGCGGCCGTTGAAGAGAGACTTGAATCCTGCGTCTGGTTTCCATTCTGGCTGTGCTTCTGCCGCAGAGGCCTTTTGAAATAGCGGCAATGGAGAAACAAGGGCGAACAGGAGCGACGCCGAAGCGAGGCGGGCAAGGGTTGGGAGGGGGAAGTGCATCCGCTTTTTCTATTTGGAAAACATTGGAAGTGCAATGCCGCATGCCCTGCGAAACCGTGGCGCTCGAATCTTTAGTCGCCACACGGGGCGCCTGGGGCGGCGAAGACGCTTTGTTAGAAGGCTTCCAGGAGCAGATAGTCGAGGCCTACCATGTAAGATGGCTTTGCCGCCGGGTTTGCGCCGGAGATTTCCACCCCCAAAACGTGATTGCCTTCCGCAAGTTCCATCTCGCAAAGCGTGATCGCCGGCGTGTTTGAGACCTTCGATCCAAACAGGTCGATTTGAGCGCCCTCCAGCGGCTTTTTGTCGAGAAAGATCCGGACCACTGCGTAGTCGGGGGCGCGGCAGAACGCGGCTTTGAGGCGGTAGCGGCCTGCCTTTTGGACGGGCACCACGAGATTGAGGACATCTCCAGGTTTGCCGCCCCGCCACCAGAGTTGCGTATCACCCGAGAAAACGCCGTCCTTGAAATGTGCCATGGTTTGGGGAGCCACAGAGCCAGTGGAGGAAACGATCTGAAGGGTTTCACCTTCAAGAGCGCCTGCGACTTTGTAGGCTGGTGGCGCGGCTTCGCCGGGGAGCGCGACCTGTTTCGGACTGGCGAGATATGCCGTCAGGTCCCGCATTTGTTCGGGAGTGAGCGCCGCAAAAAGGCCTGCGGGCATCATGGAGATTCCAGGTTTTTCCTCCGATTTGATATCGGTTTTACGCACCTGTTCTTCCGGACCGAAAGCCTGCACCGTGATTGTGGTGTCGTTCTCCTGACGCACCATTCCCGAGACAATTCTGCCATCTTTGAGGGTCAAGACGTGCAGTTCGTAGTCTTTGCCAATGATTGCGTTCGGATTGGTGACGTTTTCTAAAAGGTAGTCGATGTCAGCACGATTGGAGCCCGTCAGGTCGGGCCCGATTTTCGCGCCTTCGCCAAAAAGTTGGTGACACTGGCCGCAGATGGTTTTGAACAGGAGCCGGCCTTGGGGAAGGCTGGCAGTTTTGAGGTAGGCTGGTGTGAGGACGGCCTTCAGGCGGGCATGTTCCTTGGCTGCCGCCGCAGTCGTCGCATCCTTATCCCCGGTGCGAACGACACCCCAGACCTTCTCGAGCAAGGCGGTGAGACGTTCATCGTTGAGCCCAGCGATTTGTCGGGCGGCGAAGGCTGGAATATCGGTGTGAGGGATCTTCTTTTCGGAGACCGCTTCGAGCAGTTGAAGAGCGGTTGTCGAGCGCCCCGCGAGCCCCACCACGGCGGCTGACTTTTCCTCGGAAGTGAACTTGGGATAGTCTTGTAAGACGGCGTTAAAAAAGCGGGCGGACGGCGATTCGGCAGCTGTGGTTTGTTGCGCCTGCAAAGAGGCTCCCAAACGCAGGACGTCCAGCCGAACGAGCGTTTCAGGCAGAAGGACGAGCAGCAGTTCTCCAAGGGCGGAATCGTGTGCGCCAGCGAGAATTTGAAGTGCGAATTGGCGTCGGGTTATTGCGGCCGAACGATCACGCGCCAGAGCGCGTAGTTCAGGCCAGGCGCGTGAATCGTTAAAAGCGGCTCCCAAAACGGAACGGACGTCCTGGAGTTCCGCGTGCTGCGCGTTAGCGGGTTGGGCTTGGAGAATCGTTGTGATTGCATCATAGGCGGCCCGCCAATGAGCGGGCTCGGGGAGGTTGAAGCGGCCTTTGAGCGCCTCCGCAACGGGTCCGAGGTAAACGAGGGCCGCGCTTGCATTGGCGGCTTTCGCCGCGGCGTCCACCAAAAGATCCAATGTGGCTGGGACCTGTGTTTCCGCGAGACGCCGTGCGATTAAGCGGGCGGGGAGTTCGATTTTGGAAGAGCGTGCCAGAGTGAGGGCTGCATCGGGTTGCTGGGGGACGGCGGCTTCGATCCCATACCAAAGCATTTGGGGAAGATTGTGGTCGCCGTTGTCCTCCGCATGTTGGAGAAGAGGGCGCGCAAGGTTCCAGCGCTCGGCGTTTGGGAGTCGCTGCAGGGCGCTGGCAAGGGCCAATCGAACGGTTGGATCGCTTTCTTTTTCTGCGATCGCAACCAGCCCGCTTAAAAACGTTCTGCTTGGAAGGGCTTTTTCGAGCCCCAGTTGAATCGCCCATTGCCGGACGGCAGCTTCCGGATCCGTGAGCAACCTTAGCCAGAGCGTTTGATTCCCAGAATGGTTGGTGGCGTGGATCCACCACATGAGCCGCAAGCGGACATCCACGCTGGTTTCCGTACCCAGCATCGAAACCGCTTTTTCGATCAGCGACTGGTCCAAAGGCGCCTTGGCAGCGGTTTCCTCAATACGACGTCGCGCAATTCTGTTAAGCCAGCCGTTGGGGGAACGCTGCAGTTCAAGAGTTGAGTCGGGTTCCCACAATCCAGCGGATTCTTTCCAAGGTTTCCAGCCTTCATAACGGACGCGATAAAGGCGGCCGTTGGTGCGGTCCCAGATTTCAGATTTTCCAGAGTGACACTTTTGCCGATCGTACCAATCGCTGAAAACAAGACTCCCGTCTGGGGCGGCTTTGAGAGTGACTGCGGTGAAGTTGAAATCGTTGGATTTGAAAAAATCAGGGAGGTGAGCCGCCCTGTATCCAGAGCCCTCAGGCAGGAGATTTTCCTGATTGATTCGTTTTCCGTGAATGTTCCCAAAGAGGGGACGCCCCCTGTATTCCGGGGGGAAGTTTTCGCCTTCGTAGATGCAGAGACCGCAGTGGGCGTGGCCGCCGCCAGCTTCGTCGGAGGGGTCTTTAACCGATTGTTTTCCAACGAAGTGTGCATGGTCTGCGATGGTCTCTATGTTTTTGTAAACGTAGGGATTAAAGTGCCCCATGGGGTTGGATTGACGCAGGTAATAGGCTCCCTGGATGATGTGCCAGAAGTGGGGGATGACGCAGGCTTCCGCAAAAAACTGGCCCTTCGAGTTGAAGTCGAGGCCCCATGGGTTTGAGGTTCCCTGAGCAAAAATTTCAAACTCCTCGCGCACAGGATGCCACCGCCAGTAAGCGCAGTTCATCGGGGTGCGTTTGCGTGTTCCGGCCGGCCCCGTGCACACGCGGACCTGCGAGTGGGTGAAAACGCCGTGGCAGCCATACAGCCAGCCGTCTGGGCCCCAGATAAAGGAATTGAGGGTTTCATGCGTGTCGTGCCAGCCGAAGCCATCGGCGAGAACTCTGGGAGGGCCTGAGGGGTGGGTTCCCGAGGCGTCAAGGGGGATGTGCAAAAGGTAGGGAGCCGCGCCTACGTATACGCCGCCGAAGCCCACTTCGATCCCCGAGACGAGGTTGAGGTTTTCGAGAAACACCTTTTTGGTTTCAAAGGTTCCATCGCCGTCTTCGTCCGAAAAAATAACAATTCTGTCGGAGCCGCCCAGAACGTTGGCGAGTTCTTCGGTGTTGAGGCGGTCAAGGTGAGGATCCTCGTCGGGCCTGGGCACGGGCGGTTTGCCTGCACGTTGGGGATAGGTGTTTCCCTCGACGACCCAGAGGCGGCCGTGTTCGTCCCAGCAAAAAGCGATGGGTTGGACCAGGTCGGGTTCCGCTTTCAGAATGTCCGCAGTGAAGCCTGGGGGGAGGGAAAAGCGTTTGAGTGCCTCTTGGGGGGAGAGGAGCGGGTTCGGATCTTCCGCCCGGAGTGGGCCTAGGAGAGCGATGACAAAAAGGCAGCAAGCGCCGAATCTTTGGGAGAACGGTTTCTCAGACATGGTGGGGTAGGAAACCGGATTGGGTTGCCGCCGTGAAAGGAATACGCCCGGGAGGCATTTTGAAAACGGCGTGATGGATCCAGTGACCCCTATTTTTTAGTGGGATCGACGCCTGATTGCACCATCTTAAATCGGCTCGACCGGCGGGCCGCGTTAACGCAAGTTCACTGCCCTTATGTCCACTTCTCTTGCGATCGGGTTCATCGGAACGGGTGTGATGGGGCGCAGCATGGCGTCTCATTTGCTCAAGGCTGGCCACGTTGTTCACGTCTACAACCGCACACGCGAAAAGGCTCAGTCCCTTTTGGATGCAGGCGCACACTGGCACGATACCGCCGGTGCTGTTGCTGCCGCGGCCGATGTGGTGATCACGATGCTTGGCTTTCCTACAGACGTGGAGGCCACCTATTTTGGCGCCGGCGGGGTCATCGAAAAAGCCAGGCCTGGGGCCCTGCTGATTGACATGACGACTTCCAGTCCGCTCCTCGCGAGGCGTATTGCCGAGGCCGCAGCGCATCGTGGAATTTCCGCTTTGGACGCGCCCGTTTCCGGGGGAGACATTGGCGCCCGGGAGGCGCGTCTGGTGATTATGGTGGGCGGTGAAGGTGCTGCCTTTGAGCGCGCCAAGCCCGTTTTTGAGTTGATGGGCAAAAACATCGCGCTGCTTGGGGGCGCGGGGGCGGGCCAGCATTGCAAGATGGCCAACCAAATTTCGGTGGCGGTCGGGATGGTGGCTTGGTGTGAAGCTCTCGCCTATGCCCAAAAGGCGGGTCTGGATCCGGCGGCCGTGCACCAAAGCATCAGCGGAGGAGCCGCTGGAAGTTGGGCGTTGACCACTCTGGCTCCGCGCGCTTTGTCGGGGGACTACGCCCCGGGCTTCTACGTGAAGCATATTTTGAAAGACATGCGGATCGCCCTGGAAAGTGCGGCCGAACTGAATCTGGAGCTGCCCGGACTTGCCGTGGCAAAAGGACTTTACGACAGGGTTGCGGCTCATGGATGGGAAGAGTGCGGCACACAGGCCCTCTACCGCCTTTACCTCGCCCTATGAGCCTTCGCCCCTCTTTTCGGAGTCGCGTGCTTGCCGGGGAATGGCTCGCCGGTTCATTCATCAACCTCGGATCTGCGCTGACGGCGGAGATTGCGGCGCGCGCCGGGTTTGATTGGCTGATGCTTGACTATGAGCATGGGCCAGGTTCCGAGGAAACATTGCTTCATCAATTGCAGGCCGTCTCGGCTTCCGGCGCCGCCACGATTGTACGGATTGCTGACAACGAAGCACCCCGATTTAAACGGGCCCTCGACTTGGGTTCGGATGGCGTGATGGTTCCGTACATCAGCAGCGAGGCAGAGGCGCATGCCGCGGTTGCGGCCGTGCGATACCCGCCGCACGGGATCCGGGGTGTTTCAAAATTCAACAGGGCCGCGGGCTTCGGGCAGGGCTTTGAGGACTACTACCTGCATGCACATGAGCGCCTTGTGACGATGGCCCAAATCGAGACGCCAGAGTCCCTGGAGCGACTCGACGCCATTGCCGGAGTGGATGGTGTCGACGTTCTTTTCGTAGGGCCGTTGGACCTGACGACAAATCTCGGTATTCAGGGGCAGTTCGACCACCCCCTCTTCGTCGACGCGCGTCAAAAGGTGGCTGCCGCCGCCAAACGCGCTGGCAAGGCTGCTGGAATTCTTGCAACCGCCCCGGGCCAGATCTCCACTCTTCGCGCTGAGGGGTATACGGTAGTGGCCTTCGGCTCCGACGGGGGCGCAGTGACCGCCGGGCTTGCCCAGTCCCTTGCGGCCCTCCGTGCCAGCTAACAAAGAACCGAACAACGGGATTTACTGACTTATGCGTATTGTTGAAATGCACATCACGCCGATCGCCCTGGGGGATCCGCCTCTTTTAAACGCGGCCGGACTGCACGCTCCCTATGCGCTGCGGACGGTGGTTGAGCTTGTGACTGCCTGCGGCATCACCGGGCTGGCGGAGGTTCCGGGGAGCGCTGCCGTGGATGCTGTCCTGGAGGAGGCCCGTGAGGTTGTGCTGGGGGCCGATCCTCGCAACTGGCACGCGCTTAGGGCCGCGCTCGAAGGGCACTTCAAGCCTGAGTCCTCGGCGGCACGTGGGGACGCACCCTGGGATCAGCGCAAGATCGTACAGGTTTTCAGCGCCCTCGACGTGGCCTGCCTGGATATCGCGGGCAAGGCCTACGGGGTGCCGGTGGCGAACTTGCTCGGCGGAATCGTCCGTGAGCGGGTACCTTATTCCGCCTACCTGTTCTTCAAATACGAAGGTGCCGGCGGTTCCCTCGCCTTTGATGTGGATCCCGGAGCCACCGGTTGGGATGCCGCCCGGCAGCGCGCGGCCCTCGACCCCGAAGGCATTGTGGCTCAGGCGAAGGCGATGGTTGCCGAGTTCGGGTTCCGCTCCATCAAACTAAAGGGGGGCGTGTTTGAGCCGGAACAGGAGGTGGCTGCGTTGAAGGCGCTCCGTTCAGCCTTTGGTCCCGAAGTTCCGATTCGATACGACCCGAATGCGTTGTGGTCGGTTGAAACGTCTGTGCGCTGGGGCAGGGAGCTTGAAAGTGTGCTCGAATACTTTGAAGATCCAGCCCGCGGACAGCCGGCGATGGCCGAGGTGCGCCGCGCGGTGAAGCTGCCGCTGGCGACAAACATGTGCACAACGTCTTTTGCGGATTTGCCTGGAAGCGTGAAGCACGGCTCTGAGGATATCATTCTCACCGATCACCATTACTGGGGCGGGTTGCATGCGTCCATGGAGCTGGCCTCCTTCTGCCGGTCGTTTGGGTTGGGCGTCTCAATGCATTCAAACAACCATGCCGGGATCTCGATGGCTGCCATGACGCATTTGGGAGCTGCGATGCCCAATCTGAGTTACGCACTCGACACGCACTATCCCTGGCAGTGGGAAGAGATCATCAAAGGCGGCCGGATGAAAATCGAAGACGGCTGCGTCGCCCTGCCCAAGGGGCCCGGGCTTGGTGTGGAACTGGATCGCACCGCATTGGAACACGCGCATCAGAACTACCTGCGGTGCGGGCTCAAGGAACGAGACGACGAACCGGAGATGCAAAAGAAAGTTCCCGGTTGGAAATTCAAGGCCACGCGCTGGTAGAAGTCTCCCCATTGTCTTTGAGCACCCCCCGATTTAGTTCTCACGTATCCCACATTTCCCAATGAAACGTTTATTCGCGCCGCTTGGCTTTCTTTCGATCGCATTCACGCTTTGTGCGCAGCAACCCGCCCAGTCTCCCAAAGGAGAACCGACAAACGCGGCCGCGGCCGAGGCTGCCGCTCAAAAAGCTGCCAAAGAGGCGGTTGTGGAGGAAAAATACAGCGCGTGGGTGAATACTCAAACGCCTGAGGCGCAGGCATGGGAAAAAGTGCTGCAGCAAAACCTGGGAGGATTTTATCTTCCGTTGCACAAGCAGGACAAAGTCTCTGGAAAATCCAATGCGTGGGATTTTGTGGCGGACGTTCCCGGCCTTCCTCGCGTTTTGTTGATTGGGGATTCTGTCTCGCGCGGTTACACGCAGGCGGTGCGGGCGGCGCTGGCAGGCAAAATGAACGTGCACCGTGCGCCCGAAAACTGCGGTCCGACGGCAAATGGTGTTAAGAAAATCGAAGTATGGCTGGGAGATGGAAAGTGGGATGTAATCCATTTTAATTTTGGAATCCATGACCGGAGCACTCCGCTGGCTGATTATCAGCAGCGTTTGGAACAACTCGTCGAAAGAATGTCCAAGACAGGTGCGAAACTCATTTGGGCGAGCACCACTCCGATTCCGGACGATCTTCCAAAAAACCAAAGGGCGTCTTCCATCATTGAACGCAATACGAGAGCCATGGAAGTCATGATGAAGGCTGGTGTTACAAGCGACGACCTTTTCGGTGCGATCAGTCCCCATCTGGCTGATTTGCAGAACCCTAACGACGTTCATTTTAACGGGAAGGGCTATGAGTTTTTGGGGGCCGAGGTGGCGAAGTCGCTACAGGCGGCTTTGAAGTAAACGTGCGGTTTGCGTGCTTAAAATGAAGCTCCGGATCGCATTCTTTACGGCGTTTTTGGCAGGAGTTGGGCCTTCGCAAGGGGTTGAAGGCATCGCGGCGTTCACACCCGGTGCGAGGGTTTTGTTTCAAGGGGATTCGATTACCGATGGAAACCGTGGGCGGAGCGCCGACCCCAACCATATTCTCGGGCACGGTTACGTTTTTGTGATTGCAGCCCGCCATGGAGCGGCATTTCCCGAGGCTGCGGTTGAGTTTATGAACCGCGGTGTGAGTGGCAACACGGTTCTTGACCTGGAGAAACGATGGGAGAAGGACGCGCTGGAGCTCAAGCCAGATCTGCTCAGCGTGATGATCGGAGTAAACGACAATGGGAAAGGCGTTCCCTTGGATGTTTACGAGGAGGTCTACGACAAGCTGCTTACAGCGTCACGCGCAGCCAATTCAAAATTGAAAATTGTTCTTTGCGAGCCTTTTGTCAAACCTGCGGAGACGTTGAATCCAGGGATCCTCCAGCGTCAGGAGGCTGTCTCTCGCCTCGCACAAAAACACGCTGCCGCCGTGGTTCGCTTCCAGCCGATCTTCGACAGCGCGAGCAAACGGGTCCCCGCCTCGTATTGGATTTGGGACAACGTTCACCCGACTTATCGAGGGCATCAGTTGATGGCTGATGAGTGGGAGCGGGTGGTGCGCGAATTTTGGAAGTAGTTTGGCCGGGGGGCCTCAGGATTCCACGCGCAATGGTTTCCCAAGGAAGGGTTGGTTTGGGTTAATCAAACCTGTTGTGGAGCCAGGTGTAGGGAAAATCATTTCCCGGACAGTCCGTGGGCCAGCGTGGCGGGTTGATTTCGCGGTGCGCTTTGACCACGGCCCATTTGTTATCCACTTTGCCGACACGCTGGCGCAGGTAGCGGAGGAGCTCATCGAGCGCGTCGAGTTGTTTTTGAGTGGGTTTTTCCTGGTTGAAGTCGCCGACCAGACAGATGCCGAGAGCGATGTTGTTCAGGTAGTCACTGTGTACATGCCCGCCGTTGATCTGTCTGCGCCAGCGATTACCAACTTCGATCTCGCCATCTCCGGAGGACGTTCCATTGCCGATAACGAACTGGTAGGCGAGGCCGTTTGGCATCTTGCGGACGTTGGTGTGGTAGAACTCAAATGCTTTGGCGTTGCCTTGCCGTGTTCCGCTGTTGTGGACGACTAAGTACCGCCAGCGGGCTTTCTTCACGGGGGCGCGGTCGATCTGCTCCCTCAGTGATTTTGGTAAATACTTCCAGCGGGTAAACCAACCAAAGAACGCGGGCGGTTGCATGCCGGCTTTGGAATCAAAGCCCGATTTTTCGATCAGGAGAGGGGCGATCTCTTTAACCTGCCCGTTTTTTGGAGCGGTCTCTGTAGGCTGGCCCTTTGATAGAGAGGAGGCAGGGGCGCTTGCCGGTTTGGCTGGCTCTGGACTGGGGGCAGAAACGGGTTGCTCGACGGGCTTGCGGGCTGGGGCTTTTTGGGGAGTCGGATGCGGCTTGGGTTTTGGCTTTGGTTTGGTTTTTTGGGGCGAGGCGGGTTTTGGGCGAGCGGGTTGGACGGTTTCCTCGCGGCTTTTCAGAAACTTGCGTCTCTTGTCTTCGTCGTCAGTCTGCTGCGCGGGTCCCTCCTGCAAGGGAAGCAGGGTTAGAGCGCAGAGGCAGACAGTGAAGGTGGAGCGGAAAGACACCCGCTGACTCTAGCAAACTTGCCGTTTCCTGCAAGGAGGGCCAAATATGAAAAGAGGGGCGGCGGCTTTTTCCCGTTTTTCCTACCGTGTTTATTTGTTCGGATTGTAGCTATTTACACTGAACCTCCCGAGATTCCGGGCGGTTTTCGGGGTGGACTACAGAAAGGCTTTTTCAACTTGGAAAACGCACAGTGGCGCAGGCGGAGCCCAACCGGTAAAGTATGACGGTGACCATTCCCGCTCCCGTTCTTGAGTGCCGATCTGTTTCAAAGCAGTACGATCTGCGCCCCGTGCTGCGCGAGGTGTCGTTGCGTCTTTTTTCCGGGGAACGGCTAGCGCTCACGGGGCCTTCTGGCAGTGGGAAAACGACGCTTTTGAACTGTCTGGGGGGAATCGACCGTCCGGATTCTGGATCCGTCCTCATTGCGGGGGAGGATCTGACCCAAATGGATGGGGAAGCGCTGGCGATTTTGCGGAGGCGCAGGATTGGGAATGTTTTTCAGTTTTTTCATCTGCTGCCGACTCTGAGCGTGCGCGAGAACGTGGAGTTTCCATTGGTTCTGCTGGGGGTTGCCCCAGAGGAATGTCGAGACCGCGCCGCCCGCCTGCTGGAAAGGGTAAAGTTGTGGCACCGTGCGGAGGCTCTGCCCTCGCACCTTTCCGGGGGAGAGATGCAGCGTTGCGCCATCGCGCGCGCTCTGGCGCATGCGCCTCGTGTGATTTTGGCCGACGAACCGACGGGCAATCTGGATTCAGTGAACAGCGCGAACATCCTCGAGTTGCTGCGGGAGTTGAGCGGAGAGTTTGAAACAGCTCTGGTTCTGGTGACCCACAGCGAGGAGGCGGCGCGGATTTGTCAGCGGGAGGTGCGCATGCGGGACGGGGTTTTAGAGGAGGTCAGGGGGTGAGTTCCTCGTTGGAAAGAGCTTCGCCAGTGCCCGGGCGCGTGGTTTGGAATCTGCTGCGTCGATTTACGTGGCGGCATTGGAAAGGTCAGCCGCTCAGAAGCCTCCTGCTTCTGTTGCTGCTTTCGCTCGGGGTCGCCGTTTTTTTGTCGATCCGTCTTGCCAACCGCGCGGCGGTCGCGAGCTTCACCAACTTCGCCGGCGTTCTCTCTCAGCAGGCGGACGCCACCATTGCGGCGCCCGCTGGATTGCTCCCCGAAACCGTTTTGGAAGAATTGCGGCGCAAGACAGCCGTCAGAGGCAGCGATGCTTTGGCGGGATTGGAGCTTATCCCAATCGTGGAAACCGTCTGCGCCCCTCCTCGCACCGGCGAGGACAGCCGCATGGGAACCAGGGCGAGTTTTACGCTGATTGGAGTCGACCTCGTCGCTCTTCAGAATTTTGCGGCCCAACAGAAGTTCGATCGCCGTTGGTTTGATCAAAAAGTCGAGGGCGCCGAGAAGAACGGGATGGACGGGGAGCAGGCTCTGGTGCGGCTTTTAACCCGGAGCAACGCGGTTTTTTGTTCCGCAAAGCTAGCGGCAAGGGAGGGGCTGCAGGTGGGCTCCACGCTGGTTGCGGTGGTGAATGATCAGGCTGTCACCTTTGAAATAGCGGGGGTCATTCCAGGGAGGGCGGACCAACCGGAATCCCCCGCCGGGCTCCTCGTCATGGACCTGCCTGCGCTACAGGTGCTCACTGGGAAAGTGGGCGGATTCGACAGGATTGAGTGTCTTTTTCCCAGCGCTGCCCGGGAGGGGGCGAATCGGGAAATCCTTCTGGAGCGGTTGCGGCGCGCGGTGGCCGGGGTGGCATCGGTGCGGACGGCGGAGTCACGCCGGATGGCGGCGGAGTTGATGACGCGGGGGTTCCGCTTAAACCTGACGATTCTGTCGCTCCTGGCGCTTTTGGTGGGGCTGTATTTGATTTTTCAGGCGCTGGACGCGGCGGTGGTGCGTCGAAGGAGTGAAATTGCGGTATTGCGAGCGCTCGGAGTGCGGGATTCGGAGGTGCGCCGGGCCTGGCTGTGGGAGGCGGCTTTGTTGGGGGTCGGCGGCGGCGTGCTGGGCGTGGCGGGAGGATGGGCGCTGGCCCAGGGAACCGTGCGCGCGGTGTCCCAGACGGTGAATTCTTTGTACTACGCCAACAACACGGAGGCTGCAGGATTGCATTTTGGTGAGGCGCTTACTGCGTTTTTGTTGGCGGTGGTGTGCAGTGTTTTGGCGGGTTGGCTTCCGGCAAAACGCGCAGCGTCCACGCCGCCGGCGCAGCTTTGGGCGCAGGGTGGTAGGGCCGCGGCCACGGGGGGTGAGTCGAGATTGCGGAGCGTGGTGGGTTGGGGGCTTTTGACCCTTTCTGTGGGGCTGGCTTTTTGCCCGCCGCTAACGTTTCAGGGGGGGGCGCGTTTTGCCCTCGCGGGTTATTTCAGCGCACTTTTCGGAGTGGTGGGAGCTGGGATTCTTGCGGGAGACAGCCTGCGATTCGCCGCCTGGCTGGGTGCATGGGTGGCCCGGCGTTCTGCCTCGAGGAAGCTTGCCATCAGTCATTTGCGGGCGCCCACGAGTCGTCATCGCTGGGCTGCGGCAGGATTGCTCTGCGCCGTTTCCATGACGGGTGGGATGTCTGTGCTGGTGGGCAGTTTCGAGCACAGCGTGAGCGAATGGATCGGACACCTTCTCCAGGCGGATATCTACCTGACGAGCGATGCCAACCAGGCTGCCACGGCCTACAACCGGATTCCGGCTTCCACTTGGAAGCAGGTCACCGGAGATTCAGCGGTTGCAGACTGGGACGCGTTGCTTCTGGTTCCGGTGGAATTTGGAGGCGGCGGTATCCGACTGGCGGGGAGCGATCTGGGTTTTTATCACCGTCATCATCAATTTAGTTGGTTGAAGGAGCCGCTTTCAGAGGAGATTTTTGAGGTTCAAAAAAATGCGGGTCGTTGCGTGGTGAGCGAGTCGTTTGCCGCGCGGTTTCGTGTGGCGCGCGGGGAATCGATTTGTATTCCGACACCTTCGGGCGAACGGGTGCTTGAAGTTGCTGGAGTCTATACGGATTACGGGGACGATCAGGGCATCGTGATGGTGGACCGGACTCATCTCCAGGAGTGGGTGGGAACGCAGGAGGTGAGCACTCTCTCGCT
The DNA here is from genome assembly GCA_947479475.1 of Chthoniobacteraceae bacterium. Classification (GTDB taxonomy): domain Bacteria; phylum Verrucomicrobiota; class Verrucomicrobiia; order Chthoniobacterales; family Chthoniobacteraceae; genus Chth-196. The sequence goes on from CANJZW010000009.1 coordinate 29,841, forward strand.
CACGTTGCGGGCGGGCGAAGACCCTGAGGCAGTGCGGGCGCGTTTGCGAAACAGTCACACTGGTCTTGCGGTATTCACGAACGTGCATCTGCGGGGTGAGGTGATGCGGATTTTCAGGCAGACTTTTGCAATCACCTACGCGCTTGAGGCTATCGGCGTCGGTGTTGCCCTGGCTGGATTGGGAATGACTTTGGCGAGTATTTTAGCTGAGAGGCGCGCCGAACTGACCACTCTCCGGGCGCTGGGAATGTCGCGTCGCGATATCGCGCAGGTGGCCGCGTGGGAGGGGGCGGTTCTCGCATTTTGTGGCACGGCCGGGGGTTTGGTGAGCAGCCTGGGGCTGGGTGCATTGTTGATTTTTGTCATCAACAAACAAACTTTTGGCTGGACATTGCAGCCGGCCATCCCACTGCGTGCCTTGTTGTTGCTTGGGGTGGCTGTTCCAGTTGTTGGAGCGGTTGTCGCTTGGACTGTGGGCCGTTTTGGTGCGGATCTCCCTGCCGACCGTACGAGATGAAAATACGACTTCTTATCCTCAGCGCCCTCTCCTGCCTCTTATCGACTCCCTTTGAGGGCGCGCCACTGCCGGTAGCTCCGGGAGATTTTACGCCTCAGCCGCTTGTCGAAAAGACGGCTGATGGATTCCGTGTGCCGCAGCCCGGGCATCGGTTTGAGTTTCCCAGAGACCACGGCTCTCATCCGGAATTTAAGGTGGAATGGTGGTACTTGACGGGACATTTGTTCGGCCCTGACAAGGAGCGGTTCGGTTTCCAAGCGACCTTTTTTCGGAAGGCCACCACGCCGGCTTCTGCTGAAAGCGTGGCGGGGGCAAAAGCGTTCCGCGCGGATGAAATTTTTCTGTTTCACGCGGCTCTGCTGGAGGTGGGAAGCGGGCGGTTTATCCATACGGAGCGGCTGGCCCGCTCTGGGTGGGATGCGGGCGCCTCCGTTGAAAAACTTTCCGTGCACGTAGGCGAGGCGCGTCTGCGAGGGGAGGAATCTCAAAAGAATCGTTTCACGTTGGATGCTTCCATTCGCGAGGAGGGCGGCTTTTCGCTCGATTTAGAGGCGCTTAAACCTTTGGTGGTTTTCGGCAACGATGGGGTCTCTCGCAAGGGGGACTCCCCGACGGCAGCAAGTTGGTATCTAACGTTCCCCAGAATGAAGGCGGTTGGCGAAGTGCGCATCAAAGATCGGCTGGTTCCAGTGGAGGGCAAGGTCTGGATGGACCATGAAATTAGCAGCAGCCAGCTTACGGGTGAGCAGGCTGGGTGGGATTGGGCTGGCATCCAATTTGAAGATGGCCGTGAAATCATGGTCTATCGTCTCAGGCGGAAGGATGGAACGACGGACCCGGCGTCGGCCTTGGCCTGGGTGGACGCTGACGGCAAAACGACACACTATGGAGCCTCAGAGTTCAAGTGGGAGGCCTCTGGTCAGTGGCGCAGCCCAGTCAGTGGGGCGAAGTATCCGCTGCCAGTGCACTTGAGCGCTCCCGACCCTGCGACAGGGAAGACGGTCGAATGGACTTTGCAGCCGCTCGCAAACCAGCAGGAGCTGGATGGGGCCGTGAGTGGGGTGCCCTACTGGGAGGGCGCCTGCCGGGTTTTGTCGGCGGGGCGCGAAGTGGGGGCGGCCTACGTGGAGCTCACCGGTTACGCGGGGGCGCTGGGCCGCGCATTGCGATAACCGGGCCTGCGATTGGAGCGGACAGGGGTCGGTGAAGCGGTTTTTGGCCGCGCCATTCTGGGCGCTGGCCGTTGACACTGTATGCCTCTCGAGCCTAGAATACGCCTCCTTGATGAGATTCATCCCTCTCGCACTGGCGGTCGCTGTTTCCCTTTTTGCGTCGTTCTCTAATACGGAGGCGTCCAAGGCGAACACTGCTGCAGTGAAGCCGGTGCCTGTGGCTGCCCCTCTACCGCTGGCTTTGGATGACAGTTTCCAGGTGGAAAAGGTTTTTTCGGTGCTTGTTGACCCGGCCGTCACAGGAGCGGTGAGTTCCACGTGGCTTCAAATGGAGAGCGCTCGCCGTTATTTTGGAGCGATCAACTCTTTTGAGCAGCGTCTGCGAGATGGCCATTCGTACACGATTCATTGGCGGGTTCGTCCCGCCGCGAAGAATGATGTGACGGTGCGGTTTGAATACCGCCAGCAAAAGCTTGGTTCGCATGTGCAGACCAAAGACGCGACCTACTCGAAAGCCTCCGGCTCGATGCAGACAGAGTTTACGGTTCAGGGCGACGAATACCATCAGGACGGCTCGGTGACCGCTTGGCGCGTCCTTTTGATCCAGGCTGGTCGTGTTGTGGGGCTTCAGCAAAGCTTCCTTTGGTAAACCCTCTTTTTTGTGAGTACCCCTTCGTCCATTCAGGTGGGAGTCGCCCAAGGCGTGGTTTGGATCAAGGTGGAGGGAAAGGGTAGTTTTCAAAACAGCACTTCCCTCAAGGAGTTTTCAAAAGAGATGGTTGCCCGAGGGCACCGTCATTTTGTGATCGATCTGAACGCCTGCCCGGTCATGGATTCCACTTTCATGGGAACGATCGCTGGTCTGGCACTTAAAATTCGGACCGAGGGCAACGGAGAAATCCAGGTGGTCAACTTGAACGAGCGCAACCATTCGCTTTTGTGCAACCTGGGGTTGGATCAACTGCTCAAAGTCGAAGACAGCCCGGTCGCTTCGGCGAGTCCCAGTCAAACTTGTACGCTTAAGGATACCGCCACCGATAAACTTTCCGAGGCCAAAACCATGCTGGAGGCACACGAGGCAGTCGTGGCAGCGGCCCCCGAGAACGTCGCGAAGTTTAAGGACGTGTTGGAGTTTCTCAGACAGGATATTCAAGCGCGGCAGTGAACCCTCCGATCCAAGGCTTTTCACTTTGGGTTAAAAAGGGACTGTTTTCCAAAGGTGCCCGCTTTTGGTGGATTTTCTTCGGACTCCTTGTTCTTGGATTGGGCATCCGTTTCCACAATCTCACCGAGATTCTGGTGGGGGGGCGTTTCTATTTTGTGGATGCCGACTGTTATTCCCGAATGAGCCGGGCGCAGCGGATTTCCGAAGCTCCAGGCACGGTCGTGCGCCATCAGGATTTTGAAAACTGGCCGGAGGGAGTTGTTTCTCATGCCACCGCTCCGTTTGATTATGCGATCGTTGGTTTGGAAAGAATCGTACGGTGGACGTGGCCACAGAGCGGGCGGTTTGCAGTGTTGCGGGAGTCGACGTTGGATTTGGCAGGGGCTCTCGTTTCGCCCTTGATCGGGCTTTTGACCTGTGTGTTTTTGGCGGCATGGTCGGCGGGTTTCCGGGGAGGAGAGCACGCTCCCGCATGGTGGGCTGTGCCGTTACTTGCCGCGGTAAGCCCGCCCCTCGTCCATGCCACTGTTTTTGGCAGACCAGACCATCAGTCGCTGTTGCTTCTGTTTCTTGCTGTTGCGGTGGGGGCGGAACAACGGATGCAGAGCGCACCCTCGAGGGGGTGGGCCTGGGCCGGAGGACTGGCCTGGGGGGGAGCGCTCTGGGTGTCGCTTTACGAGCCATTGGTATTGTTGGGGACCGTTTTTCTGCTCGGACTCTTGTTCTGGCGGCCAAGTTGGACGGGACATGTGCGCTTGCACTGGGGGGCGGGGCTGCTCGTCCCCTTGGTGAGCGGTTGGCTGGTGGACGGCATCCGCATTGTGCCGCCTGATTCCCGCTGGAAGGAAGTCCTTGTACGTTGGGGAAGTACGATCGGTGAGCTGCACAAGGTTGATAACGTGGGCAGGCTTTCCGATTGGACTGGGGTGCTGATTTGGATTGTTCCCCCGGGGTTGCTTTGGCTGGCGCGCCGAGAGGGGCGAGTGGTTTTGGGATGGCTGGTCATGCTCCTTGTCACGGCTGGGTTGACGCTCTGGCAGGCTCGTTGGAGCCCCTATTTCGCGCTCGTCTTCCTTTTTTGTTTGCCCCCTTTTTTCTCTCTCGTGTCGTCCCCCCGGCGCCTTGGGTTCGCTTTCCTGGTGTCTTTATGGCCGGTGATTACGGAATGGGAGTCCCGCTTGTTTCCGGATGCCCGCACCTCCGAGCATCGCTATATGGAGCGTTCCGAACGTATCAATACGCGATTGGCGGCAGAAAGAATGCGTTCGCCGGAGCGACTTCCGTTTATCGCCGCGTGGTGGCATTCGCCATCGCTGGCCTACTGGTCCGGCCAACCCGCGGTTTCTGGCAGTGGGCACGAGGGCATTTCGGGGATTTTTGATGCGGCGCACTTTTTCCTCAGTACCACACCGGAGGAGGCGCTGGAGATCCTCAGGCGGCGGGGTGTTCGCTTGGTGGTGGCGAGTGACAGTGCGCGCGCTGTAGAAAATTCGAGCGTGATCCTCGGCCGGTCCGTTGTGGAAAAGCCCATGGCGGAATGGCTGTGGCAATCCAATCTTTCAGAGGTCTGGGGCCTGGAGGGAGAGGGAAATGTGACGACGTTCCGCGTGCTTCGCGTGCGCTGAAGGTTCGTCGCCGAGCCTGGAACGCTCACTGGTTTCTCTCTATCTCAGAAAGGCTTCTGCAAATCTGAACGACGGGGCTAACCCAGCAGGCGTACAAGAATCTCGCCGACAATTGTGGGATTCGCTTTGCCCTGGGACAGCTTCATCACCTGTCCCTTTAGAAAGTTAATCGAGGCCATTTTACCCGCCCGATATTCCTCGACGGCCTTAGGATTGGAGTCGATCGAATTCTCGCAGAGGGCTTCAATTGCTCCCAAGTCGCTCTCCTGTTTCAGGCCCTTCTCCTCGACAACGGCGGGAGCGCTTTTTCCTGTGGTGAGCATTTCGGCGAAGACCTCTTTTCCCTGGCGGGCATTGATAGTGCCTCCATCGATGATGGAAAGCAGCTCGCCCAATTGGGAGGCGGAAACCCTGCATTCCGTAATGTTTTGCGCGGACTCGCTCAAGGCGCTGAGCAGATCGTTCAAGATCCAGTTGGCCACGGCTTTTGGCTTGGCCGACCCCTTGGCTGCCGCTTCAAAGTAATCGGCCAAGGCCCGGTCGGAAGCAAGGACCGCAGCGTCGTAATCGGTGACGCCATAACTTTGGACGAAACGGTCGCGCTTTTCCGCCGGAAGTTCAGGGCGCAGTTTGCGCACTTCCTCCATGAAAACGCGAGTGTCGACGGGAAGCAGGTCCGGTTCAGGGAAATAACGGTAGTCGTGCGCGGATTCTTTGATGCGCATGAGGGTGGTTTGCCCCAGCGTGTCGTCCCAGCGGCGTGTTTCCTGCGCGAGAACGACGCCCTTTGAAACGGCCTCAATCTGCCTTTCGATCTCAAAGGCAAGCGCGCGCCGCACGCCCGAGATCGTATTCATGTTCTTGATCTCGATCTTCATTCCCAGCTCGGTAGTGCCTTCCAGTCGCACGGAGACATTGCAGTCACACCGCATCTGGCCTTTTTCCATGTCGGCATCGCTCACACCGCCGTAAATTAAGATCTGTTGAAGAGCCGTGAGGTAGGCAAAGGCTTCCTCCGGGGAATTAAGGTCCGGTTCGGACACGATTTCCATTAGTGGGGTGCCCGCGCGATTGAAGTCGATGCCAGTGGAGGCTTCAAAATGGGTGCTTTTAGCCACGTCCTCTTCCAGATGAATTCGGGTCAGTTTCACCACCTTGCCTGGATGCTGGATGTTCTTCTGTGCATCCTTTGGGTAGGCGAGATCGTGCAGCGGCACACCGCCTCCATCGCAGATGGGCTGGTCGTACTGCGAGATCTGGTAGTTTTTCGGCATGTCCGGATAGAAGTAGTTCTTCCGGTCAAATTTGCAGATTTCAGCGACCTTGCAATTGAGCATCAGCCCAGTGAGGGCCGTCATTCGCAGCGCGGCTTCGTTCATGACCGGTAGCGCCCCGGGATAACCCAGGCAGACTGGGCAGGTGTGGGAGTTGGGTTCCGCCCCGTATTCGACTGGGCAGCCGCAGAACATCTTGCTGCGTGTTTTGAGCTGCACATGAACTTCGAGGCCGATGGTGGGAATGTAGCGGGTAGCCATGAACGTGGACGATAACTGTGAAAGAAGTTTGGGCGCTTGGCTAGGGTTTCGCGCGTCCGGCTGCAGGCTTGGGTGTCGGCGCCACTTTTTCAGCGGGCGCTCCCGGAAGGAGTCCCCCTGAAACGGGCGCGGCCAGGGCGCGATCCAGTATTTTGTCAAAGTCGACCGTGCGAAATTGGGTGAGCAACTGGGCGTCGGCGGCCGCGATTTGCAGCTTGGGATTGCGCAGGATCTCCCAGACGTTCCCTGCGCGCAGGGCTTCCTGAAGCTCCGGATCGGATTTGAGGGCCAGCAGTTTGGCGTTTTTGGAAAGCAACTCCATGCCTGGATCCGCCAATAAACGATCTCGTGCGGCGGAATTTGTGAGAACCTGTCCGATTTTTTGAGCCCTTGGGTAAACGCTCGGCGAAAGAGGATCCAGTCGCCCAAGCAGACTTCCGGCGTTGGAATCCTCGATGGCTTTCTTGAGCAAAACCAGCGGGGCGGGCTCGGTCGCTGGCTGGGGACGGCCTTTGGCGTGGACCGCCGCCTTCGTCCCCTGCTGCAGCCCTTCGGCAAAACTTCCAAAAAAGCGGATGCCCCAGGCCGCGAGCGCCAGCAAGGCCAGGCCTGAAAGCAGACCCAACCCTGCGCCGGAAAAGCCGTAGATGAGACGAATGACACCCAGTCCCTGATCTTCTGTTTTTCTAAAGATGATTTGGGAAAAAATCGAGACGCTTCCCCAGATCAGGATTCCAACAAGGCAGCCGCCCAGCAGAGGGCGTAAAAAGTTGGGCAACCCCAGCGCGGGAACGATTGGGGAAACCAGCGGTCCCAGCCAAAACCCCGCGCTGATCGCGAGAACCAGACCCACAAGGGAGGCCGCCTGCCGCACCACGCCGCGCCGCCATCCAAGCCAGGTGCTTGTTAAAAGCCAAACGCCGGCACTCATCGGAACCCAGGAAGGAATGTCTGCGGAAAGGGCAGTATTCATGCGCCGTCGTTTTTCCCTTTGTGGATGAAGAGAAGAATGGAAAACACGGGGCTCACAATTTCATTCAATGGGAGGCGGATTCTCAAAACTCGCGAGGAAGTGGGCACGTGAACAAGAGTGGTTTTCAAAACGGAATCAAGGCGTGCCGTTACGCTTGGTCTGCGCTGGGGGGGGCTTCAGTGTCGGATTTCCCCACGGCTCGTTCAATGCGTAAAGTTCTCATGGGGAACGGCATTTTAAGATTATCCCTTTTGGCCTCGTACCAGATCGAGGTGCGGACTGCATCACATGCCTCCATCAGTTGTTCCTCATTTTCGACCCAGAACGCGACTTCGTAGTGCACGGCTGAATCGCCGAAATCCTTGAGCAGTGCGCGCGGTGGTGGCGTGTGCATCACCAGTTTGGCGGCGCTGGCGGCGCGGACAAGGCACGCCTTGACCTTCTCCGGAGGGGCCGCGTATTCAAACCCGACAACGACGGTGGATGCTCTCTCTGAAGTGGGGGCGGACAAATTGATAATCGTTCCCCCGGCGATGGTTTTGTTCGGGACGTCCACCATCACGTTGTCCGGCGAGCGCATTCTCGTGGAGCGCCAGTTGACTTCCCTGACCTGAAGTCGTTTACCGTCCAGTAGCAACCAGTCCCCCTTGCGAAAGGGGCTTCCAATTTGGAGGGCGACCCCCGAGAGAAGGTTTCCTAATAGGTCCTGGCTGGCAAAGCCCAGCACTGCAACCGAGACCGTCGAGCCAAGCTGCAGCCCGCTTAGATCCTTGTGGTAGACTCCTGTTGCAATAAGAACTATGGAAACACCGATGATGCAGGCGCTTCCGATGTCGCTTAGAAACTTTGGGGCTTCCGCGTCCTGCGTGCGCTCAAACCAGCCGTCCCAGAAGTATTTGCGAACAAGCTGTACCGCCACGAAGGCGCTGAAAAGAATCGAAAGCGCGAGAAGCCCCTGCAGGAGTTCCTCCGGGAACAAAAACGGTTTTGGCAAAGCGGCCGCACCATCGACGAGAACGTCTGTCGGTGCTTTGGAGTGGGCCGCGAACTGTGCGTTCACGATGGATTGATAGATGGCAAGCGGCAGCCAGGAACAAAGGGCCGCACACGCGATGCGGTAGCGCACGCCCAGCGGGGCGCGAAAATGGCGCACCATCCAACGGCCGAGGGCCAGCGTGATTAGCAGCAGCAATGGCACGAAGATGAGCGCACTGATGAGCTCCAGGGTGTAAAGGCGGGAGATTTCCATGGGGATAGCGGCTGAAATAATTGGGAGCGGGGGGATTCAGGAGGGTACCGCTATTGTGGATGGAGCGCCTTCAAAAAAAATCTGCCCGGCTTTACGGCGGGCATGGGCGCCCTTCGGAAGGTTCACCTTTGCCGGCCTGGTGTGTAAGGCAAGGTGGGCGACGGCTTCCACAAGTTCAAAGCCGATGTCACTTACTCCGCGCTCTGAAAGCCAGCGTGCGACGCGACGTCGGCGCAATGCGAGAGGGAGAAGCCGGAGTTCGGACACGTCTAGTTTTTCTGGAACGGTCCCGAGGGAAAGTTCCGCGGCCTTGACGAAATCGGACTCGGCGCGCAGGACCTCCCCCGTCCTCCAGAGCGCCTCGCGCACGGGCCTGCGCATGACTCGTTCCATCTCGGGAAGCAAAACGTGCCGGATGCGGTTTCGGGTAAAGTCGGGCAGGGCGTTGGAAGGATCTTCCAAAAAGGGCAGCGCGTGTTCTTGAACAAACGCGTCCACCTCGCTGCGCCAGATTCCCAACATAGGCCGCAGAAGGCAGTAGGAGTGTCCCTGCTCGTGGCGTTCGGTGCGTCGGGCCATGGCGGAGAGGCCGCCTGTTCCGGCGCCTCTGAGCAAGCGAAAGATCAGCGTTTCAATTTGGTCGTCGGCATGGTGGGCGAGGAGAACCGAGGAGCAGAGGCGCTCTTTAGCAACCTGAGCAAAAAAAGCGTGCCGGGCCTTGCGGGCGGTTTCTTCGAGCCCCGAGCCGGACGTGGGCGTCAACTCTGTGATGATGATGCGCCTGATCACGCAGTCCAGCCTTCGCGCGTGCGCGAAGGTGGCGACCCATTCGGCTTCTGCAGCACTTTCTGGGCGCAGTGCATGATCAAGGTGGACGAGTGTCAGTTGGGTGAACCCGCCCGAGAGGAGGGCCGAGACGAGCGCCACCGAATCGCGCCCGCCCGAAAAAGCGACTAGCAGAGGGTCTGCCTGCGAGACCCCGACGGAGGAAAGCTCCCCGACGAGTCGGTTGGTGAAGTCGGGGGGCATTGCGGCGCTCTAGCCAATGCGCTCCGACCCAAAATAGGGGCGCAGGATTTCTGGAAGAAGCACGGTGCCGTCCGCTTGCTGGTAGGTTTCCAGAAGGGCGACCATCAAGCGGGGCAGGGCCGTTCCGGAACCGTTGAGAGTGTGGCAGAAGTGGTTTTTACCCTCTTTGTCCTTAAAACGGAGGTTCATACGGCGGGCCTGAAAATCTCCAAAACTCGAGCAGCTGGAGACTTCCAGATAGCCGTTCTGTCCGGGAGCCCAGACTTCAATGTCGTAGGTGCGCGTGGAACCGAAGCCGATGTCGCCTGTGCAGAGTTCGATGATCCGGTAGTGGAGGCCGAGGATCTGGAGGACGCGTTCAGCATCGGCGGTGAGTGCCTCCAGCTCGCGGGCGGATTCCTCTGGGGTCGTGATTTTAACCAGTTCCACCTTGTCGAACTGATGCATACGAATCAGCCCTCGCGTCCCGAGGCCGGCTGAACCCGCCTCTCTTCGGAAGCACGGGGTGTAGGCCGCGTAACGGATGGGCAGTTGTTCGAGGGCGACGATTTCCTCGCGGTGGAGGTTGGTCACCGGCACTTCGGCTGTCGGGGCGAGGTAGAGCTCGTCGCGGTCGCAGCGATAGAGTTGCTCTTCAAATTTCGGCAGCTGTGAAGTCCCTACGAGAGTTTCTGGCCGAACGACAAAGGGCGTGCTGACTTCCTTGTAGCCGTGTTTGGTGGTGTGCAAATCTAGGAGAAAGTTCAGCAGCGTTCTTTCCAGGCGCGCTCCGGCGCCCGTGAAACAAACAAACGCGCTGCCGCTGATTTTTGCGGCCCTTTCAAAATCAAAAAGTCCGAGGGACTCGCCCAGTTCAACGTGACTTTTCGGCGTGAAAGAAAATGCCGGCCGTTCCCCCCAAACGCGAACTTCCGGGTTTGCCTCGGCATCGGCGCCGACAGGGCAGCCTTCATGGGGAAGGTTGGGCAGTTGAAGGAGCAAGTCTCTCTGCCGCTCATCCAGTTGCGCGCTGAGTTCGTTCAATCGGGCAACGTCGTCTCCCAAAACGCGCACTTCGGTTTCAACGCTCGAGGTGTCTTCGCCCTTGGCCTTGCGCATCCCGATTTCTTTGCTGATGCGCTTCCGGTCGGATTGGAGGTGTTGCAGTTTTGTTTCTGTACTGCGCCGTTCCTTGTCGCATTCAAGAATGTCGTGGATGTGTAAGTGGGCATCGCCTCCGCGGGCGGCGAGGCGGGCAATGACTTGGTCTGAGTGTTCCCGAATGAGGCGAATATCTAGCATAACAAAATTAAGAAGTTTCAGAGGGAGCGCCGAAGCGCAAGCACTTGGCTCAGGCTGCGGAGGAAAACTGCAATCGGAACAGCCTTTCGTAGACCGCGCAGCGGGTGAGCAACTCTTCGTGGGTGCCGGTGTCCAGGACGGCTCCCTGATCCATGAGCACAATTTGGTCGGCCTCCAGAATGGTAGAGAAACGGTGGGCGATGGCCACGACCGTCCGCCCCTTTCTCAGGACGCGAAGCGCGTCCTTAAAGGCCTGCTCTGTTTCCGGATCAAGGTTGGATGTTGCCTCATCCAGAAGCAGAATGGGGGAATCGCGCAGGATGGCCCGGGCGATGGTCACGCGCTGCAACTGGCCCCCGGAGAGGTTGCAGCCCTTGTCTCCAACGAGTGTGCTGTAGCCCTGGGGCTGTTTCAGGATGAAATCATCGGCGCGCGCAATTTTCGCAGCTTCCCGGACTTCCTCGTGTGTGGCGTTGAGTCTGCCGTAGCGGATGTTGTTTTCAATCGTGTCGTGGAAAAGGAAAAGGTCCTGGTTTACGATGCCGATCTGTTCCCTGAGCGAGGTTTGTGCGACCTGCTTGAGGTCGTGACCGTCGATGAGCAGACGGCCTCCCTGAGGGTCGTAGAAGCGAAGCAAAAGGGAGAGCGTAGTGCTTTTGCCCGCGCCACTCTCGCCCACAAGGGCGTAGAACTTGCCGGGCTCAAATTTTAAATTCAACCCGCGGACAGCCGGAGCCGCTCCGGGCAGGTAGCCGTAGGTGACGTTTTCAAATTCAATTTTCCCTGAGACACGCCCCAGGGCGACGGCATCGGGGGCATCCTCGATTTCGATCGGTTCGTTGAGCATCTCAAAGATGCCGTCCGAGGCGGCTCTGCATCTGGACATGACCATTTGAGTGCGACTGAGCGCCTTAACGTCGGGATAAATGGCCACGAGGGCGAGGCAGCGCGCCATGAACTCGTCGAAGGGAACTCCCCGCCACCAGCAATAAAACAGGCCGCCTGCGATCCCGAGCGAGGCGGTCGATTCGACCAGCGGCCCCACAACTTCCACAAGGATGGTGAGCCTGAGGGCGGTTTTGTTGACCTCTTCCGCTGAGCGGGTGAAACGATCCATTTCAAAACGCTCTCTGGCGTGAGATTTGACGACGCGAATACCCGCCAAGGCTTCCTGAAGAATCCCCATGATCTGACCGGCAAATTTTTGTTCGTTTTTACCGCTCTTTCGCACTCGGCGGCTGAAAATGATGACGGGCAGCATGCAGATTGGAAATACAACGAAACTAAATCCCATGAAAACGGGGTCGCTGATGAATAAAACCGTGACCACCGCGAGGACCGCCGCAGGACGGCGGACCATGTCCTGAGCCAGCGTCATCGAGGCATTGGCGCAGGCGGCAGTCATGCCGAAAACGGTCTGGATCAGGTCTGAGGCGCGGCGTTTGTTGAAAAACTCTAACGAGCGGTCCATGATTCTGGAGAACACTTTGCGCCGGAGATCCAGGGTGACGCGTTGTTCAATCCAGGCCAGTTGGTAACTGGTGAGAAAATCGAGGATGCCCCGAAGCAGTACAAAGCAGGGGACGATCAGGCACAGGGCGGCAATTTTACCAGTGGTTTGCCAGTTGTCCCCAAGGGCAAGCCACTGTTTGAAACCCAGGATTTGGGAGAGGTCCAGCTTTCCCAAGACCGGCACTGTCACCGAAAAATCGGCGGTCCCGCGCAGAACGAGCGCCGTGACGGTTTTCAGAGCTACATACAGCGTGCCGGTGCTCGCGCCCGCTAGCAGCGCGGTCGCCAGCCCGAGGGCAAAGCGAAAGCGATACGGGTAAATGTAACTAAAAATGCGCCGGTACAATTGTCCCACGCCAACGTCTGACTCTCCAGCTTTCGATCCAAATTCCATAACTAGCCATTCACCTTAGCACGCTGAATTTTGAATCCAACCCAAAGCCTGAGCGGCGAGGTTTCGGTATCTTCTGAGTCGGGTGCACCTCTTCCTCAAGCCCGGGCATGACTTATGGCGGGTGCAAGGCGGCAGAGCAGTTCGCCTCGGGCAGGAGGCAGCCTGTGTAAAAGCCCCTCCAGAGAAACGTCCGCACTTACCCCGGGTTGGGTGATTCCAAGCAGGCGCACGAGTTCCGATTCAAAATGGAGCAGGGCCCTTTGGGAGGCGGCGTTTGCGTCCAAAAAACGAAGCACCCTTTCCAGGAGGTTGAAAATCTCGGGCATCGGCGAGTTTGTTTCCGTGGCGCGTTCAATGAGTTCGACGGCATAGGCGCCGAGGGAGATTCTGGGATATTCGGTGCGGACGCCCGGAAAAGCGTTGATTAAGATCGCATCCCTCAGGCCGTGCAAGTCCCCGGAGCGGGCGGGTTGGAACTGGATTTCACAGAGGTGAAAAAGGTCCAGAACGCCGGCCAGTGGGCTTTTCGGGCGCAGAGCCCCCTTGGCCACTGTCTTGATTCGGCCGTGCTCGGGGGTGAGCCAGGTCACGATCAGGCTAGTCTCTGTGAGCCGTATTCGGCGCAGAAGGATGGCGTGGGTTTGGTTCACTAAGGGAAGAATAAATCTCAAGTCAGCCCCAGCGATAGGTAAAGGTTGTGCAACTTTCAAGGGGATGCCTTGACACCTGCGGATCGGTTTCTAACCTCTTCCACTTTGAAAGTTATGAATCTTCCGATCGATGCCCTTCAGCGCGCTGCAAATGAAGCCCGTGGTCTTGCCATGGATGCCGTTCACGTTTGTTCCTCCGGTCACCTTGGCCTGCCCTTGGGCTGCGCCGAAATAGGCGCCGTCCTTTTTGGGCACACGCTCAACTACGACCCGCTCGAACCTCGCTGGTTGAACCGCGACCGCTTCGTGCTTTCTGCAGGCCACGGGTCGATGTTCCTTTATGGATGGCTGCATCTCGCGGGCTACAAACAGGTTGGGATCGACCAGGTGAAAGCTTTTCGAGCCGCGGGTTCGCACACGCCCGGGCACCCGGAAAGCTTTGAAACCGAAGGAGTGGAATGCACCACCGGCCCCTTGGGGCAGGGGGTGGCCAACGCCGTGGGGATCGCTTTGTCCCAAAAGATGGCGGCCGCCCGGTTCAACACCGCCGCACACACGATTTTTGACAATCATGTGATCTGTCTGGCTGGTGACGGCTGTTTGCAGGAGGGCGTGTCGGCAGAGGCCTCCTCGTACGCTGGGCACAACCATCTGGACAACCTCATTCTGATCTACGATTCCAACGGCGTCACCCTCGACGCAATGGCCAACGCCTCGCAGAGCGAAGATGCCGGCAAGCGTTACGAGGCCTACGGCTGGCATGTGCAGACGGTTGACGGTCACGATTTTGTGGCCGTGGAAGCGGCCTTGAATAAGGCGCGTGAGACCAAGGGCAAGCCGCACTTGATTGTCGCCAAAACACTGATCGGAAAGGGCATTCCCGAAGTCGCCGGCACGTCCAAGGCGCACGGGGAGGGGGGGGCCAAGTTTATCGATGCCGCCCGCAAGGCTCTTGGACTTCCGGAGACAGAACACTTCTACGTTTCCGCCGAAACCCATGCCTTTTTCGCCGCCCACCGCGCGGAGTTGGCAAAAGCACACGCCGCATGGAAGGTCACTTTTGATGCGTGGCAGGCCGCAAACCCAGCCCTCGCCCACTTGCTGCAAGACGGCGTCTCCAAGAAAACGCCCTCGGAGCACGAGTTGCTAGCGGCGATTCCAAAATTCGCGGCGGATTCCAAAATTGCGACGCGGAAGGCCGGTTCCGACGTGCTTCAACCCGTGGCACAGGCGATTCCCCTGGCCGTTTCGGGAAGCGCCGACTTGTACGGTTCCACCCTGAATTACATCAACGGCGCCAAGGACGTAACGCCCGCCGACTTCAACGGGCGCAACATCCGCTACGGGATTCGTGAGCACGGAATGGCCGCGATCATGAACGGCATCGCGTATGATGGAATCTTCCACGCCAGCGGCGCGACGTTCCTCGTGTTTGCGGACTACGCGCGGCCGTCCATCCGTATCGCGGCTCTTTCAAAACTGCCGGTGGTTTACATTTTCACCCACGACTCCGTGGGCGTCGGCGAGGACGGGCCGACCCACCAGCCTGTGGAAACGGTCAGCGGCTTGCGCGTGATTCCTAATTTGCACGTGATGCGCCCCGGCGATCCGGAGGAGACGGCGGGTGCTTTCGCCTCCGCATTTGCGCGCAAGGACGGCCCGACGCTTCTGGCCCTTTCCCGGCAGGCCCTGCCGCTGCTGAACGAAATCTCCGTGGAAACGCGCCGCGAAGGGACCCTCCATGGTGCCTACATTGCCCAGCGCGAAACGGGAACGCTGCACACCATTTTGATGGCCAGCGGTAGCGAACTGCAGCATGTGGTGGCGGCAGCGAAGACCCTGGGTGAAGGCGTTCGTGTCGTTTCTGTGCCGTGCATGGAAATCTTCAACGCCCAGCCGGCCGCCTACAAGGAAACCGTTCTTCCTGCGTCCGTGCGGCGCCGGGTGGCGATCGAAGCCGGGGTCAAAGACGCCTGGTTCCGTTACGTCGGCTTGGACGGTATTGTGATCGGCCTAGAGCGTTTCGGCTTCAGCGCCCCCGGCAACTACGTGATGGAAAAGCTGGGTATCACGGCACAGGCCGTGGTGGACGCGGTGAAGGCCTTGAAGTAGCCCCGAATTACGGCGACCCCGGACATTCCGTGGGTCGCTGAAAACCGGGCGGCGTCCCTGTCCGCCCGGAGCAACTGCGCTCTGCTAGGCGCTTGTGTTGTGATTGGAATCCCCCGCTTGAGGCGACTTCGCCTCGGGCTGGGGATTCCCGCTTTTGAGCCTGTCTAGAAAAGCAGACCCAGTGCTCATGAGCTGGTGGAGCACCTGTTTTGGGGCGCTGCGCCCGCGTTCTTCTTCTTCGAGTTCTGCGAGGGCTTCGTTTTTGGCCGTCTGCCAGGCAGGTGCGAAGCCGGGGGCTGTGAGAGTGAGGCGTTGTTCTGCGCGGTTCAAAACTTCGAGGAGGCGAAGTTTTTGTCGGTCTGGCGATTGGAGGAGGCCCTGGATTTTAACACGCAGGTTTTCCTTCTCGCTGCTCGTGCCCTTGAGCTCGTCCTGAGTTTTTTGGAAGGCCTCGGTCAGGGTTTTGAGTTGAGCCAGCTGCGAGCGGTTTGCCTTGTCCAGATCCCGGCGGGAGAGAAACAGCTGCGCGCGGAAGAAGACCGCGGGAACGAGTCCCGCATAAACGCCAAAAGCGAAGGGAGAAGTAAGCCAGTCGGGTGTCATGGAATTAAAGTGATCTCACAAAGTTCCTTTGGAAAGACTAGATGGGCCGGCTTAACCCCGCACGGAGTTCTTTGCACGGATGCTGTCAAAAAACACAGCTCTGCCTGACTCTTCAAACTAAGATTGTCCATCTGCTAAGTTTTTCATAAAATCATCAAAGCAGACGGCCGGCTAATTTCTCTTCTTAGTGACCTTCTGCGGCCGCCCCCCTCTCGCCTACCCCCCCCGATGAACCCAGCCTTCCTCCTGTTCTGCCTTCTGGCTGTCGTTTGCTCCGCATCGGCCCAGACTCCGGCTCCCAATGATGCGCTCACCGAGCTCAGCGCTGAACCCGCACCGAAGGAGAAAACCGTCGAACCCGCCATCCTCGCCGTTCCCGACTCCAGCCCCGCGCGGCTTCCGGTGGGCAAAGTCCTCGTGGAACTTTGCGAAAACGGGCTGCCCGAGAAAAATGCCTGGCCCCAGAATTCTCCCACCGCCTCCGAAAACTACTTTGCAGAGGCGTTCGGATTCAGTGCGCTACCCCATCTTTACGCCGACACCGGGGTGCGCGCCGATCGTGCCAACCCTCTGTTTTTCCGCGCCAGCGCCCGGATTCGGCTTCCCGCAGGCACACACCGCCTTCTCCTGCGTGCGCGAGGGGCGTCCTGCCTTTTCATTGACGGCACCCCCGTTTTAACCACGCCTTTCCCAAAAGGCGGCTCCGACAACGCGCCCCTTTCGGTGCAAAACAGCTTCCTCGACCTTGGACCCACTTTCCGGTTTGCCCCGCCGGGCAACCGGGAAAGCTGGTGCACCTTTGAAGCCACTGGGGCCGAACACGTCGTCGTCCTGGAAACCCTCGTGGGCTACCACACGGGCAAAACCAAACGCCGCCCCGAACTGGGCGAGACCGTCGCGGCAATCTCGCTGGAAGGCAGCCAGGATTGGACCCTCCTCTCGCCTGGCGCGCGCCCGCTCGCGTACACCGATGCAGGTTGGGAGTCCTACCAGAGCCGAACGGAGCAGGAACTCGTCGCCCTCAACGCCGACAACAGGGCCAAGGCGCGCGCCGACCACTACGAGTACTGGCAACACCGCCGGGAACTTGCCGCCCAGTGGCTGGCCTCCACCCTTGAGGAGTCGGTGCCCCCGCTCCCAACTGATGCGCCCGCCTTCAACGCCATCGATCATTTCATCGGGGCCAAACTCGCCGGTTTCGCCCAGCAAACCGCTCAAATCCAGACCGGTGCCGTGGATTTTTTCACCGATATCCAGCCCCTGCTCGAGGCCCGCTGTCTGGACTGCCATAGGGGCTCTAAATCCAAGGGCGGACTCCATCTCGACCGCCGCGCCTCCGCTCTCGAGGGGGGCAAATCCGGCAAGCCCGCCCTCGCCCCAGCCCAGCCGCACCGGAGTGAAATTCTCGCCCGCATCCAATCGGCGGATCCCGACGAAGTCATGCCTCCGAAGGGAAAAAAACTCTCTCCCAAGGAAATCGCCATCCTTCAAAGGTGGATTCAAGAAGGTGCACAGTGGCCCGAATTTCGCGCCGTACGAACCACCCTGACGCCCCTCACAAGCGACTTGGTATTTCTGCGCCGTGTCACCCTGGACACTGTCGGTGTCGTTCCAAGTGCGCAGGAAATCGCGGCCTTCGTCGCCGACACTACCCCCGGGCGGCGCTCGAGGGTCATCGACCGGCTGCTGGCCGATCCGCGCAGCGCCGACCAGGCGATGGGTTACTGGCAAGACGTTCTGGCTGAAAACCCCAACATTCTTAACCCCACGCTCAACAACACGGGCCCCTTCCGCTGGTGGATCCACGAGTCGCTTCTGGATCACAAACCCGCCGATCTCATGGTCACGGAACTGGTGCGCTTGCGTGGGAGCGAGCGCTTCGGGGGGCCGGCCGGCTTTGGAGTTGCCTCTCAAAATGACGTCCCTATGGCCGCCAAAGGCACCATACTTGGCGCCGCCTTTCTTGGCGTGGAAATGAAATGCGCTCGCTGCCACGACGCGCCCGCCCACCGCTTTAAACAGGAGCAACTCTTCCAGTTGAGCGCCATGCTCGGGCAAAAATCCATCAAGGTTCCCGCCACCAGCAGCGTGCCCGCCGACAAACTCCACGCCGGCGGCCGAAAAGCCCTCATCGAGGTCACCCTCAAACCCGGCGCCACCGTCGCCCCCGAGTGGCCCTTCCCGGAGTTCGTCCCGGGCGAAGTCGCCGAATGGCTGGCTGAAGACTCCTCCAATCCCGCTGATCGACTCGCCGCCCTGCTCACTGCTCCTCAAAACGAACGCTTCGCCCAAGTTCTCGTGAATCGCCTCTGGGCCCGCCTCATGGGCCGCGGCATCGTCGAACCCGTAGCCGACTGGGAAAACGCCCTCCCCACGCATCCGGAGCTGCTCCGGTGGCTGGGCCGCGAACTGGTGCGCAGCGGCTACGACTCCACCCACATCACCCGGCTCATCCTCAACTCACACGCGTACCAGCGCGCGACCGACCCCTCCCAGCGCGAGCCTAACCCCCTCTACGCCGCCCCAGCTCCCCGCCGTCTGCAGGCCGAGCAGGTCGTGGACTCCCTTTTTGCGGCCACCGGCAAACCCTTCCACACGGAGGAGGCCAGCCTCGACATTGATTCTAACAGGGACTTGGGAAACTCGCTTTCCCTCGGGAACCCTTCCCGCGCGTGGATGCTAACCTCCACCTCCAATGAACGCGACCGGCCCAGCCTCTCCCTGCCGCGCATCCAGGCGGTGGCCGATGTGCTGGCGGCCTTCGGCTGGAGGGCGAGCCGTCAGGATCCCTCGTCTGTGCGGGATCAAGCGGCGAACGTTCTCCAGCCCGCCATTGTGAGCAATGGCGTCATGGGCACCTGGCTCACGATTCTCAGCGAGGATCACGGCATCACCGCGCTTGCTTGTGAGCCCCTTTCTTTGGAGCAACTCTTGGACGCCCTCTTCCTCCGCACCCTGACCCGGCACCCCAATCAATCTGAAAAAGAGCGCTACACGACGCTGCTCGCTCCGGGGTTCGACGCCCGTCTCCATGTGGCAACGCCTCAGCCAAAAATCGAGACGGCTCCGAGGCGGCCGGCTTACTACGTCTCCTGGTCCAACCATCTCTCGCCCGAGGCGACGACCATCCGCATGCAACAGGAGGCCACTGCGCGCAGAGGGGATCCGCCCACCCACCGCCTTGTCCCCGAGTGGCGGGAACGCCTCGAAGACGTCCTTTGGGCTTTGTTGAACTCGCCGGAATTCATTTTCACCCCCTGATCACTCCATGAACCGCCGCAATTTTATCACCTCGGCCCTCCTCTCGCCGCTTGTTTTCCCCCTCACCAAAGCAGCCGGCAATGCCGCTTCCGTGGGCTCCGCCGGTCTTCCCAGCGCAGTTGGATCCTCGCCCAAAGGGAAGGCTGAACACTGCATCTTCATCTGGCTGGGGGGCGGCATGTCGCAGGTCGATACCTTTGACCCCAAGGCGCTCGGGGATAACACGGGAGAAAAAAAGAAGCCCGGCTCGCTATATCCCTCCATTGAAACGGCCGTCCCGGGTGTGCGCCTGTCTGAACATCTCTCCCGCACCGCGAAAGTCATGGAGCACGTGACGGTGGTGCGTTCGGTCAACCACAAGGTCATCGATGAACATGCCTTTGCGACCAATATTGTCCACACGGGCAGGATGGTGAGCGGCAGCACCGTCTATCCGTCCATCGGCTCGATTGTCGCCCACGAGCGCGGCGCAGCTTCCTCCGAAGTGCCCGCCTACATCCTCATTGGCTACCCCAATGTGAGCCGCGGCCCGGGTTTTCTCGGCGCCAAAAGCGGCTATCTTTACCTCACAGAAACGGCTGCGGGCCCCGCCGGATTCAGCCGTCCCGAACACTTGAACGCACAACGCGTCGCCCGGAGGCAGGATCTTCTGAAACCCGCCCTCGACCAGATTCCCCCAAAGTCCCTGCTTGCCGACTACGAGGAAACCCAGCAGGAGGCGCTGCGTCTGGCGGGTCCCTCTTTTCTGCGCCACTTCCAAATCGCGAACGAGCCCGCTGCCGTGCGTGAATCTTACGGAGGTGAGTTCGGTCAGAGGTGTCTACTAGCAAGGAAACTCGTTCAGGCGGGTGTGCGGTTTGTGGAGGTTTCTCACAACCTCAACTTTCTCAATGGCTCGGGCTGGGATGTGCACAACGAGGGCATCCGCAACCAGCACCTGCTCATTCAGGAACTGGACCAGGCTCTCGCGGGCCTCATCGTAGACCTTCAAACCCAGCATCTGCTGGATAAAACGCTGATCGTGGTCGCCACCGAATTCGGTCGCCCGCCCGAATTTGACGCGCGCGGCGGGCGGGGCCATCAGGGCAGCACCTTCTCCATGGTCCTTGCCGGCGGTGGACTGCGCCATTGCGGTGCCTATGGCACGACCGACGAGCTGAGTAAAAAAATCCTCGAAAACCCCGTCAGCATTCCCGACTTCCACGCGACCATTCTCGCCGCCCTAGGACTGGATCCCAAAAACGACCTCAAAGACGGTTCCCGGCCGGTTCCCTCCACCGATGGAGGCGTGCCCATCGCGGCTCTCTTTGCATAAAAGCGAAGTGAAACAGACGGAAATCGCAGGCGTCACTCAAATCGGGAGGCCAAAAAGTTTGATCTATTGACCAACCTCGTTTTTTTGATGTTTAACCATCCTATGAAAAAGTTTTTGTTCCTCTTCCTTCTCCTCCCCACGTGTGGTTTCGCTGGTTATCTGGGAATTGATTACACCGAGAAAAACGGGAAGGTGGTTCTTACTAAAATCGACAAGAAATCTCCGGCTGAATTCTACGGGCTGAAAGTCGGCGACATCATTCTCTCGGGGCTGAAGCCCGACGCCTTCATCGCCTCCGTCAAGAGCGCCAAACCCGGTAGCATCCTCTCCTTTCGTGTGAAGACGAAAACCGGGGAGGAAACGGCCCACATTCCGGTGAGTGCCGGCCCTGGGGCGCCCTTTGCAAAAGATATCATGCAGGCCGACTGAGCTTTCCGGATGCCTCGGTGTGTTGTCTGGCGCGGGGAAGCGGCGCTTGAAACACCGTGTCGGGCGTTCAACCGGGGCTTAGTCCCGGAAGTTTTTAAAGGCGAGGCCCACTTCAAAATCTTGGTTTCGTAAAAACTGGATGACGTCCTGAAGGTCGTCACGTTTTTTCCCAGTCACACGAACCTGCCGCTCTTGAAGGGTGCTTTGCACCTTAAAGTCCTGCGCCTTGATGGCCTTGGTGATCTCCTTGGCCTTGTCCCCGTCGAGACCTTGTTTGATCACCAAGTCTTGAGTCGCGTGCCCTAAAGGTGAAATGACGGGATCCTTCCTTTCCACGTTGCGCAGATCCACGTTGCGCTTTGCGAGTTTGCCCACCACGAGTTCCTCGAGGGCTCTGACCTTGGAGGCGTCTTCTGCGGCGAGGGCGATCTTGGATTCCTTTTCCTCCCAAGTGATGGTTGCCTTTGACCCCTTAAAGTCAAAACGTGTGGCCAACTCTTTGTGCGCCTGATTGATCGCGTTGTCGATTTCTTGTTTGTCGACGTCTGAGACAATGTCAAAGGAAGGCATGGGTTCTGGAACTTTAAGCGTTGAATAAAAAAGCAGCGGAAGCGCCGCAAGGCATCATCTTGAACACGCGCCTCCCGCCGCGTCGAGGAGCGCGTTCGCACTTCCAACAAAAAAGCAAAAATCTGCCGTGGTTGAAAAGTGGGAGGCAATGAAAAAGACGGTGGCTTGCCGACGAAGGTTAACGGTTGGCCGATAATATTTGTCCGCGTATTCAACGCTGAACTTTTCTGCATGGCCTCCCTCATCTACTCCCACGTCCTTTGAGGCCCTGCGCGCGCCGGTTCGAGCCGGAAGTCTTAAAAGCTGGAAACCAGCCTGAGGCTCTGGTTGCCTAGAAGCTTGTGACCAATCCTCCTCCCCCCAAACAAGAACCAATCTTGACGGTCGTCAAACCCAAGGGAAACCTTCGTTGGCTGATGGTCTTCATGGCTTTTTCCGCGACGGCGATCAACTACATTGACCGAGCCAACCTTGGAGTCGCCGCTCCATACATCGCCAAGGATCTGAACCTGTCTCCCGAGGCCACCGGTGCGCTTCTTGGAGCGTTCTTCTGGACATACGCCGCCTTCCAATTGCCCTCGGGCTGGTTCATCGACAAGGTCGGTGCGAGGATTGCTTACGCCGTCGCGGTGGTTTGGTGGTCTTTGTTTACCGCAGCGACGGCTTTGTCGCGCGGATTCGGTTCTCTTTTTGGGATGCGGCTGCTTCTTGGGATTGGAGAAGCCCCAGCCTATCCCACAAACGCCAAGATTGTGGCGGAATGGTTTCCCCGCCGCGAGCGGGCCTTTGCCACCAGCATTTTTGATAGCGGAAATAGGGTTGGCACAGCGCTTTCTCTTCCGATCGTATCCGCTATTATTGCGCAGTTCGGATGGAGGGCATCCTTTGTCATCACGGGGTTGCTCGGCTTTGTGTGGACCTTTTTTTGGCTCAAGATTTATCGCCCACCTGCAGAACATCCTTCGGTGACTGCTGAAGAAAAAGCTTACATCGAGTCCGACCGACTTCAGTCAAAGCCAGTCGCCGAGGGGGAGACAGTCCGTTGGCGCGACCTGTTCCGGTACAGGACAATTTGGGGGATGATGCTCGGTTTTTTCTGCCTCAATTTCGTCATCTATTTCTTCAGTACCTGGTTCCCCACCTATCTCATAAAAGCCAGGGGTTTCGACCTCAAGCAAATGGGGCTCGTGGGAATGATCCCTGCGCTGGTGGCCGTGTTCGGTGGATACCTCGGCGGTTACGTTTCCGACAGGCTTGTCCGCAGCGGCATGCGCCTGAGCCTTGCCCGCAAGATTCCTTTGGTGGGTGGCATGTTTTTGTCTTCGAGTATTGGTCTCGCCGTTCTCGTCGAAAGCACCACCGCGGCGATCGCTCTCATGTCCTTGTCCTACGCGAGCCTGTCCTTCGCCGCCGCCAGTATTTGGGCGCTTCCCGCCGATGTTGCCCCCACAAAAGACCACGTGGGATCGATCGGCGGTATTCAAAACTTCGCTTCGAATTTGGCCGGAGTTTGCATCACTACCTTCGTGGGCGTGATGTTGGCCAGAACAGGCGGGTTTGTGGTGCCGTTGGTTGTGGCAGGAGGCTTTTCGCTGCTTGGCGCCTTTTCTTATCTGGTGATCGTCCCGGAAATCAAACCGCTCGAATACCGGCCCCGAAAAGCCTCCTAGAAAAGCTGACGCACGTTTATTGAGCCAAGATAAATGGGCGTTTAGCCGGGGAATTTAATCGGAGAGGCGCTTGTATAGTTCGTGAACTTTGGCTGCGATCCGGTCTTCAACGCTATCGGCCCAGCCCGCCGCGGCTTCGTAGCCGCCTTCTTTGAGCACGCGCAGGCTGGGAACGTAACCGGTGTAGTCGTTGCTATAGCCTGCCACCCAGATTCCGGCGGGACCCGCAAATTCCTTTTTAAATCGCAGCGAATAATCCACAACGACTTCGCTGCCCAGTGTGATAAAGGTGAGATCGTTCCCAATACGGATGACTTGAACCGGATAGTCGTGCGGCGCGCGGCCGGGCTTGGCATAGTCGAGTTGAATTTCTTCGTAGGCCGCACGGATCGGTCCTGCCACGGACCTTGGATTGACGGTGAGGGCCATTTCCACAGCGTTGGAAAGTGAGCGCCCATGTTGCTGAGCCAGTTCGAGGTCGGTGATGCCCGGCACCACATCCGAGCGGCGGGGATAGGGGTTTTGGTCGGCACCGCAGCCCATCAAGAAAAGCGCGGTGAACCCTGGGCGGTGTTCTTGAAGGTACTGCTGCGCGTAACCCGCGTAGTCGCCGCAAAAATTATAAAAACCCAGGCATGTGTTGTGGCAGGCGTAGCCAAAAAGGGTTGCCCACAAAGTGCCATCAGGCTTTTCAATCCGCAGGGCCGGCACTTCGTGGTCGACGGGGCCTTCGGGATTGGGCGCCTTGTTTGCGTTGGGATGATCGGCTGGAAGCGAATAGTCGCGGCGTCGGTTCATCGCGAAACCGCAGCGCGCCTTGTTCCAGGTAAGCCGCGCCGGTTCTTGCATGGCGAGTGCTCTGCCGATGGCTGCAACGATTTCGTCCTCCAGCTTGGAGGTGTATTCAAAAGCATCTAGAGCGCCGTTCGAGGCGGGATCCCCATCCTTGGGCGGGATGGTCCGCAGCGAGGGTCCGCTATGGGTGTGAGAGGCGTTTAAAACAAGGTTTGCGGGGGGCAGATGAAAGTCGCGCTCCGAGCGCTCCGCAACATTGCGGCGCAGGGTTTGGGGCACGCCAATCAGGTCAAGCGTCACAAACACGAGCCGGTTACCCGCCTCGTCCTGGAGAGCCAGCGCTTTTGCAAAGAGGTCTTGGACGATGCCTTCTGCAGGTTTTTTTCGGGAAGCGTAACCCGACATCCACAAAAGTTTTTCGGGAGTGACTTTTGCTGTCGCAACGCCAACTTTCCAGTTGGCGGGCACGAACGGCGCAATGGATTTCGGCGGGACCGGGGGTGAAAGGGGAGTTGCTCCCTCGGGGGCGGAAAGCAGGGCTCCGCTGCTAAAAAGAGCGAAAAATACGGCAAGAAGCAGGGGGGATGTAAACCAGTTCATAGGGGGGGAGAAGTTCTCAGCATGGAGATTCACCCTGATTTGTCATTGTTTTAAATGATAATGATAGAGGCTGTTAGCATCTCTCCGTGAGCGAGACTCCGCTGAAAGAGCGTTCAGCCCCCGAAATTTAAAATGAAGGCGCGCGCTTTTCCCCACGGGTGATGCGGCTTCTCCAGAGTATGGGGGTGCCGCAGGTTTATCGGCGGCAGAGCATTCCGCATGATTTTGCGACGGGATAAAAGTTTTAGAATGATCTGCCTTCGCTGTAGGAATCTGATGAAATTAAATGTAGGGTGAATTGTCGAATGTTCGCCCTGACTTCATTCGATGAATTTGTTTTAGAATCATACTCATACGAATTAACGCTCTGCGTCTTATAACCCCATGACTAAGCTCCCTCGCAAAATGTCCAAACCGACTCAGACAGCGCATACGGCCCGAGAAGGCATCAAGACCCTCGCGATTGATATCGGTGGGACAGGACTTAAGGCGTGTGTTCTCGACGCTGAGGGCGGCATGTTAACGGAGCGTGTCAGGGTGGCGACGCCTCCGCACTGCCCGCCGGCGTTGATGGTTGAGACGCTTTCAAAACTCGTTGCCCCATTGCCAACCTTTGATCGCGTGTCTGTGGGGTTCCCCGGGGTCGTTCGCCAGGGGATCGTGATTACGGCCCACAACTTGGGAACGGAAGCCTGGAAGGGATTTGAAATGGACCGGACATTGACGGCGAAGCTTAAAAAGCCGGTGCGTGTGCTTAATGACGCAGACATGCAGGGATTGGGAGCGATCATTGGCAAGGGAGTCGAAGTGGTCATCACATTGGGTACTGGGCTGGGCTCGAGTATCTTTGAGGATGGCCGACTTCTCACGCACCTTGAACTGGCGCATCATCCGTTTCGAAAAGGGCAAACGTATGAGGAGCAGCTCGGGAATGCGGCATTGGAAAAGGCGGGCAAGCGGAAATGGATAAAACGTGTACAGCTTGCGATTGAAGCTCTCCGTTCGTTGACCACTTTTGATCATCTCTACATCGGCGGCGGCAATGCGAAACACCTTACCGAGGGCCTGCCTTCTGATGTGAGCACCGTTTCGAATGATTTGGGTATGCGTGGTGGGATATGGCTGTGGCGTGAGCGGACTGCGAAAGCCGAAGTGTTGAAACCCAAGGTAAAAGCGCGGCGCTGAGGCGGCTTCGACTGGTGACCGAAAAAATGCAACGTGCGTCCCTGTTTTGCAGGCTGGCTGGTTGCGTTTGGGATAGGCCATAAGCTCAATGCCTGCCGTCACCGTAACGCTCCGTCCTTATCAGCAGGAAGCGATTGACGCGGTGCTTGCCGCCCGGCGTCAGGGCGTACGCCGTATGATTGTCTGTTTGCCCACCGGTGCAGGAAAGACGGTCATCTTCTCCGAACTGGCGCGCCTGGCTCGTAAACAAGTTCTGGTGCTGGCCCACCGGGAAGAACTTCTGGAGCAGGCGCGCTCCAAACTAGAGACGGCGATGGATGGCCAGCAAATCGTTTCCATTGAAAGGGGAGCCCAACGTGCCTCTGCGGATGCGAAAGTCCTGGTCTGTTCTATTCGGTCGCTACACGAGGGGAGATTGGCCCGCCTTTTGAAGGGGCGCGACGTGGGATTAATTATTTACGATGAATGCCATCACGCCGCAGCTGAGGATAATCTGCGAGTGCTTCGGCAGCTCGGCGCTTTTGAGGAAGATTGGAAAGGCACACTGCTCGGGTTCACTGCGACTACGGCAAGGGGGGATGGCCAGGGGCTTCATAAAGTATTCGATCGGATCGTGTATTCCCGTCACCTGCACGAAATGATTCAGGACGGATTTTTGGCTCCGTTGCGTGGCTTTCGGATCTCAACCTCAGCAGACCTCTCAAAATTGGCGGCGGGTGGGCAGGATTTCCGGGAAGAGGAGCTCGCTGAAGCGGTCGACATTGAGGAGCGAAATGCACTCGTTGCCAGGTCCATACAGGAGCTCGCCCGGGACCGACGCACGATCGCTTTTTGCGTTACGGTTAACCACGCCAGAAACCTCTGCCATGCACTCAACCTCTTGGGGGTGCCAGCCGGAATTGTGCATGGTGAAATGCCTTCTGAGGTGCGCAGTCGGGCTCTGGCGGACTTCCGGGAAGGCCGCACCCAGGTCCTCACTAATGTTGCCGTGCTGACTGAAGGGTTCGATGATCCGGGGACCTCTTGCATCGCCATGGCGCGCCCCACCCGATCCGAGGGCCTGTACGCGCAGTGCGTGGGGCGGGGGACGCGTCTGTATCCCGGCAAAACGGATTGCTTGATTCTGGATTTCGTGGATCTCTCAGCACTCAGTCTTTGTACACTACCGTCCTTGTTTGGTGTTCCAAGGAATCTCGATCTCATGGGGGGCGATGTCTGCGAGGCCAGGAAGTCTTGGCAGGATATTCTTTTGGATCATCCGGGGTTTGAGCTGGAAGCCGGTGCTCTCACCCTTCCTGAGATTCAGGATCGGGCTGCCGCGTTCAATCCGCTCACTTTGGAGGTTCACGACGAGGTGCGTGCCATTTCGGGAAATGCCTGGTTTTCGTTGGGGCGCCATGGTCTTGGGTTGTTTTTTGAAAAAGGTCGCGGCACGGCCAGCGAGGCGGTGGTGTTAAGAAGCGCAGGACGCGGCAAGATTTGGGAGGTGCTCATGGATGGCAAGCCGATGGCGCGTTTTTCCCAAATTGAAGAGGCGGTTGCTGCCGTGGACTATGAGTTGGAAAAGTGCGGGCCTGTCACGGCGGGGTCTGCACTCCCCTCAGCGGCGTGGAGGCGCGGGCCTGGGAACGGTCAGGCCTTGCTCAAAGCCCGCCAGTTGGCACTTTGGGAAAGAGTTGTACGGCGGTAAACTTGGAGCGTCGCAGGCGTGGATTTCCAATAGGGAGGTTCCGATTTCTTTACGCGCCTCAATGAGTGCGGGAATGAAAACGATTGCCCGACCGGAAGGTCGCCTCAACTTATAGAAGTTTTTCGCCGCCTGTGTATTTAAGCAGTGCCTCGGGGTCTAATTCCAGGCCAAGGCCGGGTGCGGTAGGAATGGCAAGCATACCGTCCGAATCGATGTGCCAGCCACCAAGGGTGATTTCATCGATGAATGGGGAACCAGTGAGGTACTCTACCAGATCCGTGCCAGGAAAAGCCGAGGCAAGTTGAAGGTCAGCGGCCAGACCGACCGCCGTGTTCCATCCGTGTGGTATAAATTGAACACCATGCTCTTGGGCCATCCACGCGATACGGCGCTCTTCGCTGATACCACCTACTTTGGTCACGTCAGGTTGGATAATATCAAAAGCGCGTGCCTCCAAAAATGGTTGGAAGGCCTGGCGGCGTGTTAGAACCTCGCCACCGGAAATCGGCACGGGAGAATGTTCTCGCAGCTTAGTATAATCCTCGAGCGCATCTGGGGAGAGCGCTTCCTCAAACCAGTGAACAGAATAGTTGGCGAGCATCTTGGACGTATTAAGTGCCCATTTGTAGCCGTTAGGCCAGAAGGCATCGCTGCCCCCGGCATCGACCATCAGTTTGGCATCCGGTCCCACGGCCTCGCGAGCGGCCTTGACGATGGCCTCATCCATAGCG
Source organism: Chthoniobacteraceae bacterium (assembly GCA_947479475.1). Classification (GTDB taxonomy): domain Bacteria; phylum Verrucomicrobiota; class Verrucomicrobiia; order Chthoniobacterales; family Chthoniobacteraceae; genus Chth-196. The sequence continues at coordinate 57,904 of CANJZW010000009.1, forward strand.
GCATTACGGCGGCCAAACGGGCCCCAGCCAATCTTAAATGCCCGGAAGCCTTGCGCCTTAATGGAGAGAAGGTGCTCCCGCAACTTGGCGGGTTCATCCATGAGGAGAGAGGCGTAGGGTTGGACTCGCTCGCGGTATCGCCCACCCAGAAGCCGCCCCACAGGCTGGCCGGTGGCTTTGCCCAAGAGATCCCAAAGCGCGATGTCGATGCCGCTAATGGCATGTGTGAGAGAGCCGCCGCGCCCTAGCCAAAATGTGTTCTGGTGCAGCTTTTCACTCACCCGTTCGGGTTCGAGGGCGTTTTCCCCACGGTATAACGGTTCCAGCAGCGCAAGGGAGGCACGCACCAGAGCATCGTTTGTGAACACAGAGCCGAGGCCGACATGGCCCGTATCGGTGTGAACGGCAATCAGCGTGTGTACGCAGTCTTCCGGCTTGAGTTCATTGCTCCAGCCGCCTTCGGGGGTTGCTCCGCGCAAGCCTGCGCAACGGATTTCAGTAATTTTCATAGTAGTGCTTGTCAGAATAAGAATTTTTTGGACGGCAAAAAAACGGGGGAACACCGCTACTTCGTTTCGCCCTGGCGCATGAAAAGTTGTGGAGCCGGATTAAAAGAAACAGCCTCGTCGAGAGGAAACATAGGTCGGGGACATTTAGAATGGCCGAGATAAGGCAGGTTCGCGCTTGAGGATCCTGGTGCATCTACGTTGATCATTCCAGCGCACCAGTCGGCGTACATATGCTTTTGGCAATGGGGTGATTTCACGACGACGGCGTCAAAAACCTGGGGGTTTTGACCGTGTGAAAAAAAGAAAGAGCGGTCGTAAAGGTTCACCGCACGGCTGCTGACGACGAAGGTGAAATTTTCAGACTCCAAGACGGCAGTGGGACCGGCCTCCCAGATTTCGCCAAAAGATTCGCTCTGAAAGTGGCCGTCCGAGAGAAGGCGGATCTGCGCCTGGACGGGCAGCGGTTGAAAGCGGGCCGGGTCGAGAGTGCCGCCCAAGTTGACGCTGATAGTTGCTCCGACGCCCGCCCGGAAGGCGACTTGGACGGCGGGGGCGTCTACAATGGGAACGAGTGTTCTCCCCTTATATGCGTGTGCAATAAGCTCTCGTACGATAGCATTGCTGTCACCGGAGGCACCCGAACTTGTGGCGTCTGCGGCATCGATTAGGGCGATCGTTCCGTGTTTGTGGTCCAGAACGAGGCGCGCCATTTCCTGTAGGCTCACAAGAGGCACCTGCATGGCGTGGTGGTTTGCCCAGAAACTTTTTGCAATACGTACAGCGGCGCTTTGAGCAAGGGCAGGATCACCGTCGGTAACGACAAAGCTGTAGGTTTGAAGCGCAGGAACGTCGGTGAAAGGATTGCCGATGAACATCCCTGCGGAGAGGCCGAACGGACCGGTTTCTATTTCCTGCGCCAGGCGGATACTCTCTCCAAAAAGGCCTGTGGCGGTGATCAGTTCATCCCCTCGCACAAGGGCTGGAATGGCAACCTTGGCTGTGACAGGTCGCACTTCGCCAGCTAGAATGCGAAGTAGAAGACGAGCCGCACGCATGCCGGTTTCGAAAAAATCGATGTGGGGATAGGTCTGGTAGGCCACGATGGCATCCGTGTGTTCGACCATTCGATCGGTCAGAATTCCGTGTAGATCAAGTGACACGACAATGGGAATGTGTTCCCCAAGAATTTTGCGCGTTTCCCTCAACAGCCAGCCCTCTGGGTCAAGCTCTTCCGGGGTGGCCATGGCTCCGTGCATACAAAAGTACACGCCATCCACAGACGGAGCGGTACGCACGGCGTCCAAAAATTCTGCTGAGATACGTTCCCATGCAGATGTTTCGAGAGGCCCTCCGGATGTGATAAAAAACGCGCTGTAAGCGGGGACAATAGTGACGGTGGAGTCCGCATCAAAAATGCTGAGGGCGCCTCCTACTTCGTTGCGGATGCTCCGGTGGTACTGCAAAAGTTCATCACCTTTGCGGATTCCAAAGTCCCCGTAGTTACTGTGTTGTGGGTTGAAGGTGGAAACCTCCTGTTTGCATTCAGCGACTAGAATTTTTGGCATAACACAGGAGGTTAGGGTTGAACGGTGTAAGCATTGTTCCACGTCTCGTCAAAATATCCGGCGCTGAGGACTTCCTCTGGGAAGCCGGAGGAGGCAGGTGACCACTGGTCGCTTCCCCGTGAGATGCGAAGTAACGCCCAGTCTCCAAGTCGTGGAAATAGAAGATAGTTGAAGGCGGCAAAATCTTTTTCATGAAAAGTATGGCCGCTGTTCACCACTAAGTAGCGATTCGGAGCCAGCGGATTGCGACAGATGAAAACAGGAGCGTGTTGTTGTGCCGACTGGGGTTTGCCACCAAGAGTGACTTCCGCCTGAGACCATTTTAGAGGCAGCATTGGAAGTGCTTTTGCAAGAAGTGAGTTACTTCCGGGGTCGCCAAACAGAATGAGATGCTTGTCTCTGATGTCTGCCTCTGTGACTTCGTTGTCACTTTTAATCACGAGAGACCCACGCATGTAACGAGCCCACTCATACTCGAATCGTCGGAGACTAGCCTCCGCCCACGATTGGACCTCTGGGTTCCATGGCTTGCCTGTGCCGCGAACGCAGAGAAAAGGAGAAGAAAATGCGTCGTCTATCGGGCCTTGGAGACCGGGGCGTTTGCCTGCGAGTGTCTTTGAATCAATTGGGCCGTCGCACGTCCAGATCCCGCCATTCTGCGTAAACACAAGGGCGTCGCTTGGTGAATGAGAGGGAAGAGGAACTGGAGAGCCCATTATTTTCACTTTGCCCAAGGGGCGGTGCAGGGCGAAGCTACGCACATTTGTCGCTAGGGTAATGGCTATGGAATCTTCACCGGAGATTTCTCCAATAAACTCTGTACGCGAATAGTGTTTTTCAAGGGAGAGCAGTTCCAACCAGTGGCAACGGTTGTATTTCAGGGTCCACGTGACAAAGCGGAGCGTTTTTGGGACGCGGTTGAGTCCTTTGGTCGAATACTCCGCAATTCTCTCCATTTGTTGTCGGTGCGTCACTGGGTCGACGACGTGGCCAGTGCCTTTGGAAATGAGGTTTACCATTTCCAATCCTTCTTTGGAAAAAGCCTCTCCCATGTGGACGTGGGATTGATAAAAAGTGTCCTTGTCTCCGATTGCAGCGATCGCCGGGACAACGCCCGCATTTGCGGCGTAGTCGACAGAGTCGAGCATGTGCAATCCCATTTCCTGATGGGGTGGCAGCGGGCCAACCTTAATAAAGCCCGGAATGGGAGTCTCGGAGAAGCGGTGCGTATCGACATAGCCGCAGTATGGACCGATGGCGACAAAGCGGTCCGGGTGTTTGAGCCCGAGATGCCATGTGCCGGAAGCTCCCATGGACATTCCGCGTAATACAATGCGATTTCTGTCGATGTTGTAGTTGCGGCAGACGGCCTCGATCGCTTCGAACACATCAGTTTCGCCAGCCCAACGGTAACAGTTTTCGACGCGACCAAGGGGGTGTAGTTCGATGAAATTGGCTTCTGGAGCCGCTTTGGTGGAGGAATCTCCATCGTCGAAGCGGGACATGAAACGGAGCTCGCTCATGCCATGAGGCTTTGAACTTCCGTGGAGAACAACATCCAGTCGAATGGGCTGGCTTGGGGTGTATCCTTGCGGAACGATGAGTCCGTAAGGCTGGGTTGATCCATCCACCGCAGAGACAAATCCCCGCAGGACTTTACCTTGTTTCTTCGTCCACTCGAATGTGCCTGTGCCCAGGCTCGCAGAGCGTTCATGGCCGCGAACTAGGGCTCGCTTGATGAGCAGCAAGTCTGCAGGTGTTGGAGAATCATAGCGTAACGCCCAATGGATGGCTTTTCCAAAAACGACCGTATCCGCTTTAAAGTCTGAATTGGCATGCGTGAGAGCGGCTAGTTTTTGGTTAAGTAGAATGGCATCGTTGGCAAGCGCGGCCGTTTCTTCCTTTGTCGTTGTTTGAGAATTGGCGGGTAGCGTCACTCCCGCTGAGAGCAAGACGAATTCAACGGCCTGAATCGTATCTTCATAGTTTGTGGAGTGCGCGGCCTCGGGCCTGTGGATACTCAGAACCTTGCGGCCTGCTTGTTTGAGGGTCTCGGCGAGTCGGAGTGTGCTTTCTGGGGGAACGACCTGGTCTTTGCCTCCGGTAGTGAGGGCAAGTGGCATGGTAAGCTTTTCCGGCCACAATTCCGGGCTTCTGGCTTTGTACTGCGAGGCTGCAGTCGTTTTTGTCCCGCCAAAGGAAGCCTGAATCGCATCCTGAAATTTGTCGTACTCCAGTAAATTAGCCGTGGGGTTGAGCGCGCAGATGCCTGCGATCAGGTCGGGATGCAACACTCCGAAAATGAGCGCGCCCGTTCCTCCCATCGAACCCCCTGCCACGAAGATACGGCCTACCTTGTGGCGATGTGGGAGTTCGGCGAGAATTTGGACAACATCTTGCTCCGCGAGCGGGCCCATCCAGGAGGTCTTGGCGCGATAATCGGGCGAGACCACCAGCATGCCATATTTTGCGGCGACGTCGCGGAGACCTTTGCACTCTGCTCTGGTGTCTTTGATAAATTGCCAGCGGTCAGATCCATGACCGTGTAGTGCGATGATGACGTCGTGCGGTTTTGCGGAGTCGAATCCGGGTGGTAACAGTTCTACGTAGTGCTGTTCTGTAGCGTCCGCTTTTGAAAGAAAGCTAATATCTTTCGGATCTGTGGCCTGGAGGGGGGTGGACAAAAACAGAAAGCCACAGCCGCTGGCTATAATGGATTTCAGAATGTGGAAAAGCTTCATGAGATCGGGGGAAAAGGGGCGTTGTTCTGCTCAAAATCGCTAGGAAAAAATGTTTTGATACCGAAGACTAGAACGAGGGCGGCTCCGGTGTAGGCGAGGGCGGTGAGGGAAAGCAGGCGGCCTATGCCGAGGGATTCTTTCCAGACGCCCCCAAAAAGGGTGGCGAAGCCTGACATGATTGCGGCGCAGAAGTTGAGCATGCCCACCGCAGAGGCTCGCGTCTGGATCGGAACGAAATCGAAGGCGGCTGGGAAGATGTTGCCCATAAGCAGCCCGCTAAAGAGTCCGAAGCCGGCAGCTGCAAAGCGGGTGCTTTGGAGCGTGTCGCTATTGCCCAGGGCATGGAGGCAGGGGGCGCAGAAAACGAGGCTTGCGGCCATGAGCCAAAGGCGGGAGGCCTTGGTGCGGCGGTAGAGGGCGTCGGCAAGTGTGCCGCCACCCAGGAGACCAATAGCCGTTGTGAGTTGTACAAAAATGGTGGCGTTGTAGGCGGCTTCGGATTGGGTGAGGGAAAATTTATCGTGCAGGAAAGCGGGGAGCCAACCGTAAAGGAGCCAGAGTCCGAAAACGAAAACTGGAAAGATCAGGCAAAGGATCCGGAATGATTTTACCTTTAAGAGGACGAAAGCCGCCAGCGGGGATTCTGCAGGAACCAATTTAGATGGGTCATCTTCCGGGGTAGAGTGGAGGAACCAAAAATACGGAACTGCATACAGAAGCCCGATCGCCCCGAGAATAAAGAATGCGGAGCGCCAGTGGCCGCGGTCTGCCATCCATCCCCCAAACCAGCTTCCAGCGATAGTGCCTGCAATTTGGGCAGTCGTGAGAAGTGAGATTGCGCGGGAGCGGAGAGCGGGTGGGTGGGCATTGGCGGTGAGCGCGATGGCCGTGGGCATGAACAAAGCCTCGGAAATTCCCATGGCCGCACGCAGAGCTAGGAGAGCGAATGCGGAGCTGGCCAAGCCCGTTGCAATCGTGACGAGGCTCCACAGGGCGAGGCTAAAAACAACGAGTCGGCGTTTGGAATAACGGTCTGCGAGATGGCCTGCAACGGGGCAACCAAAGGCGTAGACCCAAAGAAACATAGCGCCCGTGAGTCCGAGTTGTTTATCAGACATGCCAAGATCCGCTTTCAAGGAAGGGAACATGGCAAAAACAGCCTGTCTGTCGCAATAGTTGAGGAGATAGGCGATCCACATGAAGGCCACAAGAAGGGTGGCTTTGCGTGCGTGCATCGGGGGCGACACGAAGGCACTCATGCAGAGAGAACGTGTTTTGCCGTGACCTTTTTCGCTATCACCGCGACACAGTCTCCCTGCTGTGTGAGGCAAGGCGCACGCATCGTGATGAGGTATCCGGTGCTTTGGGCAATAATTGGTTCGGGTGCTCTATCGGGTCTCTCCAGATGATGGATGCAGCCAACCGATTGACCCTTTTTGACCATCGCGCCAAGGTCGACGCCAATTTCAAACACACCAGATTCAGGGGCAAGAAGGTAGTCCTCGCGGTTTAGTGCCTGAGTGAGAATCGTCGGAGGTTTCCCCAAGGCGGCGCGAGTTTTCTGACGGCCCTTTAATACGCCGACGTGAATGAGCACGTTCCTGAGCCCACTGCGGGCGATGCGGTGCACGGAAGCGGGTATCGCTTCACCTCCCCCCAGTTCGGTTGTTACAACCAGCTTACCCTGGTTCTCGGCTTCCACTGGCAGGAGACCCGTTCCAGCAATATCAGCGTAAAGAAAGGCAAAGTCCGTGCCCCAAGCCAGCATTGCATCAAACATCCGCGCGCGTTGGTCGCGATCGGGGACGAGGTGCATGTGGGAGCAGGGGACAAACTCCATGCTGCGTCCGCCTGAGTGAATGTCGATGACCACATCGCTCATCGGAAAAAGCTGGGTCCGTAAAAAATGGGCGATCTGGCTGGTGACGGGGCCTTCAGCATCACCCGGGAAGGCGCGGTTGAGGTTCATTCCGTCCAGAGGTGAGAGACGTGTCGCGGCGCGGGCGGCGGGGAAGTTGAGGGAGGGAATCAGAATGATACGGCCTGAGACCCAAGCGGGATCGAGTTCCCGAGCCAGATTCATGGCTGCAATTTGTCCCTGGTACTCGTCGCCATGGTTGCCCCCCAGAATGAGTGCCGTCGGCCCCTTGCCGGCAGAGACGACGGTGATTGGAATCATCACGTTTGCCCATCCGCCTAGGTTGTGGGAATAGGGTATCTGGAGAAAGCCCTGTTGCTTCCCTGGTTTGTCGAAGTTGATGGAGGTGAGAATCATGGGAGGAGGAAGGAGCCGTGGTGCGCTTAGGGAAGGGTGAAAGCAGATCTGGGCAAAACTGGATTACGCCAGGATGTCGCGGATGATCTCGCCTTCGACATCTGTGAGGCGGAAGTCGCGTCCCGAGTAGCGGTAGGTGAGCCGTTCGTGGTCGAGGCCCATCAGGTGGAGAATGGTAGCGTGCAGGTCGTGGACGCTTGTGGGATTTTCGGCTGCCGCGAATCCGAACTCATCGGTACTCCCGAAAACGGTCCCTCCCTTAATTCCCCCGCCTGCCATCCAGACGCTGAATCCATAGTGATTGTGGTCACGCCCCAATTTGGAGGTGGATCCCGACATTTCAACGGAAGGGGTGCGGCCAAATTCGCCGCCCCAAAGCACGAGGGTGTCTTCGAGCATGCCGCGCTGTTTGAGGTCGGAGAGAAGCGCGGCGATGGGCTGATCAATTTCTGCCGCCAACTTGCGGTGACCAGCCTCAATTTTTTCATGGTTGTCCCAGGGCTGCCCTGCGCCGTGCCAGAGTTGAACAAAACGGACTCCGCGCTCGAGGAGACGACGGCCTATCAGTGTTTGACGGCCATGCACGGTGTCTCCGTATAAATCCCGGATGGGCTGGGGTTCATGTGTTACATCAAAGGCGTCGGCTGCTTCTGTCTGCATCCGGAAGGCGAGTTCAAAAGATTGAATCCGTGCTTCCAATCGCGGGTCTGTCCGGCCCCTGAGATGAGCCTGGTTGAGTGTGCGAAGCAGGTCTAATTGGCGTTGCTGCGACGTGGAGGATCCACTGGCGCTACGAATATTCTCCAGAAGTTTTTCGACCGATGAGTTTTTGGAGTCGATATAGGTCCCCTGCATGGCGCCTGGGAGGAAGGCAGACTGCCAGTTTTCCGCCCCCTTGATGGGATGCCCTCCAGGGCACATGGCGACAAAGCCGGGTAGGTTGGCATTTTCTGAGCCGAGTCCGTACATGAGCCAAGAGCCGAGGCTGGGCCGTGTCTGGATGGAGTCTCCACAATTCATGAGCATCAGAGAGGGCTCGTGGTTTGGAACCTGAGCCTGCATCGAGCGGATGACCGCGATGTCGTCGGCATGCTGTGCGGTCAGGGAGAAAAGCTCACTGACTTCGAGGCCGCTTTTACCGTAGCGCTTAAAGGGGAAGGGTGATGGGAAGGCTGCCCCTGTTTTGCGCTCTGTGATAAAGGAGCGCGGGAGCGGTTGACCTGCATATTTATCCAGGGCTGGTTTTGGGTCGAAGGTGTCGATATGAGAGGGGCCACCGTTGAGAAAAAAATGAATCATACGTTTCGCCTTGGGCGCGAAATGTCTGGTCTGCGCGGAGAGTGCGTGGGCGGAATGGGAAGTGAGCAGGTCGGCCAGACCCAAGGTGGCCAGTCCGGTGCCTGAGCGCTTCAGGAAATCACGACGGTTGAGCGGATGGTTTGGAAGGTGCATGGGAACTGATTAGTCCAAGAAAAGAAACTCGTTGGTGAGCATCAGGGCTTGGGTCAATTGCGGCCAGGGGTCGGGTTCCGTTGTTTTGGGTGCGGACAGGCGTGGCGGGACGAGTTGAAGCGCAGCCTCCTCTTCCTCAGGAGTTGGGGGCCGTTGAAAGAGGGCTGAGTAGACAAGGGCGAGACGTTTGGCGGGATCATTGCCGGCGCGTTCGGCGATGCGAACCAAGGCGTTAGCGCGAGCTGTGATAAAGGGATGGTTGAGGGTAAAAAGAGCCTGTTGTGGAACGACGGTTTCGCTACGCTCAGGAATCGAAAGGTCGGGGTTTGCGAAGTCAAAGACCCGGAGCACATCGGGAAGGCGCTCCCTGTCGATGTAACTGTAAAGCGTCCGCCGAGTGTTTTGGGATGCAAACAATTCGAGCGGTTTGCCTCCGCATTTAAGATCAATTTCGCTGGAGGCGCTCAACCAGGCATCGCGGAGTTCTTCGAAGCTTAGTCTGTGGGGATTCATTCTCCACAGGAGGCGATTTTCGGGATCCATCCCGAATGCTTTGACAATGGCAGGATCGGAGGCGTCCGTGCGTGAGGTTTGCTGGTAGGTGGCGGACAGCATGATGTCCCGATGCAGTTGCTTAAGACTCCACCCGTTTTGGATAAACCGACCGGCAAGCCAGTCCAGCATTTCCGGATGGCTTGGCGGATCGGCTCTCTTGCCGAAATCGCTCGGAGTGGTTACAAGCCCCTTTCCAAAATGATGCTGCCAAACTCTGTTGACCATGACGCGGGCAGTGAGCGGATTTGCGGCGGAGGCGATGGCTCGTGCCAACTCGAGGCGGCCGCTGCCCTTCTCAAAAGGGCTCGGTTGGGGGCGTGAGAGAACCTCCAAAAACTGGCGTGGCACGGTTTCAGCTTTTTGAAGCGGATTGCCGCGCTTGAAAACGCGGGGCAAGGAAGGCGAAACTCTGTCGACAAGAATGGTGGCATGGGGAAGAGCCTCGGGCGATTGGATAAGCAGTCGATCGACTTCGCCTTGTAATTTCCAGACTTCGGTAACGACACCGTTTGGAAAGAAGTTTTCTATGTTTGAAATGTGTTCATCGGGGACAAAGCAGGGACTTTTCGGGCTGTAGAGCACCACGCGGAGTGCTTCCGCAGAGGGTTCGTTCAACTGGGTCGAGGCAGGGTTTTGTTTGAGCAGTTCTTTCCATTGCTTCTGGACCGTTGTGAAAATAAGGCCATAACGCTCAGCGACGTCCTGAACACTGACTGGGGGCAGGCGGAAGGCCTCTTCCACCTTGGGATGAATCTTCGATGGGGAGAGCCTTTTGAGTTGTTGGCTGACCAAGGGCGCTTGAGTCGCAAAGTCCTTTGCGGGGATCTTCGAAAATTCGCGCCAGGCGACAAAGATGGGTTCGCCGGACCGATCTGCCTCGAGCAGGAATGCTTGCCAGCGACGGACAAACTCAGGGTTGATGTCGCTTGGCCCAAGTAATTGACCGAATGTTTCTTCCGGGTACTTCTCCAGCTCAAGCTGGGCCAAGAGATGTGCTCCGACGCTCGAGCGGATGCGTTCGGACTGCTCTTCGCGGCGCTGTGCCAGAATGGTGCGGAGTTTGTGCAGGCGATCTGCGAGTTCGTTCGCGAAAGCTGGGGGCAGGTTGATTCCGAGCCCGCAGGGGATTAATTTTTCTGCGCAGCTCTGAAAGACGCCGTAAAGGCTATAGTAATTTCGCGTAGGAATCGGATCAAACTTGTGGTCATGGCAGCGTGCGCAGGCAACGGTGAGGCCCTGCGTGCCTCGCATGAGCACGTCGATGCGGTCGTCGATAATGTCGTGTGTCACTCCTAGAAACCGTCGGCCAAGGGTGAGAAAACCGAGCGCCGCAAGGTCGGGCGAGTTGGGCGGGACGATCTGGTCCCCTGCGATTTGAAGAAGGAGAAAATCGTTGTAAGGCAGGTCTGTATTAAAAGCTGTGACGACCCAATCACGATAGGGCCAGGCGTGGACGAAACGCTTCTCCTCTCTGGCATAGACGTAACCCTTCGTGTCGGAATAACGCGCCAGATCAAGCCAGTGACGCGCCCACCGTTCACCGTAGTGAGGGGAAGCGAGGAGTCGCTCGACGACCTTTGTGAAAGCGTCTGGGGCCGTGTCTGCTTCGAAAGCGTCAACTTCGCCTTGTGAAGGGGGGAGGCCGGTCAGGTCGAAACTCGCTCGGCGCACGAGAGTTCTCTTGTCTGCCCTCGCGCTTGGTTTGAGGTCTGATTTATCCAGACGTTCAAAGACAAAGCGATCTAGATCAGTTTTGCTCCAAGAATCACGTTGGAGAGCAGGAGGCGCGGGAGTGGCGAGCGGAAGAAAGGCCCAGTGTTTGCGGCCCTCGTCAACGCTTGGCGCCTTAAGTGCGCCTTTGGACGGCGTACTTGTACGTGGGTCTGGGGCCCCAATTTTGACCCACTGCTCCAAGGACGCAATTTCCTCTGCCGAAAGCGGGTGTTTCGGCGGCATTTGTAGCTCCTTGTCTATGCGGCGGACTGCCTTCATAAGGAGGCTAGCTTCAGGGTCGCCTGGCACAAGGGCCGGACCGGTATCTCCCCCTTTTTGCCATGCGACCCGTGAATCCAAACGCAGGCCCCCTTTGTGTTTTTTCTCGCCGTGACATTCGATGCAGCGCTCCACGAGCAGTGGCCTTATGTTGGACTCGAAAAAGTCATCGGCAGTGGGTTTCGCGGAGCGAGCCGGAACGCAGGACGCAGCAAGGAAAGCTGCGCAAAGGAAGATGAAGGAGAGGCGTTCCATGTTGCTGGGTTGATGTGGGCTGTTTCAGGCTATCTGCGGTTTATTGGAAACAGGCCTGACTGAGTTTGATAGACTAAGCGAGGATTTCTCGGACGACGTTTCCCTCGACGTCGGTGAGTCGGAAATCACGACCGGCGTAACGGAAGGTGAGTCGCTCGTGGTCGAGGCCGAGGAGGTGTAGGATGGTAGCGTGGAGGTCGTGCGTGTGGACTTCGCCTGAGTGCGGCAGGATGCCGTGTTCATCGGATTGGCCGTGTACACAACCGCCCTTAACGCCGCCGCCGGCCATCCAGGAAGAGAAACACAGGTTGTGGTGCTCTCGACCGGCGTGGTTAGCTTCCTTGTGGAAGGGCGTGCGGCCGAACTCTGTGGTCCAGACGACGAGGGTGCGTTCGAGCATGCCGCGTTGTTTGAGATCGGCAAGGAGGCCGGCGATCGGTTGATCGATGGCACGGGCGAGGCGTTCATGGTCGCCCATATTGCCGTGGGAATCCCAGTTGGCGCTGGAGCCGACATCGATAAGTTCGAGAAAGCGTACGCCGCGTTCTGCGAGGCGGCGTGCCACGAGGCATTGCCAACCGAACCCGGAGTTGGCACCGCGTTTCATTCCGTAGAGATCGAGGGTCGCGTCGGTTTCGGATGACAGGTCAAACGCCTCTGGAGCCTCTCTCTGCATACCGAAGGCCGTTTCAAAAGACCGGATGCGCGCGTCCAAGGACTGGTCGGCAGCGCGCTGTTGGAGATGGGTTTTGTTTAACCGGCCTAGAAGATCTAGCTCCAGCAATTGAAGTTCGGTTGTGGGCGAACCCGGTTGGAGATTGGGTAAGGGCTCCTTGCCAGGAATTAGATGCGTTCCCTGGTGGCACGCGGGGAGGAAATCGCTCCCCCAAGTTTGAGCTCCGGCGTATGGCGCAGCCGGGGCGAGGACCATGAAAGAAGGGAGGTTCCGGTTTTCTGTTCCAAGTCCGTAGCTAGTCCAGGCGCCGAGGCTTGGACGTGCAAGCTGGACTCCGGTGTGGGCTGCAAGCGTGGCTTTGTCGTGGCCGTCGCTCTCGCAGTGCATTGCATTGAGTACGCATACGTCATCGATGACTGAGCCGATGTGAGGAAACAGGTCGCTCACCCAGATGCCACTTTTGCCGTACTGTTTAAAATCCCAGCGTGGTTTAATGAGGAAGCGTTCGAATTTGCCGGGTTTGTTGAGCCAGCGCGTAGCCGTCATGGTCTTGCCATGGTCGCGGACAAGATTTGGTTTACGGTCAAAGGTATCCACCTGTGAGACGCCACCGGTGGAAAAAATGAAAATCACGCGGTCGGCTTTCGCGGGAAAGTGGGGCGCGCGCGGGGCCAGCGGGTCTGTGTCTGCAGCGGTCGACTCGTTGATAAGACCCGCGAGAGCTAACGCGCCGAAACCTCCCGAGGCGCGGCTTAAGAACTCGCGGCGAGTGGGGTGGAGGGGGGAGTTCATAGGCGCTTTAATCGAGGTAGAGAAAAGCGTTTCCGGTGAGGAGGACGCGGGTGAGCCCGGCCCAGGCGGCGACTTGTGGATCTGGAGCCGGCTTTTGGAGAGAGGCAAGTTTTTGACGGTAGGTGTCTATAAAAGCGAGAACGTCGGCGACTTCGCCTGGTGCGGCTTCGCGGGTGTGCGCGGCTTCGAACGCGAGTCGAACCCTGTCAGCATCTTCTCCAGGGGAGGCCAGCAGGCGTCGAGCCATGGCGTCAGCTTGTTCTAGAACAAAGGGTGAATTAAGAAGATAGAGCGACTGAGTGGGTGTGGTTGTGGGCAGGCGCTGTGGAACACTTGCGTTTGGATCGGCCGCATCGAACAGAGCGAGAAATGGATGGCGTCTGTTTCGCTGGATCATGAGGTACACGCTCCGATGTCTCGACTCGTAGACGTCGTGGAAAGGCTTGTGAATGGTGAACGCCCAGGTTTGCACGGAGGGAAAGGGATGAGCGCCCGGCACGGATTTGTCGAGGAGGCCGCTCATGGCTAGCATGCTGTCCCTGATGGACTCGGCGTCGAGCGGGTGGCGCGCGTAGCGCCAGAGCCAGCGGTTTGCCGGATCTTTTTTGAGGTTGTCTGGATGGTCCGCGCTGGAACGTTGGTAGGTGTCAGAGCGAAGGATGAGTCGATGAAGCGCCTTCACCGACCAACCCGAGGCGACAAACTCGGAGGCAAGCCAGTCTAGGAGTTCAGGATGGCTGGGAGGTTCGCCACGCAGGCCAAAGTCGCTGGCGGTGGGAACCAATCCCTGGCCGAAATGCCATTGCCAAACGCGATTGACAAACACCCGAGCGGCGAGCGGGTTGGTGGGGCGGGTAATCCATTCAGCAAGTTCAAGTCTGCCACTGCCCTTGGCTGGATCCTGCAGGGAATCGCCGCCGAGAATGGCAAGAAAGCGGCGCGGTACTTCTTCGCGGAGTTTCTCGGGCTCGCCCCTGTGCTGAATGCGTGCGTTCACAGGGGAGCCTTCGCTGACGCCATAGGCGACGGGGTAGGGATTGTCTGTGGACACAATGTCGCGCTCCTTCGTGAGTTGGGCGATATCAGCGTCGATGGTCTTTAAACGGTGGGCAAAGTCTGGGGGAGCTGCGGGAGCCGCCACCGGTCCGCTGCCTGGAGCACCAAACGGTGTCTCCTGCAGCCCCAGGTTATCTAGGTCGCGCCCAGGCACAGCGCCTTTCACATGGCCATTTCCATCGGAGATAAAAGTGTCGGCGACGCCATCCCAATTCGGCCCGAGTGCTTTGTTTTCAAAGGTAGTTAGATCGCCTGGAGAGCCGACAAATCCGGAAAAAGTTTTTTGGGCAGGATCTAAAGTGAGGCGCAGAGTGTTCCACTGCCCGGGTGCGAGGGAGCGTACCACTTCCCATTGGGTGCCATTGCGGATGGCGATTTCTGAGGAGCTGACGCTCACCTCCACCGCAAGAGACTGAATGACTCCGCGCCCGAGGTAGAAGCGGTAGGAGCCGGTGGTTTCGGTGGCTTTAGAGGTACGGAAATCGAGCGTGAATTCCATCCGTTTTCCGGGGTTTGCGCGCAGGCCTTTGGTAAAGACGTAGCGGACTCCGTCGTTTGGAACGCCACTGCCCAGCCGGACGCCAAGTTTGCCGGGAGGGTGCGCATGGGCGAAAGGACTTTGGGCATCGGCGAGGACGAGGTTCGGTCCTGCGGAGAGCCAGGGCGCGGCGGGCGGCTTGCCTGCGTCTTGTCCCTCAAAGGCCAGATCGATGCCGCCCGCGAAGGCAAGGCTATCAAAGTTTCCCCTTTCCTTTTTTGTCTGAGCCAATCTCTCGTCGAGTTTGGCGAGGGCTTCCTTCTTGAGTGCGTCAAGGCGTTTCACTTCTGGTGAGGGAACGAGCGGTGGAAACTGCGAGGGACGTTTTTGTTCTTCGCCTCCGGGGAAGGCCCATTGGGTGCTTTGGAAGATACCGTACATTCCGTAGTAGTCTGAGACGGAGACGGGATCGAATTTGTGATCGTGGCAGCGGGCGCATCCAAGGGAGAGTCCGAGCAGGGAGCGGCCGACGGAATCGATGGCGTCGGCGAAGTCGAGGTGCTGGAAGTCGGGAGAGGGCTTGTAGCCGTAGCGTTTTCCAATGGCTAGGAAGCCGGTGGCTGTGACTTGGCTGGCGAAGTCTGCGGTGGGTTTGTTCCTGGCGAGAATATCACCTGCGATTTGTTCACGGAGGAACTGATCGTAAGGCTTGTCGGTATTGAAGGAGTGGATGACCCAGTCTCTGTATTTAACCGCCTCCCGGACAGGATAGTCAGCGCCATCACCCGCAGTATCTGCGTAGCGAGCGACATCCAGCCAATGCCGGCCCCATCGCTCCCCATAGGCGGAGCTGGCGAGCAGACGCTCCACTAACCGATCAATGCGGCCAGGGCCGTTGTCCCGCAAAAAAGTGCGGATTTCCTCGGGCGTGGGAGGCAGTCCGGTCAAATCATAGGTGATGCGGCGCAGAAGGGTTCGAGGGTCTGCGACAGGGTTGGGCGCGAGCCCCTCCTGCTGCGAGCGGGCGGCAACGAAGGCATCGAGGGGCTGCAGGGGACGGGCTTGTGTGGGCACCGGCGGCCGCAGGACGGGTTGGAAGGCCCAGTGTTTGGATGCTGCCTCAAAGTTCACCGTGGGCTGAATAGCAGCGGATTCATCGCGGGGATCGGGCGCGCCCATTTTAACCCACTTCTCCAGCAGCGCGACTTCCGACGCCGAAAGCTTCTGCTTGGGGGGCATCTGTAAATCTTTATCGAGGTATCGGATCGCCTTAATAAGGAGGCTTGTATCAGGGTCTCCTGGTGCGATGGCCGAACCGCTTTCACCTCCCTTTTGCCAAGCGGATCTTGAATCCAAGCGCAGTCCCCCTTTTTGTTTTTTTTCGCTATGGCACTCCGCGCAGCGCTCCAAAAGCAGAGGCCGAATATTTGTTTCAAAGAATGCGGTTTCCTCCTGACTGGCGGCGCTCATGGAGCGGGGAGCACAGGCAGTTGCGCCCAAGGCGAGAACGGTGATGAGGAAAGAATGTTTCATGGGGGAAACAGGGTCAAGCGGGCAACCATTCGCGCCAGGTGGCCATTTCCAAGCGCATGGCGCTTTCGGCTTTGGCTTCGCTGCCCCGGCATAGATCGGCGAGCAGACGTCTGTGGCCTGGGACGGTGAGGTCGACGGAGGAAAGGTGTCTGTCCGCCTGTGCGCGGTGGGCACGGGCCAGCCAGTATTCGATTTGGGAGCGGATGGTTTTCCAGCAGACGGCCAAAGGTCGATGGC
Source organism: Chthoniobacteraceae bacterium (assembly GCA_947479475.1). Lineage (GTDB taxonomy): Bacteria > Verrucomicrobiota > Verrucomicrobiia > Chthoniobacterales > Chthoniobacteraceae > Chth-196. Next base: position 74,020 of record CANJZW010000009.1, read on the forward strand.
GGGCGGCTTGGATAATGCGCTCGTGAAAAGCGACGTCGAGCAAGCTCAGGGCAGTCAGGTTTTGCGTAGCCTGCTGCCCGTCGATCATGGCCTCGAGCGTTTCTACATCAGCTTTGGTCATGCGTTTTGCGAAGAGTCGCGCCGCCATCACTTCAAGAGTGCAGCGCATGGAGAAAAGTTCCTCAAAATCCTCCTCCGAAAAGGCCCGCACGCGGCTGCGCCCGCGCTGGTCGAACTCCACAAGCCCCTCCTGTTCCATTGCCATGAGTGCCTCTCGGATTGGCACGCGGCTTACGGCGAGTTGCTCTGCAAGGCCAGTTTCGGGAAGCGCGGCGCCAACGGCGAGCTCTCCGGACACGATGGCGCGTCGGATTCTGGCTGTGGCGTCTTCAGCGAGGCTGAAACGTGAAAGCGGAGAGAGGTGCGGCTGGCTGGGGGTGAGGTTGGATTTGGTGCGTGGAGGCATTGCTGGAGTGAAGACTGTATACAGTCGACGGAAATGTCAACTTGTCCTGTCATCGCTTTGCCTCCCAGCCTGATCGGTTGCATTTTGAATCACAGGGTGGCGGATGTTTTACGAGTTTGCTTCAAGTCTATGACTTCAAAGCATGAAACGTTCAGGATGGTTTCAACCCCAATTCAGGGGGCCATTTGAGAGGGCCGGAACGGCTTGGCCTGCGCGCTTTATGTGATTGTGAAAGAGAAGTGTGGCCGGTAAAAACTGCGAGATACTATGGGCCAATCTTCTTTATCTCGCCGCGCCTTCTTCGCCATTGGCGCGGGAACACTGGTCGCCCCTTATGTCCGTGCCCAAAGCAAAACGGCCCCTCCGTTTCACGGCACTATTGTGGGTCACGGCGCGTTTCGTTACCGAGTGGACCTGTTGTGGAGCCAGGCGGATGCAGAGAAGCATCCCGTGCAGGACTGTCACGAAATGGTGCAGGTCGCCGATGGGCGCTTGTTTCTTCTCACCAATCACAGGCAAAACAATGTGCTGATCTACCAGGTTGACGGAACGCTGGCAGGAGCCTGGACATTGGGCCTGTCGGGCGCACACGGGCTTACGGTGCATCGCAACGCCGAGGGCGTAGAGTCTTTGTACATTACCGATACCGGTGGCCGTGTTCTCAAGACCACGCTCGAAGGGGAGATTTTGCAGGAGTTTGCCAGTCCCCTGACGAACGGAGTTTACGGAGCCAAGGAAACCTACAGCCCAACGGAGAGCGCGGTTGCACCCAATGGAGACGTGTACATTGCCGATGGCTATGGATCGCAATATATTCTTCGCTATGATCGGGACGGAAAGTTTTTGGGTAAGTTTGGAGGCAGGAGCACTCAGCCAAGCAATCCTGGTCGCTTTATGCAGGCGCACGGTGTGGCCATTGATCTGCGCGGGGATGTCCCGCTTTTAGTCTGCACGGAGCGGATACGAAACGAGTTCAACTGGTTCACACTCGACGGCACCCATGTGAGGGGAGTGTATCTCCCGGGCGCGTACATCAGCCGGCCTGTGATTTCAGGTTCGCACCTTTATTCGGGCGTTTGTTTTGGCGCGCGCCCGGATGATTACCGGATGTGGCAGCAGCGGGGTTTTGTGACAATCCTTGATGGGCAAGGAGTGGTGGTCTCCAACCCCGGAGGCCATGCGCCTGTTTATAAAGAAGACCGTCTGCAGTTGATGCTCCAGGATCAGCCTGTTTTCAAGAACTGCCATGATGTGGCTGTTGATACCGCCGGCAACCTGTATGTGTGCCAGTGGAATAGTGGCCGGGTTTATCCCTACAAACTGCACCGTGAGGGCTAGGGCGAGGTCCTGTCTCGTTCACGGGGGGCAGGCTGTTAAGATTGCGACGGCTCAGCCTCGGGGCCTCGATTGAATTTGAAAACGGTCGCCCATGGGTTCCCCATCCCCCTTTTTTAGGAAGCCTGATCTATGTCTGACAACCAACAGATTCGAGATAAGTTAATTAAAATCAAAGCCCTGTTTGCCGGAGCTTCTTCGGAGGGGGAGCGGCAGGCTGCGCAAGCAGCCATGGACAGGCTTAACCCTACTTCGCGGACTCGCGTCTAAAAACGGCTATTTTCGGGAGTCTTTTTGTTGCAAGCTCCTCATTTGCAGGCATCGTTTTTTCAAAAGTGCTTGTAGTGCCGACCTACCCCCTTGCGGGTCTTTTTCAGAAAGTGGTTTCA